>JBMNNN010000175.1:0-4478 GCA_050942555.1 Christensenellales bacterium
AATCTTTTGCCTCCATCGCCCGATTACAGTGTACTACAAAAAGCCGCCCATCGCAATGCGCGGGCCGCAAAAAACCAACAACCGCCAAAACCGATCAGGCTCTGCCTGAACGGCATCGGAATGCTTCAAGAGTCATGCTAAATACGCGCTGCGCGCCCGGCGCAAGCGGTGCCCCGGGCTCGTCGGCCCGGTCGAACCGCAGCGTGGCAGGCTCCAGTCCCAGCACGTAATCCCCCGACTGCATCGATTTCCACTCGATCATATGGGGAAGCGTATCGGTCTGCCAGGACAGCCGCATGCCGATCCCCAGCGATTCGCGAACGAGCTGGGCGTGCGCCAGGCCGCGCGTATCGGGCCGGGGCGCATGGAAGAACACTTCCTCCGCCCGGGGCGACGAAGGCTCCTCAAAGCGATCCCACCGGCCCAGCCCCCGCCGAGCGTCGGGCGTGGAAGGCTCGACGCTCTGCGAATCGATCGCAAGACAGGCGTCCTCGGCAAGGAGCGGCCAGCCGAAGTTGAAGTGGTACAAAAGGCGTATATCGGCCGGTTCGTACCCCTCGTTGGTCACCGTGTCCTCGATATGAAGCGACGCGCCGCCCATCTCGGATACGATGCGCCGCCGCAGCGTGAGCCGGTCATGAAAAAGCGCGGCCTGCCGCATGACCCCCTCCAGCACGATCCGGCCCGACTCCCGGTCGACCCCGGCTGAGAATTCCTCGGCGGGCGTGGCCGCTATGCGGCCGTGCTGGGGCATCGTCTCAAACGCCCCCCGGCGGGGTTGCCCGATATTGAGAAGACCGCACGTGTAGAGCATCCCGGCCGGGAAGAAGCGCAGGAACTCTCCCTCCATCGCGGAAAAGTACGCAGGATGGACGAGGCCTGGTTTTGCGATGAACGCGCAGTTGACGCCGCCGAAGGAGAGATCGTACAGATCCATCGAGCGGCTCTCCAGCACCGTGTATTCGAGTCCCCCGCCGGTATTCACCCTGGCCGCCCGGATCCCGTCCGCGCGTCCGCCGACATAGATAAAGCGCGTCACGCCGCCCACCTGTGCCGGGTGTCCCACATAGCGCATGTCAAACTGCTGCATCGCCCAACCCTCCCTTGCGTGCCCGTCGTTCCCGGATGTGAACGTCCAGGCGCAATTGTATCACAGGCGGTGTGTGAGTGCAACAAAATTTCATTGAAAATACGCCTATAAGCGGTATTTTATACCCCTAAACCGCCGGATCGTCATCCGTTCCGCTCTGGCGGCGCAGCGCCGACAGGGCCGGAGTCACGATGCGCAGGGCTTCGTACAGCTTGTCGTACGCCTCCCATACGGGACGGTATGCCGCCGCGCGGGCCGGATCGGGATCGACAGGAGCCGAGCGCGCCGGTATCCGCGCCGCCTCGCGCCATCCGTTCCAGAAACCGACCGCCACCCCGGCCGCGAGCGCCGCGCCCAGCGAGGTGGCGATGCCCGGATCGCGGTGGGGCAGCAGGCATATCCCGGCTATATCGGCCAGAACGCGCAACCAGAACTCCGACTGCGCGCCACCCCCCAGCACCGCGAGCGCAGCGGGACGCGCACCGTTTTCCGCGAATACCCCCAGCACCGAGCGCAGCGCGCAGGCAACGCCCTCGTAGACGGCGCGCATCATATGGCTCCGGGTATGCCCCGACGACAGCCCTACGAACGCGCCCCGCACCTCGTCGTCCCACCAGGGAGTGCGCTCTCCCTGCAGATACGGCGCGAACAGCACGCCCCCGGCTCCGGGCGGCGCCTGGGCGGCAAGCCGCGCAGCTTCGGCGATACCGCCGATGCCCAGCGCCGAAAGCGCCCAGTCGAAAGCCGACGCGGCCGATTGCACGGTCCCGGTGGGAATGATGTGCGCGCCGCTCAGGTCGAAATAGTGTACGAAGCGCCGCGCATCGGCATCGAGCACCTGCCCGGCCATGACCGATATCCACGCGGTGGAGCCGAGGCAGCAGTATGCCTGCCCGGCTTCGCTAAGGCCCACGCCGGCCGCAGCGCATGCACCGTCGCCACCGCCCACCGAAACGGGGATTCCCGCCCTGAGTCCCAGCGCCCGCGCGGCCCCGGCGGTCAGCGTGCCCGCGACCGTGTCGGACCGGAGGATACGGGGCAGCTTATCGCTGTCGATGCCGCATTCGCGCAGCGCGTCCCCGGCCCAGCGCCGCCTCTTGATGTCCATCATGCCCGTCAGCGCGCCGTCGGAGAGGTCGGTCACGCCCCAGTCTCCGGTCAGCCACCCGCGCACAAAGTCCTTGGTCTGCAAAAACCAGCGCGTCCGGCGATAAACCTGCGGCCGCTCATCCCGCAGCCAAATGACCTTGGCCGCCGAGCCGCGCGGCGAGGCCCGGTTTCCGGTGAGGCGGTACCAGTCGATGCCGGTTTTCTCCATCCCGCGGGCCTGTTCGGCTGAGCGCGTATCGGCGTGTATGATATGCGGGTGCAGCGGCTGACCCGATTCGTCGACGGGCAGACATCCGTTCATCGTACCCGACAGGCCGATGCAGGCGATATCCGCCGGGTCTACGCCCTCCAGCAGCACGCGGCAGGCTTTGGCGCAGCTTTCCGTAAAGGCCTCGGCGCGCTGGCTGGCCCAGCCGGGCTTTGGATAGTCCACGCCGTAGCCCGCGGTCACAGCTCGAAATACGATTCCCCCCCGGTCGATGAGCGCCGCCTTGTTTCCGGTGGTGCCCAGGTCAAACGTCAGTATGTATTCCGGCATCGTACCGCCTCCCATGCGAATTGTGGCGCGGGCGTCCCCGCCGCGCAGGACTTCTTCGGACAGGCAGGGTCAGCTTCCCTCCATCCGCTGGGCCGCCTCGCGCAGGTCGTACTCTCCTCCCACGTTGCCGGGGAATATGACGCAGGGCATGCCGGGAAAACGGCTCTCCGGACCGCAGCGGATGACGGGAACTCCGGGGAGGATCTGTCCCAAAGCGAGCGCCGTCCGGATGCCGAGGGCCTTTGCGGCCACGTCGCTTGCAGTGATGCCGCCCTTTGCAATCACAAAGGCGGGCTCCCGTTTCATCGCGCGCAGGATCGAAACGACGCCGTGGGATACGGCCCGCGCGATGGCCAGATTGGCGCCGCTGTCCCCGCCGGGCGCGGTGATGACGGCCCGGGACGTGTAGACGACGGGCAGCGCCGGTTCGCCAAGCGCCGCGTCGATCGCCCCTGCGCAGCGGCTGATCTCGCGCGCGGCGTCCGCGCCGCCCGCGAGCAGCATGCCTGCGTCGGCCTCGATGGCCCGGGCCCGCGGCAGCTCCAGCAGCCTGCGGAGCTGCTCGGTGGTCCTGCGGACATGGGAGCCCACGACCACGACGCCCGGCCCCCCGCGGCCCCTGATCAGTTCGCGGGACGTAAGCAGCGGCCGGGGCGCGATGCCGCCGTATGCGCGCACGAACGACGCGGCCGTCCGGTACAGGAAGCGCCTGCCCTCAGCCTCCGCCCGCCGCAGCGCGCGGGTGAGCGCGGCCAGATCTCCGTAATGAACCGCATTGACGATCATGCTGCCGCCACCCGACAGCCCCATGAGCTTCCGGTATGCAGCGCCCCCGTCGCCCCCGCGGAGATCCTCGAGCGTGATTGAGCCGACGTCGCCGGGACGCACGCGGCCGCGGTGCTTTTCGCAAATATAGCGCCTGAGGTCGGAATGCGCATAGCCGAACGCGGGATCGCGGGCGAACTCGGTCTGCCCGGCCGGTATGAGGAACGCGTCCCTGCGCACATAATGGACGTCTCCGATCGTGTACCGCCCACCCTCCAGGAAAAACGGAACCAGTATCTCCCCGTCGAAAGCACTGCCTGTCATCCGCTCATATGCCCGGCGCAGCGCCTGCGTTTCGCGCGGGTAGTGCCCTCTGAGCGTCGAGTCGCTGCGGCTCACGACGGTGAAATCCATACCCGTTTCGCGCGAAATAGATACGAGCCTTTCCATGATGCGCGAATAGGTTTGCGCCGCCTGGTCCTCGTCCATCGCCCTGGAGTTGGTCTCGATAAAAAAGAGCTGGTGGCGACGCGCCGCGTCCAGTATCATATCGCGCGAATCATCCATGAGCACGCCGACGCCGTGTACGGTCTGTATCCCGGTCGGGTCGTCGTCAATCACCGCGACGAACCGGTCGCCGGGCAGCGGGACGGGAGCCGGGTCGGGATCCCCCGTCTGCGCTTCCAGCACCGATGCCGAAAGACTTTCCATCTCGTTTGGTTCCAATTGTGTGTCCTCATAATCAAATCATATCCCAATTGATTTTATAACATCATCAAACCATTTGCCAACAGACTCAAGAGAATGATATTTCTCACAGTATTGCCTTGTCTTTCTGCCGATGCTTTCCAGCTCGTCTTTCCGATTAATTAAGTCTCTTAAAACATTCTTTATGGATAATATATCTGCTGATATTAGAGGAATTTCATCTCTAGAAACGCAACCCGCCTTCTCAAACAGATTTACAAGGTCTTC
>JBMNNN010000176.1:0-4465 GCA_050942555.1 Christensenellales bacterium
CGATAAACAGGAAGATTTCTATCGGCAGTGGCTTAACGACCACCTGGATCCCGCGCGGTATGCGCACAGCCTGGGGACGCAGCGCGCGGCGGCCGCGCTCGCCCGCCGTTTCGGGGAGGATCCCGGCCGGGCGTCGCTCGCAGGGCTTCTTCACGACTGCGGGAAAAGCCTGGACGACGCGTCCCTCGTGCGCGCCGCGCGCGCCTACGGATTCGATATCGACGAAATACTGCTCCGGTGCCCAGCGCTGCTGCACGCGCCGGCAGGGGCATGGATCGCCCGTGAGCAGCTCGGCGTAACCGACGCGGCGGTGCTTTCGGCCATATGCTGGCACACGGTGCCGCGCCCGGATATGTCCGCGCTGGACAAGGTCGTATCGGTTGCCGACCTCATCGAGCCTACGCGCAGCTATCCCGGCGTCGACCGGCTGCGGCTGGCGGCTGAGCGCGATCTGGATGAAGCGTTCATGCTGGGGCTTGAGCGGGTGATGATTCACGTGCTCGAGCGGGGATACCTCTTGCATCCCACTACGGTCACGGTGTATAATAGCATCCGCTGGAACCGGATGGAAAACGCCCAGGATTTAGCCCGACAGGAGAGAGAACCGATTGCATAATGAGGTAAGCCAGTCAGCCCAGCGCATCGCCAGATTGCTTCTCGATAAGAAGGCGCAGGATGTCCGGATCGTAGACATATCCGATATGACCATTATCGCCGACGCGTTCGTCATCGCCAGCGGACGCACAGTGGTGCAGACCCGGGCGCTGTTTGACGAGCTGCACGAGAAGGAAGGGCCTCCCCGCAGGGAGGAAGGCTATGCGGCGGGCCGATGGATCCTGATGGATTATGGCGACATACTGGTGCATATCTTCCACCAGGAAGAACGCGAGTTCTATGATCTGGAGCGCCTGTGGGACCGCGGGAACAATATCACGCTGGTCGAGTGACGACAAACCGTGACAATCGGTAAGCCCGCCTGCAATTTGTTTCCCGCCGGTGTACCCGCGGGACGAATCCTGCTTTCAAAGATGAATCCCGTATTTCGCTGAGACAAGACTTGATACCTGATATTGCTTGCTTATGAAAAACCGGGGCGCATTGATGATGCGCCCCGGCAGTCGCATATGCGCGGCGCTTTACCGCCGGCGGTTCTTATATCGGTAGTGCTTGTGCTGGCGTTCCCGCTTCATCCGGGCCAGCAGTATGAGCGTAACGGGAACCGCGATGAGCACGGCCAGTCCTACGAGGGCGTACCGGATCCATCCCAGCGGCAGATACGGGTCCGGAAGCGGGGTGGGCTCGGGAGCGGCAGTCCGTCCGGCAGTCGGAGACACCGTCGCGCTGGGATCGGGAGTAGGCTCAGGCTGCGCCTCCATATCGCGGGAGGCCATCAGCGAGCACGTCAGTGCAGGCTTCCCGTCCAGCGAGAACGTGACGGTTCCGACCTCGTCGCCCTTCTTGATGGGCGCTGTCAGGTTCGGTACGAGCTCGACGCTTTTTTTAAAGCGGTCGGGGTCGTTTTTAAGCGTCGCTATCGTTTCCTTTTTACCGGTGATCCAGGCCGGGCCGTCGGGCACCATTAAAAGTTCCATATAGCCCTGCCCGGGATCGTCCAGCGCGGCCTTGGAGATTGGTATGCTCAGGGGCTCGGACGAGAGAAAGCCCTGCACGTCCAGCGAGTCATAGAACGCGAAGCCGTATTCGAACATCGTGATGCTGTCCACATAGCGGCCGTAGTCGCTTCCGTTCAGCGCGATCGCGATGAGCTCCATGTCCCCCTTGGCGGCGGCCGACGCCAGACAGTATCCGGCTGCGCTCGTATAGCCGGTTTTGACGCCGATCGCGTTTCCGTAAGCGTATTTCTCACTGTCGCTGGGGTTTACAAGCCTGTTCGTATTGATGAGCTCGTTATTTTTACTGGATTTGTTCGTCGGATAGCAGGTGTATTGATAGGTGCTGACAATCTTGCGGAATTTGGGATACTTCATGCACTCGAGCGTCAGTATGGCCAGATCCCGCGCTGTCGAGTAGTGCCCTTCCTGTGTGAGGCCGTGCGGGTTGGTGAACCTGGTGTTGTCCATGCCCAGCTGAGCCGCGCGCTCGTTCATCATATCGCTGAATGCCTCCACGCTGCCCGCGATATGTACGGCGATTGCCAGCGCCGCATCGCCTCCCGACTCGAGCATGAGCCCGTAGAGCACATCCTCCATGGTCAGCACCTCGCCCTCCTTAAAGCCGGCTACACTGGCGTCTTTCGCGAGGTCGTCCAGATCGCAGATCGTCACCTGGTCGGTCAGCTCGCATTTTTCAAGGGCGATAAGGCATGTCATGATTTTTGTCAGGCTGGCGGGCGCGCGCTGTTCGTCGGCATTTTTCTCAAACAGCACCTTCCCGGTGCGCGCGTCTACCAGTATGGATGACTGAACTGATGCCAATGCGGTATCGAGCAGTTCGCCTTCGGGCGCTAATTTATCCCAGTCGCGGGGTGCAGGGGGCGGAGCAGCCAGCGCACTGGCGGGTATGAGCAGCAGCAGTAACCATATGATCGGAATTACGGCTTTTCTCATTGGTACCTCCCGGCAGGGTGATAGGACTATATTACACCATCGAAAGCGGTTTTGTACAGGGATATTTCATGGTATAATAGTATGAGGGGATCGCCGCAAGAAAGCCGGGGTGTGGAGTGTCGTCGAGAGACGCGCAACTGGGCGCTTTGGTATTGGGGCTGGCAGCGCTAATATGGCTGCTGGTCCGCGCGGTTATCTGATTACGACCGGGAGCTTTGCTGCGAATCGCAGCACCAGCACAAAGGAGGACTTCCATGGCTAAGAAAAAAATACTGATCGTCGACGATGAACCGTTGATCGTCAAGGGCCTCAGGTTCAGTCTGGAGCAGGACGGCTACGAGACCGACACGGCGTACGACGGCGAGGAGGCTGTTCAGAAGGCTGAAAGGAACGAATACGACCTCATTCTGCTGGACGTCATGCTGCCCAAAATGGACGGTATGCAGGTGTGCCAGCAGATACGCCAGCGCAGTACGGTGCCCATCATCATGCTCACCGCCAAAGGGGAGGACATGGACAAGATACTGGGCCTCGAGTACGGGGCCGATGACTATATGACCAAACCCTTTAACATACTCGAGGTGAAGGCGCGCATTAAGTCGCTGTTCCGCCGCATCAGCGCGCATTCCGACGAGAACGAGAATGCGGGCATCGAAACCGCGGGCAACATGACGGTCAAGCTCGATAACCGGAGCGTGACGATCGACGGCCGCGAGGTCAATCTGACCGCCAAGGAATTCGATCTGTTGAAGCTGTTTATAACCAACCGGGGCAAAGTATTCAGCCGCGAGCAGCTTCTGGAAACCGTATGGAAGTACGATTATCTGGGCGACCTGAGGACGGTGGACGTCCATATCCGCCGCCTGCGCGAAAAAATTGAGGCGAATCCCGGACAGCCCGAGTTTATCCAGACAAAATGGGGAGTGGGATACTATTTCTCGGACAAGTAGGAGGATATTCAGCATCCGCTGGCGGATGATGATACTCTACATCGCGGTAACGCTGGCCGCGCTGGTGCTTTTCAATAGCCTTGCCATACGGATGGTGGGCGAGTATCTGATCGAGCAGCAGGTCAGCAGCGGCGCAGAGCAGGCCGAGCGGATGGCCGTTGAGGCGACGGCGCTGCTGGACGCATCTGACGACAGGGGTCTCTACGAATATATACTGGAAAACTCCAAGTCGCTCGGCGGCCGGGTGCTGGTCGTCGATCGGTATGGCGTGGTGCAGGCTGACGCTTTTTCCATGCTCAACGGCATGAAAATGACCCACGAGGAGATCGTCAGCGTGCTGACCGGATCCAGGAGCACCGCGTCGGGGCTGCACCTTCTGTATGTGGACGAGAGAAAGGAGCCGACGTACGGCCCGGGGCTCCTGGAGCGCCTGCGGCAGCTTATCGACATCAATCCCGATGCGCGGCAGTGGGTTCTGTACAGCGCCGCGCCCATCGTCAGCGGGGGCCGCATCATCGGCGCGGTGGTACTTTCAGCGTCGATACAGGACGCGGTGGACCGGATCGAAAGGCTCCGCTTCCAGTTCAATTTTTTCACGGTACTTATGTGTCTTATTATGGTTATTCTCAACTACCTGCTGTCGGGCGCGATCATCCGGCCCGTGCGGGAGCTGACGCGGGGCATATTGATATTGGGCCAGGGCCATTTCTCCCATCGCGTACGCGTGCGGGGCCACAGCGAGTTCGCGCGGATGGCCGAGACGTTCAACGCGATGAGCGAACGGCTGGAGAGCATCGACCGGATGCGCACCGAGTTTGTTTCCAACGCTTCCCACGAGCTCAAAACGCCGCTGAGCACCGTCAAGCTGCTGGTGCAGACCCTTCTTTCCCAGCAGCCGTTCGACCCGGCGATGACCGGCGAGTTTCTCGGCGACATCGACTCGGAGGT
>JBMNNN010000177.1:0-4442 GCA_050942555.1 Christensenellales bacterium
GGAAGCGTCCTGTATCCCAGCGTGTGCATCTTGCCCATCGCGCCGAATCCCAGTATGCCGATCTGAAGGGTTTTCATAAAAAACCTCCTGTATGCGGGTTTGCTTTATTGTATCCCCGGGCCCGACTGGCGTCAAGAAAGGCCGGGCAGGAGCGGAACCTCTTAAGAAAATCTGCACCTGTTTTTCCATGCGTTTGACAAACAAACCGCAGCGATCTATACTGTATCGTACCATAGAAATATATAAAAATGGAGAGTGAATGCAACGATGAAACTGCATATAACCCGTGATATGGCCCAATGGGCCCGGATCGCCGCCGATACCGTGATGGAAACGGCCGCAGGCAAGCCCCGTCCGGTGCTGATACTGCCCACCGGGAGCACGCCGCTGCCGCTGTATGCGGAGCTAGTGCGGCGGCACGAAGCAGGGGTATCGTTTTCGCATGTCACGACTTTTAATCTGGATGAATATATCGGCATTCCCGCCGAACACCCGGAAAGCTACCGCACCTTTATGAAAAAGCACCTTTTTGACCATATCGACATACCCGAAGGGCAGTGGCATGTGCCCGACGGTCTTGCGGCGGATCCCGATGAGGCCGCAGCGCAGTACGACGTCGCGCTTGCGGCGGCGGGCGGCGCCGACCTTGCGGTGCTGGGCGTGGGCCACAACGGGCATATCGGTTTCAACGAACCGGGCACGCCCGCCGACAGCCGCACCCATGTCGCCGCGCTCGACGAGAAAACGCGGCGCGCCAACGCGCGGTTTTTCCGCAGTATCGACGAGGTGCCGACCCGCGCGCTGACGCTGGGGCTTGCCAACATACTCTCGGCGCGGCGGATACTGCTGATGGCCCGCGGCGCCGACAAAGCCGACATCATTCGCCAGGTGCTTCGCGGGCCGGTGACGACGATGGTGCCCGGCAGCCTGCTGCAGCGGCATGCGGACGTCACGGTGGTGCTGGACGAGGCGGCCGCCGCGGGGCTCCGGTAGATCAATATTTATTCGCCATACAGCCCCGCGGACACGCTGTGCCCGCGGGGTTTTTACTGCTATTCAATAGCCCGGCTTCGTTGACATCCGCCGGATACTCTCCTATAATGAAGGAGAGGAAAAATACGCCATGCCGCCAATATGGGCGGTCGATAAAATCGTGCGGAAACCCAGCCACCCGATCATATTCGATCGGCCGGTCGGGTATTCTGATAGCGCCAACGAAACTTGGGCCGGGAGGGAACCGCATGCATGAGGCCGCCTGGTGGGAGCCAGGTTCAAACGGAAGCGTGCGCTGCCTGCTGTGTCCGCACGGCTGTGTCGTCGCGCCGGGCAGGCGCGGCCGGTGCGGCGTGCGCGAAAACCAATTCGGCGCGCTCCGGTCTCTCAACCGGGGCCTGGTCACATCGCTGGCCATCGATCCCATCGAAAAAAAGCCGCTGCGCCGGTACCTTCCGGGTACAACGACGCTTTCCGCAGGCTCGTTCGGATGCAACATGCACTGCGCGTGGTGCCAGAACCATCGCATTTCCCACGGAATGCCCGCTGCGCGGGCGCTGTCCACCGAAGAGATCGTGGCGATGGCGCGGCAGGCCGGCTGCCCGTCGGTCGCTCTGACATACAACGAACCGTCGGTGTTTTATGAGTGGACGCTGGACGTCGCCCGGGCGGCGCGCCATGAGGAGCTTGGCGTCGTACTGGTCACGAACGGCTATATAAACCCCGGCCCGCTGGCTGAGCTTTTGCCGTTTATGACCGCAATGAACATCGACCTTAAATCATTCGACGAAAAAAAGCACCGCAAATGGACGGGCGGCGAACTGCGCCATGTGATGCGGACGATCGAAACCGTCGCCCGCTCGGACTGCCACCTGGAGGTGACGACGCTGGTGGTGCCCGGCGTGTCCGACGATCCCGGCGATATCGAGTCCCAATGCCGCTGGCTGGCCGGTCTCAACCCCGGTATACCGCTGCATCTGACGCGGTATTTTCCGAGCTGGCGCGCAAGCGCGCCGGCCACTTCCCCCGATACGCTGCGCCGTCTCGCGCAGATCGCCCGCAAGCGCCTGAACGATGTATACATCGGTAACGTATGAAGGGAGGAACCTCTGATGGCTGTCGAAGCTGCATACCTGATGCCGCACCCGCCCATCGTGATACCGCGGGTAGGAGGCGGCCGGGAAAAGGAAGCCGCCGCAACGACGGCGGGCATGGAAGAGGTGGCCCGGCATATCGCGCAGGCCCGGTACGAGACGCTGCTCTATGTGACGCCCCACGGGCCGGCGTTCTCCGATGGCGTCGCGCTGTGGGATACCGCGTCGCTGTCGGGAAGCCTGCAGTCGTTCGGCGCGCGGGACGTGGCGTTTGAAAAGAAAATCGACCGGGAGCTGACCGGCGCGATCGCCGAGGAGCTGGCCCGCACCGATATCCTGTGCGCGCGCCTCAACGAAAAGACAGCGAACCGCTACCGGGTCAGGCCGCAGCTCGATCACGGGATACTGGTTCCGATGTCGTTCATCGACGCGGAGTATGCGTCCTACCGGATCGTCGCGCTGTCGGTGGGCGGCCTCGCGCCCATCGAGCACTACCGCGCGGGCATCGCGGCGGCTACGGCGGCCCGGCGCATCGGGGTGCGCTGCGCGGTGGTTATCAGCGGCGACATGTCGCACCGGCGAAGCGACGACGGACCGTACGGATACCACCCGAAGGGACCGCTGTTTGACGCGGCGCTCGACGAGGCGATCGTGAGCGGCGATCTCGTCGCGCTGCTGACGCTGCCGCCGTCCCTTGTAGAGCCTGCGTCCGAGTGCGGGTACCGGCCCCTGTGCGTGGGTCTTGGCGCGCTCGACGAGCGGCGCGTCGAGGCGCGGCTCATATCCTCCGAGGCGCCCTTCGGCGTGGGCTACAAGACGGCCCTGTTCACGGCGCATGAGGAAGCGCCCTCGCTGCTGCCCGCGATCGCGCGGACGCTCGACGAGCGGCGGCGGGCGGCGCGCGACAGGGAGGACGGTTTTATCCGGCTGGCGCGCGCCGCGATCGAAACCTTTGTCGGGGAGGGCCGCGTTCTCCAGTTTGCGCAGATCGCCGATGGGCTAGCCGCGGCGGAGCGGGAGCGGCTAGCGGGCGAACGCGCCGGAGCGTTCGTGTCGGTTCATCGGGACGGGCGGCTGCGCGGCTGCATCGGTACGACCGAGCCCACATGCGATACGCTGGCCGAGGAGATCATCGCAAACGCGGTGAGCGCCTGCTCGAGGGATCCGCGCTTTGATCCGGTATCAGAGGACGAGTTGGCGGAGCTCAGCGTCAAGGTGGACGTGCTGTTCTCGCCCGAGCCCATAGAAGGCCCCGAATCGCTTGACCCCATGCAGTACGGCGTCATCGTGTCCCGGGGCGCGCGGCGCGGGCTGCTGCTGCCAGCGCTGGAGGGCGTCGAGACCGTCGAGGAACAGATCCGGATCGCGCGCGAAAAAGCCGGCATCGGTCCTGCGGAGCCGGTCCGGCTGCATCGTTTCAAGGTCGAGCGCCACGAGGTCGCAGAGGAATAACGCTAGAAGCACCGGCCTTTCTCGTTGGTCCTGCGGCACGCGGCCGCCTCGCTGCCCTGCATGCACAGATAGCACACTTCGTTGGGAAGCGGAGCGCCCGCGAAGAAATCGTCCAGATTCTGTAGCGTCGTGCGCGCGATGTTTTCGAGCGCTTCGCGGGTTAAAAATCCCTGGTGCGATGTCAGTATGACGTTGGGACGGGAAATGAGCAGCGAGAGCACGTCGTCGCGCACGATTACGTTCGAGAAGTCCTCATAGAATATATCGTACTCCTCCTCGTAGACATCAAGCCCCGCTCCCGATACGGTCTCGTCGTTCAGCGCCTCCAGCAGCGCCGTGCTGTCGATGAGCGCACCGCGGGACGTATTGATGATGACGGCGCCTTTTTTCATCTTCCGGAAAGCCTGCCTGTCCAGCATATGGTACGTCTGCTCGGTCAGCGGGCAGTGCAGCGCGATGATGTCGCTGTTTTGAAAAAGCGTATCAAGATCGGTATACTCGGCCGGGAGATCCGCGGCAGGATACGGGTCGTAGGCCAGCACCCGCATCCCAAATCCCCTGCATATGTCGACGAACACGCGGCCGATGCGGCCCGTTCCGATGACTCCGACGGTCTTGCCGTGCAGATCGAATCCCATAAGACCCGTCAGGCTGAAATTAAACTCGCGGGTTCTCGCGTAGGCCTTGTGTATTTTCCGGTTGAGCGTCAGAAGCAGCGCCATCGCGTGTTCGGCCACGGCGTAGGGCGAATAGGCCGGCACGCGCAGTATATGCAGTTTGCCGTATGCCGCCCGTACGTCGACGTTATTAAATCCCGCGCAGCGCAGCGCCAGCACCTGTACGCCCAGCTCGCACAGCTTATCGATCGTGGCTCTGTCCACCACGTCGTTGACAAAAGCGATG
>JBMNNN010000178.1:0-4431 GCA_050942555.1 Christensenellales bacterium
GAGATTTAATAAGTAAAAATAAAATGTATAAGGCTATCATACGGGGTATTCGAGCATATGTCAAATAAGCGGCGGGATATCTGTGGGGGCGGGGATGGCTCCAGTCTGTGGCTTACCCTGGAGGGCGGGAGGCTGCCCGTTCATGCATATGTCTTCACGATCACGTGGCCTTCTTTGTTTTATACTGACTGGGGTTTACACCGCAGCGCTTCAAAAAGATCCGCCTGAAAGTACGGGGATTGCAGAAACCCACAGCCTGTGCCACCTGTTCGATGGTAAACGAAGAATTCTGTAAAAGCTCCTTCGCACGTTCAATCCGCACCTCGTGTATGGTGTCCAGCAGACCTTGCCCCGCCTGAGCATAATACACCTGGGAAAGATAATTAGGATTCTTCGAGAATCGATCGGCTATGAGGCTGATATTCAGGTTGTAATCCGAATAATTCTCATTGATAAACTGCCTGACCTGATTGATAAAGCTGCTGGTGACGCCTTTGCTGTTTCTTCGGATCGTGTCGCAGGCAAAATACAGCGCATCCAGAAATACCGCCTTCATATTGGCTATATCGTCTGATGTCATCAGGTCAATTATTTTGCCGACAAGCGCTTGGCGCATGCTGTTGTCGGTAATCACGCTGCTGTAGGTTTTCAAAACATTGTACATACATTCGTTCAATTCGATGCGGAATACCGACAGGGGCAGCGATCCCTCCTGCTGCGTTCTTCGTATAAAAATACTGTTCGTGATCTCCTGAATCTGGGAATAGTTCCCGCGGGTTACCGCTCCAACCAAATCGCTGATCCACTGCGTGTTCTGGTATATGTCTTCCAGCATCTGCTTACAGTCTTCGACTAATATCACACCCTCGTAGCCTATAATTGACTTATACTCGAGGGCGCGCATCGCGTCGGAGTACAGCTCGCTTATCAGCTCAAAGTCATTAGTAGTGTCACTGATGGCGATGGCTATGGATGTCGAAAGTCGGTTATGGAAGAAATCCTTTATAAAAGTCATAGTCTCCAGTTTCTCGGTATTCCATTGCGTCAGCTCCGCTTCATCCATGTAGAGCAAATATAACAGCTCACGCCCGTCTTCGGCTTTGTAGAAACCGTATTTGCCCAAGGTTTCTGTCACCGCATTGTCGAGGGAATAGAGCAATATTTCCAGTTCCGACTCGCTTTTTTCATCACTGCCGCTCCCGGCGGAGCTTTCGACGGAAAAGGCGACAAGACAGTAGGTTTTCCCTTCCGTTTCTATTTGATAATAAGTGTTTGTATCAGCGCTGGACAGGGTCGACCTGCGCCCTTTGAGCCTGGACAAAATATATCTTTCTACGAGCTGGGCAGACTGCTCGTTCAGTTGGCTGCGTATGCTGTCGTTCTCGCTTATCAGCCGCCTGTAGGATGCGGCTATCAGCTCATATTCGTCTTTGTTGCCCCCCTTGTCCCGGAGCATTTTTGTAATGTTTCTGAGCGGCTGGTAGTTTCGTCTCAGCAGCAATGTCGCGGCGAGGACGCCCAGCAGCAGCGATGCAGCGATCGCCCCGATGAACAGCGTGTTTATGCTTTTGAGCGTTTTCCAGTAATCCTCTTCAGGCGTTGCCAGCGCGTAGTACCAGCCGCTGTACGAAGAGGGATCGTGCAGCGTCACCACATAGCGTCTGCCGTCCTCTCCTAATACGGATTCCTCGTTCGTAAGGGTAATACCTATGGAATCAAACGCGCTCTTTTCTCCGAAGGACGGCACTGCGGGACAGCCGTGAAGGCATGCGCTGGCATAATCTGGTCGTCCGGCCGGGTTTGCTTTGGCGTCGCCACGGGCGTATAATAGGAAATTGTACGATTGTATTGCATAAAGGAGGAGCGTGAATTGGTGGGCTTGGCGGCGAGAATCGGGCAGCGCGTGAAGGTATGGGTCGGGCGGCGCATGGATCCGGGCATGGGAAAGCAGATCGCATCCATCACGGGTCCCGCTTTTCTGGAGATCGTGCTTTCCACCCTTTTCGGCATGGTGGACATGATGATGGTGGGCCGCATCAGTCCGGCTGCCATCACGTCGATCGGCCTGACAAACCAGCCGTTCATGCTGCTGCTGGCGATTTTCTCCGCGGTCAACGTTGGAACCACCGCGATGGTCGCCTGGAGCGTCGGCTCGGGAGATATGCCCTACGCCTCGGCCGTCACCCGGCAGTCTCTTGTGATCAACGCGGTTCTCGGGGTGTTCCTGAGCACGCTGGGAGCGCTCACGGCCCGTCATGTCGTCGTGCTCATGGGAGCGCAGGACGATACGATCGACAACGCGATGGTCTATTTCCGGATCGTTTCCTCGGGTCTCGTATTCCAGGCCCTGTCGCTGGGCATATCGGCCGCGCTGCGCGGCGCGGGCGAGACAAAGCTTCCGATGCTCTACAACCTCGGGAGCAACCTTCTAAACGTGCTGGGCAACTATGTGCTCATATACGGTAAGTTTGGCTTTCCGCGTATGGAAGTCGCCGGTGCCGCGCTTTCCACGACGCTGTCGCGGGTGCTGGCCTGCACGGTGGCGGTCTATGTGCTCTTTAGAAGATCCCGGCTTTCCGATACGATGCGGGGCAGCTACCGGCTGAACCGCAGCATACTGCGCCGGATCGCAGCGGTCGGCGGCCCTGCGGCGCTGGAGCAGTTCGTGCTCCAGTCGGGGCTCATACTGTTTGCCCGCACGGTATCGGGGCTGGGCACCAACGGCTTTGCGGCCCACCAGATCGGGCTTAACATAAGCGGCCTTTCCTTCTCTCCCAGCAGAGCCTTCGGCGTGGCCGCCACGACGCTGGTGGGACAGAGCCTGGGCGCGGGAGAGCTTAAAAAAGCCCAGCGCTACGCGAGCATCGTACACCATATGGCGATCGCGGTCGCGTGTCTGATGGGCCTCGTGTTTCTGCTGTTTTCCCATCCGCTGGCGCGCCTTTATACCGATGACCTGGAGGTGGCAGCGCTGGCCGGGACCGTGCTGAAAATACTCGCGCTGGCGCAGCCCGGCCAGTCGACGCAGCTAACGCTTGCCGGCGCGCTGCGCGGCGCCGGGGATACGATGTATCCGCTGTACGCGTCGATTTTCGGAATATGGATATTCCGTGTCGCGGTCGCCTTTGTATTCGTGAACGTGCTGGGCTGGGGACTGATCGGCGCGTGGTCGGCGCTGGTGCTCGACCAGTACACGCGTGCGCTCATCGTGCTGCTCAGGTTCCGCTCGGGCAAATGGAAGGTCTCCCGGCGCAGGAATCCGTCCGACGACATGGCGCGGGAGGCCTAGAGTCCGTTATTACCACGCCTGTACGATTTTTACGTCTTTAAAATAATGCGCGATGATCTCCTCGCAGCTCGCGCCGGCCTTGGCCATCGTGTAGGCGCCCCACTGGCTCATGCCCACGCCGTGTCCGAAACCTTTGCCCGAGACCCTGAGCTTGCCGTCCTTCCACGCGCAGCCGGTCAGCAGCGTCGAGCGGAAGCGTTCGGGATTGAGATGCTTGCGCAGCTCGGCCGCATTGACCTTTGTATTCCCGAACGTCAGCGTCACGCACCGCCCCGAAGGCCCCCGCTCGCTTATCTCTACCGGTTCCAGTGCGTCTGCCCGAAGGCCCATTTCGCTGAGTGCCGAGCGGACCTCGTCCTTCGTGAACGAATCGCTCCACTCGAGGGCCTCGGGGGGCGCGGCCGATTCGTCGCTCTCAACGACGGTTATGTAGGGCGGATCCGATTCCTTGTAGTTCAGCCCCTCGGTCGCCGTCGCGGTCCTGCCGCCCGAGCAGGCGTGGAACCATGCCTTGACGGCCTGCCCCCCGTGCACGATCACCTGGCCGCGGGTTTCCTCGACGGCCTGGCGGATCGCGTCGTTGACGCCCTTCAGGTCATAGGCCTGGCTCTCCTTTTCGTCGGTCGATATGTCGGCGCCGCCGTACTGCGACTTGCCTTTCGTATTGAGAAAGTCGATCAGGTATGTCCGCGCGATGATCGCCTGCGCTTTGAGCGCCTCTTCGGGCCAGTCGTTGCGCATCTCCCCGGCCAGCACGCCGCACAGATAGTCCTCTACGTTCATATCGCGGGACTCCTCTTCGTCCACGACATACACGGCGAGTATCCGCTCCGCGCCCTGTAGCTGCGAGGGCAGGGAAAGCGCACCCGGCTCGGGGGCCTGCGTCGCCGTACCGGTAGGCTGCGCGGCGGGCGTTCCTGCCGCGGCCGTGGGCGAGGGCGACGGCGACGGCGGGTTCATGCGGCAGGATATGGTGAGCGCCGCCAGCAGGATGACGAGCGGCCATATGTATTTTTTACGGTTCATAATACCCCTCCATGGATACTTTTCCGTTTCACATTGTTCCCCGCGGCAGAATAATCATGCGCCGGCCCGGCGTTTGCAGTTTCTAATCCTGACCGGTAAAACGACGATATCTGTTC
>JBMNNN010000015.1:0-23227 GCA_050942555.1 Christensenellales bacterium
CATGCCGGGGGCGCGTCGGTGACGGCGGGCGGCTTGGTCGCGGCCTGGGTCGGTTTTGCGGTGGGCGCTGCAGTCGGTTCGCTCGTCGCGGGTTTGCATCCCGCAAGCGATACGACCAGTATCGCCATCAGGAGCCAGCAGGCGGCGTGCAGCGCGGGGAACAGCTTTCTACTCATTATTGTAACCTCCCTCTCTTTTGTCCGGTGGACTATTTGATACCAATGAACGGTTTCATAGAGTCGTTGATGCTGCCGCGCACGGCGCTGCGGCTGCGCGCGTACTTTTCCTTATAGGCTTGCGCGCCCAGACCGGGTATCACGCGGGTGCCCTGGCCGATGTTCACATTGCTGGCCACAAGCTCCTGCTGCAGGCGGACGCGGTCGAGCCTGCGGAACGGAATATCATTCGCGATCGACATCGCCGCGGCGGTACCGGCCACCTCGCCCATCGTGAAGCAGGCCATGATAAGCCGCGTCCCCGACTGGGCGTATACGTCGGTCGATATGTTGCGGCCCGCGGCCAGCAGGTTCTCGATGCGGATCGGGATAAGGCAGCGCCACGGTATATCGTAATGGCTCACTTCAAATACGGCCTCCAGCGCGTTCTGCCCCTTTATGTTGACGACCGGCGCGCCTCCCGGAGGCGGCGTCGTGGTGCCAAAGCCGCCTGAATGGCAGATTACGTACTGAAGCTTCCCATCGGTCTTTATCGGCGCCCATTTGATATTGCCGGGCCCGTCGAAGTTGTGTACGTCGTACCCGTGCATGCTGATGGTCACAACGTCGTCGAATTTCCGCAGATGCGCGATGTCCTCGGCGGTCAGCACGTACTCGCCGACGATTCGGCGGCTTTCGCGCACGCCCAATAGCGGCGCTGAGTAGCTCAGATACGAGTCCTCGAAACCGGGTATATACTTCTGGATGAAGCGGCTGATGAAGTCCACCTGCTCGCGCCCCTCCAGATACATCCGGGTCAGGTCGCGGGTGCTGGACGGGTAGCAGTTGCGCGAATGCGCAAAGCATATGCTGACCTCGTCCTTACCGCAGTGCTGCGGGCGGCCCGGCAGATGCGTGATCCAGTTGAGATGGTTATCCACCTCGTAGGGCAGATCGCCCGCGGCGAGCGCGACCTTTATGACCTCAATCCACTTTGGGTCGTTCTTCTTTACGTCGGAATTGAGATAGGCGTCCCAGTCCACGCCGCCCATGATAAACTCGAGCGAGCAGGCCTGGCTCATGCCGTCGCCCGGACGTCCCTGCATGAGCTCCGCGCCCGCATAGTAGGCGACGTCGGAGTCGCCCGAGCAGTCTATGACGCGCTGTGCCAGTATCGCCTCGGGTCCGGTCTTGGTCTGTATGACGACGCCGCGTATCGCGTCGCCGTCCATGATGGCGTCGATGACCTGCGTGACGAGCAGTATGTCGCTGTTGTATTTGCGGACCATCCGGTCCAGCACCAGCTTGTGCTTCTCCGGGTCGGTATTGCGGTGCCAGTGGGCGTTCATTGCCTCCAGCTCGTCGAACATCTCCACGCCCAGTCCCGAAACATAGTCGAGCGGGATATTGACAAGTCCCATCGTGGCCAGTCCGCCCAGCGCCGAGGTGGCCTCGATGACCAGGGTTTTAAAACCCCGCTTCCCGGCTGCCATCGCCGCCGCGACGCCCGCCGCGCCGCCGCCCACCACGACGACGTCGTACTCTCCACGGACCGGGATCGGGGTGCTGTCGTGAACAAGTTTCTCGGCATAACGGATCATTTTTTCGTCTCCTCCTTTTTCTCATCGGCCAATTCGATCTGTATGGCCTCGCTGGCGCAGTTGCGGTAGCAGATCCCGCAGCCTATGCACCGCTGGGGATCGATCCGCGCGCCGCCGGGCCGCAGCGTAACAGCGCCCTCCGGGCAGTCCGCCGCGCACATGCCGCACAGCGTGCAGCCCGTCGATACGACGTAGCGGGTCATTACACACCTCCCTGTCATCCGTTGCCGGAGCGCATGCTTTCTCCGGATTATTCCTTTGTTCATTGTAGCCATCCGTGTGCGATGTATCAATGTGATTATTACAAACCTATGTATGATAATTGGTCCGCAGTACAGTGATAATCGATTCCGGACAGTGAAAATCGCATATGCAGGCCCTGTTGGGCGTTGCCACAAAACAGTATAAATAGTATAATATTTTTAGTGCAGGCTGTGCAAAAGGAGATTGTCGGATGAAACACCGTCTGAGCAGACAATTCTTTATCACCTATGTGCTTTTCTTCCTGTGCCTCGTCATACTGTCCGTACCGCTCTACCAGTCGATACTGTCTCTGCTCACGCGCAGCTATGTAAACGCCAGCAGCCAGCTCATTCAAACCGGACTCGAGCGCATGGAGAGCGAGCTTGAGAGCCTCGCCGCGCTTGTGCAGGACGATTTCGCCGATCCGGACATCATCAACGTGCGCTTCCTGACGCGCCCTTTTTCCACCGGGGAATATTACCGCGCGATCGTCGCGACGGACGAATTCAGGCGCTCAGTTCCCGAGATCGGGATCATCGCCGACTGCGGCATCGTGCTTGGCAACGATATCATCATCACGCCGCAGCGGATACACTTTGCAGGAGAGCAGTTCTATGCCGACTTTTTTTCGGTGGACGGCATCGGCTCTTTCACGCAGTGGAAGCAGGAGATATGCGGAAGTCTGAACCTGTCGAAAATGACCGGTCAATATGGCGTCGTGTCCTACGACAACAGGCGATACGACGCGCTCTTTTATGTGCTCCGGATCCCCTATTCCTCGTCGCGGCAAGGCAGCTTCTTCTATGCAACGCTCAATACGGACTCCCTCACAGACTACTTTGTCACCCGGGAGATGCTGGATATCAGCGTCCTGCGCCTTACCGATATGGGCGGCAACCTTCTTTTTTCCAGGGGACAGGGGAGCGGCGATCTCGTGCTCATCGAGCAGGAAAGCGCGAAGCTGGGACTGCGCCTGACGGTGGGAATACCGCGCAGTTTCTTCCTGCGCAAGCTGCATCCGCTCATCATGACCGCACTCGTGTTCGCGCTCGTATACGTGCTGTCGGGCCTGGCGCTGAGCTTCGTGTTCGCCCACCGCAGCGCCCGCCCGATCCGAAGTCTCGTGCGCACAGCCGCCTCGATCGGAAAAAACAGGCTAAACGTGCCGCCCGTACAGGAACAGGCCGACCGCAGCGAGTACCAGTATCTGGAGCAGTTTTTAAGCGAAGCCGACTCGGCGCTCGAATACTACGAACTGGCGCTCGCCCAGCAGAAGGAGCTGCTGCGCGCAAACCTGTTTGAGCGGCTGATCCGGGGGCTTGCCTATTCGGCGTCCACGTTCGAGCGGGCCCGTGCCTATTTTCCGGAGTTCCCCGACCGCTTCCGCATCGCGGCCGTGCGCCTCTCGGGCGCCGGCACGAACGAGCTTGCGGCCGACGCGGCGCGCCAGTCGAGAATGCTCTCGTCGGTCGCGCCCCTCGTCACCGCGCCGGCGTATATCCATTTCACCGGGAACAATCTGGTGCTGCTCCTTCCGGCAGAGCGGGGACAGCACGGACAGCAGTCCGTCAGGGCCCTCCTTGGCCGCGTGCTGGACGCGCTGCCCGACGACGCGAAGCTGAGCGCCGCGCTCAGCGACGTATTCGAGAGGATGGAGGATCTGCATCTGGCATTTGTGCAGGCGAGCCGTATACTCCGCTACATGGGCGGCTCGCAGGCGGGCCGTATCTGCTGCCGTGAGGATCTGCCCCAGATCGCGCCCGGCACGCATTCGGATCCGCAGGACGACGCGCGGTTCTATGAGCTCGTCGTGCGTGCCGAGGAGGAGCAGGCCTGCGCGCTCGTGGACCGGGCGCACGACAGACTGCGCCAATCAGGCTACGTGCAGGAAAGCGACATACAGCAGGTTTTCTTCACATTCCGCCGCGGCCTCGAGCTGGCCCGCAACGAGCTACCCGAGCCGCTTCGCGAGAAAATGGCGCTGCCGTCCTACGACGCGTCGCATGACTATGAGACGCTGTTCCGGGCGCTGAAGGAGAGCGTACGGGCGGCCTGCGAATGCATACGGGAACAGCTCTGCTGTGAAACCGAAGCCTTCGAGCGCTCGGTGCTGCGCTTTGTTGACGAAAACCTCGGGGACGCAGGCCTGTATGTCAAGTCGGTAATATCGCATTTCGGCATCTCGGAAAGCCGTCTGCAGGCCATCTTCCGCAAACTGACGAACAAGAGCTTTTTCGAGTATGTTGAAAACCAGCGCATGGCGCTGGCCGAGCGGCTGGTCTGCTATACCCATCATCCGATCACCGACATCGTCGCCGAGTGCGGCTATACGACGCTCAATTCATTTTATAAGGCGTTCCGCCGCAATTTCGGCGTGTCGCCCAGCACGATGCGCGAAAAAGCGAGCCGGAGGCTTTAACCCGCCGGCTCGCGCATCGCATCCGCTTTGAAACCGGGCCGCCGCGATCAGTCGAAGGCGATCGCTTCGCCGATGATCGCGTTTGTCCCGGGAGCGCTTCATGCTGTTTCCCCCTCAAGTACGAGACTGACGCATTCGAGCGCCACCGGCTTATCCTCCGCGCAGTCGGCGCACCGGAGCACAAGCCGCTTCGGTCCCGCCGAAAGCGCGAGCGGCCCGGCGGCCTCCTCGATCCCGCTGTCGATGAGCTGCGACCATTGCGCGCGCGCCTCCAGCGCTCCGCCCTCGGCATACACTATAAGCTCCAGGCTGCGGGGCACGGGGGCGGGCTTTGCGTTGTAGCGCACCGGCATCGCGATCCGTGCGCGGTAGACGCCAGGCCGGGTCAGCGCCGCCTTCCAGACCAGGCTGACGCCAGGATCCTTCCAGTTTATGAGCGCACCCGAGCCCTCCACAGCCATATACGCGGGCCGCAGATACCGGTCCCCGAGCCCGTGGCGGGGGATTGGCTGCGACACGCCATCCTTCAGGGCGGCTGCGCCGTGCGGATACAGCGAAAGCACGCCGTCCTGATCGGTGATCACATCGGAAAACACCGGCGGACCGGCAAGCTCCACGCGGTATGCGGGCCGGTACGCGTCCGATTTGGGCAGCGCGATGCGCAGCGACGGTATGCCGCCCGCGTCGCTGTGCGAAAAGTCCACCGCGCCGCCGTCGCGAAGCGCCGTCACCGATCTGACCTTCGTAACAAGGCCGTTTAGCACCAGCGGCGTTTTCGCGCCGTCGTTCATGAAGAAATACAGACGGTTGCCCTTTGAGGTGACCGAGCCCCACGGGAACTCGTACGGGGACGGATTACCGCGGGTTTCCTCAAGCGCTTCGCTGCACCCGGCCGTCCACGCGCCGACCTGCGAGAGGATCCGCTCGGTTTCCTCCGGGATGGAGCCGTCGCCGCGCGGGCCGATATTGAGCAGGAAATTCACGTTCCTTGCGGCCAGCCGGATCCGCTTGTCGATGATGTCCCGGCTGTCCTTCCAGTTGTGATCGTAATATTTGTAGCCCCATGTGTCGTTGAGCGTGACGGGCGACTCGGTGGGAAACGTGAGCGGCATGACGGGAAGCTGGTTGTCGCCGAGGCTCCGGTAGTCGCCCATGCCGTTGCCGATGCGCGAATTGACAAGGCAGCGGGGCTGGAGGGCCTTGACATGCCGGTACAGGCGCTCCGACTGCTCGGCGGATATCGTCCGGGGCGTGTCGAACCATATGAGGAATATGTCGCCGTAGCGCGTCAGTAGCTCCGTGACCTGGGGCAGCACCTTGCGCGAGAAATATTCCTCGAAATCCTTGCCCGTGTTGTCGGGGAAGTCCCATATGTTGGCCCAGGGGCGGCGGGCGGGCAGGTACGCTGGGTCGTCCCAGCCTCCGGCGTTGCGCTCATGCCAGTCGAGCGCCTGCGAGTAGTACACGCCGAATTTCATGCCGTGCCTGCGGCAGGCCTGCGAAAGCTCGGCGATAATGTCCCGCCCGAACGGCGTCGCATCCACGACGTTATAGGGATCGGCGTCGGACTTGAAAAGCGCGAACCCTTCGTGGTGCTTGCTGGTGATGACCAGATAGCGCATTCCCGCGTTCCGCGCCATCCGGACGATCGCGTCGGCGTCGAACTTCGTCGGGTTGAAACGGGCGGCCAGCTTTTCGTATTCGTCGATCGGTATCTTATGGTACGACATAATCCACTCGCCGATGTCGTCCATGCGCTGGCCCTGCCATTCCCCGGCAAGCAGGCTGTACAGCCCCCAGTGTATGAACATCCCGAACCGCGCGTCGTAAAACTCCTCGATGGCGTACTTCATATGCCCGTGCCTCCTTTTGGCTGTCTATCGCGCCAGATAACCGCCGTCCACCGGTATGACCGCGCCCGTTACGTAGTCGGATGCCGACGAGGCCAGGAACACGACCGCGCCCGCCATGTCTTCGGGCAGTCCCCAGCGCCCGGCCGGTATGCGCGCGAGGATCTGCGCGTTGCGTGCGGCGTTCTCAATGAGCGCCGTGTTCATATCGGTCGCCATGTATCCGGGAGCGATCGCGTTGACCTGTACGCCCCGCCCGGCCCATTCGTTCGAAAGCGTTTTTGTAAGCTGCACGATTCCGCCCTTGCTCGCCGCGTAAGCCGGTATATTGAGCCCGCCGAAAAAGCTGCCCATCGAGGCGATGTTGATGATCTTTCCGCGGCCCTGCCCGAGCATGATGCGCCCGGCCATCTGGCACAGCAGGAATACCGACGTCAGGTTGGTTTCCAGCACATCGTCCCAGTCCTCGATCGCAAACCGCTCGCTGGGACTGCGGCGCTGTATGCCCGCGTTGTTGACCAGTATGTCGATGCCGCCCAGCCATTCCACGGCCTCCTCGAACATATGCCGCGCTTCGCCGCGGTCGGAAAGGTCGCCCAGCACCGCGCGGACCGGCGCGCCCGATGCGCCGATGCGCCCGGCCACTTCGCGGTTCTCGGGCCGGCGCCCCAGGATCGCCACCGCGGCGCCCGCGTCGTGCAGACCCTGCGTCATGCCAAGGCCCAGCCCCCGGCCACCGCCTGTGACGATGGCGCGGCGGCCTGTCAGATCAAACAGACTGCTCATATCTGCCCTTCCTTATATGGATTTATTGGTATCATACCCGATTTCCGGGCGGCGCGCAACCGTTTTAGTCCCCCCGCATACCCGGGAACGAGATGGGCTCGGGCAGCGTGATCTGGGCCATCGCGGCCAGCGCGTAATTGTCGGTCATGCCCGCCACATAGTCGGCGACCCAACGCATGGGCCCGCTTTTCTCCCGCTCGTAGGCGGGCCGCATCCGCGAGAGGAACCGGGCGAACGACACGTCGAGCGGCAGCCCGGGTTCGTCCGGATCGCGCTCGCACTGCGCGAGCAGGTGATCGAACAGCGTCCGGATGATGCGGTCGCAGTATGCCTCGTAGCGGCGGATACGGGGGTGTCCGTATATATGCTCGTAGTTGAAATTGCGAAGCTGGGTCAGCAGCGCGAACTTCTCGTCGGAAAAACCCATCACGCCGCTCTTGGCAGAGTTCTCAATAAGATCGATGACCAGCGTGTTGATGATTTCTCCGTTGTTGCTGCCCAGCACCGCGCGGATGTCGGGCGGCACGTCGGCGATCGTGACAAACCCTGCAAGCAGCGCGTCTTCGAGATCCCGCCCCAGATAGGCGATCTTATCGGCGAAGCGGACCGCACAGCCCTCCCATGTGGCTGGAAGGCGGTTCTTGTCGCGTTTCTCCTCGGGCAGCCGCGGCGTCTTTTCGGGCGCCAGCGTCTGCTCAAACAGCTCTCCGTTGTGGCATATGATCGCGTCGCGCACGCCCCGCGTCAGGTTCAAGCCCTCGCCGTCCCTTGCAAGGAAATCGACGACGCGCAGGCTGTGAATCTCGTGTTGGAATGCGCACTGCCCGCCAAGGAGCGCCGAGAGCGTGCGCTCGCCCGAGTGGCCAAAGGGCGCGTGCCCCAGATCGTGACCCAGCCCGCCCGCGTAGGCAAGCTCGGAATCCATCGGCCAGCCCTGCGCGGCGAGCCCCCTGCACAGCGTGGCGGCGATCGTCGCCACATGCAGCACATGCTCGATACGGGTGCACACATGGTCGTTCTCGGGCGCGAAGAACACCTGCGTCTTGTGCTTAAGGCGGCGAAACGGCGTGCAGTGGATCATCGCGGTCTGGTCCCGGAAATAGGGGCCGCGTACGTCCTCTCTGCGGGGCCGCTTCCGGGCTATCAGGGCCTGCCTGTCCAGTATCTCGTAGGGCATCGCGTTTCCCTCCTTTGCGGGATTATGGCGCGGAGCGGAGCCTGGCAAGGTAGCCGACGAAGTCATCGGGGAGAGGCGCGGTAAACGCCATCGGCTCACCGGTCGCCGGGTGGACGAACTCCAGCTTCGCCGCGTGCAGCAGCTGTCCCGGCAGCGCGCCGCGCCTGCGGCGTGAGCCGTATACCGGGTCGCCCACCACCGGATGCCCGATATGGGCCATATGGACCCGTATCTGGTGCGTGCGGCCGGTCAACAGGCTGACCCGGAGCAGTGTTTCGCGGCTGAAACGCTCGAGCACCTCGTAGTCGCTGACCGCGCTGCGTCCGCCCTCCACCACGGCCATGCGCTTGCGGTCGGCGCTGCTGCGGCCGATGGGCGCATCGATGCGCCCGCTGTCGGGCCCTACCCGGCCCTCTACCAGCGCCAGATAGGTGCGCCGCGCCGTCTTTTCCTTTATCTGCGCGGCCAGAGCATGGTGCGCCGCGTCGTTTTTCGCAGCGACTATGAGTCCGGTCGTATCCTTGTCGATCCGGTGCACGATCCCCGGCCGCATCGCGCCCCCCACGCCCGACAGGTCCGTGCAATGGAAAAGAAGCGCATTGACAAGCGTCCCCCCCGCGTGCCCCGCGCTCGGATGCACAACCAGCCCGCGCTGCTTGTTGATGACGATGAGATGCGCGTCCTCGTATATGATGTCGAGCGGTATCTGCTCGGGCACGGCGCGGGCCGGAGCGGGCTCGGGAATATCGGCCATAACAAGATCGCCCTGCCGCAGCCTGAGCGCGGCGCGCGCCGCGCTGCCGTTCACCAGTACCCGGTTTTCTGCGATGAGCCTTGCCGCGCGGGAACGGGACAGGCCGCATGCCGCGGCCAGCGCGGTATCCAGGCGCTCCCCCGCGCGCTCAGGGCCTATCGTGAAGGACCGTTTCACCGCCACTCTCCCCGGTATCCTTCCGGCCATACGTATGCCGCTCGTGGATGAACAGGAGATACACGCCCAGCAGTATCGAGCCCGCTACCAGGCCCATATCGGCTACGTTGAATATCGCAAAGTCAATGAGCTTAAAATACAAAAAATCGAGCACGTATCCGAACCGGATGCGGTCGATGAGATTTCCCACAGCGCCGCCCAGTATGAGCCCCAGCGCCAGGTACGAAAGCCAGTGCAGGCCGCGCCGCCTATATATGACCCATCCGGCGATGCCCAGCGCCGCCGCCGCCGACAGGACGAGAAAAACCCACCGGAACCCCGGCAGCATGCCAAACGCCGCGCCTGTATTCTCGGTATAGTGAAAGTGGAACACGCCCTCCCAAAGCGGAATGTCGCCCACCGGCTTGAGCGTTCCCAGCACCCATGTCTTGGTCAGCCTGTCCAGCACCAGCACGACCGCGGCCATCGCAAATGTCAGTATCAATCGTCGTCCTCCCGTCCCCGCAGCTTATCGCCCTCCCCGCTGCAGATCCACGATGCGCATGATTTCGGCGATGAATCCCCCGATAAGAGGCAGATTCTGGTACGCAAGCTGCTGCAGGAAATAGATCACCGCTGCGCCCAGTATCGTAAACCCGATCGCGGTGCCAAAGCCGCGCATGAGTCCGGCTAACAGGTTGACGCGGATCATGCGCCATGGTTGCTGCAGGTAGCGTATGTATTCACTCAGATGGCTGCGCTCCAGATTTATCGCTTCGCGCTCAAGACGCTGTCGGCGTCGTTCGCTCCTGCAGCCAAGAGTCCGCGCCGTATCAGTCCTCTGCCTGCTCCGATTCGTCCCCCGCCACAGGCCTGAGACCGGCACTGCGTTCTTCTTCTTTGAATTCCTGTTCCCCGCCCAATTCCTCGTATTCCTCAATGACGGGCATCCCTTCCTGGCCGATGAGCCTTAACTGCGCTTCCAGCTCCGCCCGGTAGCGTTCCCGCATTTCAGCGATCTGGCGGGCCAGCGCGTCGGCCTGCGCAGTCAGCATGCGCTTGCGCTGCGCGGCCTCATCGAGTATTCGCCGCGCGCGGTTGCGCCCGTCCTCGACCAGCCGCTCGGCCTTGTCCTGCGCCCTGTCGGTCAGGGCGTCGGCCTTGTCCTGCGCCGCCTGCACGATCTCACCGGCGGTTTTTTGTGCGAGCGCCAGCGTCTCGCGCAGCGCGCTCTCCATGCTGCCAATCGCTGTCTGCTGTTCTTCCACCAGTGCCTGCCTGGATGTAAGCCTCTCAATCTCTGCCTGTAAGTATTCCATTTCCTCGACTACTTCATCCAAAAACGCGTCCACCTCGTCGGGATTGTAGCCCCGGAACGAGAACGAGAATTTTTTGTTGACGATGTCTTCGGGCTTGATGGTCATCTGAAACCTCCTAAGACGCCGGATCAGTATATATAGTAAAAAAGCTGCTGGAGCAGCCACTCTACGATGAGCAGCGCGAATATCGCGAACATCGGCGAAAAATCGATCGGTATCGCGCCTCTGCTCATATACCGCGCCGTGATCCTGCGGAAGGGGCCAACGACCGGTTCGGTGAGGAAACTGATAAAGCGGCGGAGCATATTGTCAGGCGGTACAAACCAGCTCAGCAGCGAACCGGCTACGATCACCCAGGTATAGATTCGCAGCAGCCGCATCACGGCCAAAAGCGCGTATGCGCCGATTAGCTCAGCGGTGGTCATTCATAGTCCTTTCTAGTCCCTCTTTCTGTAGGAGTCCTGCGCCGCCCGCTGCCGCAGCTCGCCCGGGAGACCCGTCGCCAGGTTCCCCGATATATCCACGCCGGGAGGGGCCAGCAGGAAGATCCCCTTCGAAATTTTGCGGACGCTGCCGTCCAGCGCGTAGATCGCGCCGCTGATGAAATCGAGCACCCGCTGCGCCGCGTCGATCTGCAGATTCTCAAGGTTCACGATGACCGGGCGGCTGCCCTTGAGGCTGTCGATGATGGTCTGCGTATCCTCGAAATTCTGGGGCTGGTATACGACCATGCGCACAGTAGAGGACGAAGGCATGCTCTGAATATCCGCCACTCTCCTTTCATCGCGCCGCGCTCCCGCGGTCGCCGGAACTACCACCGGATCGGCGGTCCTTCGGAAGCGTTCGCGCGCAGGAGGATCAGGGCGCGTATAGACGGGCAGCTCGTCCCGGGGATCCAGCGTATCCTCGGTCTGCTCGTCAAAGCCCAGCAGCGTGAGTATTTTACTCATTCGCTTTCCCGCCATCGTCAACCCTCCCTGACAGCCTGTGGCGCGCGCGGACCAAAAAGCGCGCTGCCCACCCTGATCATCGTTGCGCCCTCGGCGATGGCCTGTTCAAAATCCGCCGACATGCCCATCGACAGTGTCGTGAGACCGACCTGCGGGTATCGCCGCTTCGCCTCGTCCATCAGCTGGCGCATCCGCGCAAACCACGGGCGTGCCGGTTCTCCCATGGGCGGGATCGCCATCAGGCCGCGGACCGAAATGCCGGGCATCGCGAGCATGCTGTCGAGAAGCGCCCACAGCGCGTCGGGCATCACGCCGCTTTTCTGCGGCTCCCTGCCGATGTTGACCTCTACGAGCACCGGCTGCGCGATGCCCTGCGCGCGGCACCGCCTGTCGATTTCGGCTGCCAGCGACTCCCGGTCCACCGAATGCACGAGAGCGCACCGCCCGATAATATATTTTACCTTGTTGGACTGTAAATGTCCAATGATATGCCAGTTAATTTCCAGAAAAAGATCCGCCTTGGCCATAAACTCCTGCACGCGGTTTTCCCCGAAGGCGGCAATCCCCGCAGCAGCCGCCTCCCGCATCGCGGGAATCGCGACGCTCTTGGTAACCGCGATCATCTCTATATCGCCGGGAGTGCGCCCCGCTGCGGCCGCAGCCCGGGCGACGCGCTCCCGCACCGAGGCGACGCGCGCCGTCACTGTCTCGGGCATCGCGCTCATGGCATTACCACCTGCTGGTCTTTGGCCAGCCGGTCAGCGCTTTGTCCGGTTTCCTTGACGATCGCGTGCCGGCTGTCCTGAGCCAGCACCTCGACCTCGATAAACCGCGGACTGCCATCGATCATGACGGTGACGCCCTGTGCGCCGTCTTTCTCGCGCACCGCTCCGGCAGGTACCTTGAAACCCTCCAGGCTGCGCCCGATATGCCCGTCCACCAGGCGGAGGCTTAGCAGGGAACCGATCGGATCACTTAGCTGAAGGACTACCAGGGCGTAGCGGCCCTGCTCGATGACGTTGTATACGTGGGCTGTCAGCAGTTTTTCCTCATACCCCTCGAAGCTGATATCGCATACGCCGCCCTTGACCAGCGTATTTTGAAGCCGGGGCATCACGATGAATGCGTACCACCTGTTGGGATTGACCAGCCGGTACAGCGGCTCGCCGATGCCCACGACGCCGTCGGTGCCGGCTCTTACGATAGCCATGCCGCCCGAGAGGAGCTTGTCCCTCGTTTCGGAAACGATGCGGATATCGAGGCTGTCCAGCGTATCGATATTGAACCGGTCCTCGTAGCCGTCCAGGAAATAGCTGACCACGCCGTTGCCCTCGGCCGTTATGACCTGCCGGGTACGGTTGATTTTCTCTATGAGCGCGTTTTCCCGCTCGTACATGCTCGTCAGGGCATCGTCGGGCTGCACGGTGCTGTTCATGTAGACGCGCCGCTGCTCCATGAGCTGGGCAAGCTCGCGCTCGTGAACCAGCAGTCCCCTGCTCTCTCCCCGGGCAGCCAGCGCGGTGATCTGATCGACCTTATCGCGTATCTCGTTATTGAGGCTCTCAAGATCCTTGTCGACGAACGCCTTGAGTATATTGATCTGCTGGTAGTCCTTTATATCGGCGCGCAGCTGTACGAGGTTCTGTATATCCTTCTCCGAGTAGCCCGATGTGTAGAGTACCGCCAGCTCTTCCCCGGCGTCGACCTGCTCGCCCTCCGCCACCAGGCAGTCCATGCGCGCGTACTCCTCAGAGAGCACGACGCGCTCGTCGCGCAGCAGTATCGCGGTGACCTCCTGGTCGGTTTCAAGGCGACCCCAATCGACGCGCGCGGGAACCAGTTTCTGTATGAGGGTCACGCCGCCCCATACGAGAAGCGCGACGAGCATCGCCATCAGCACGTAAAAGCGGGGCTTGACGCGGTATCTCCGTTTTCCCCTTGCCGTCATAGGCCCCCTCCCTTCGTGCCGTTCGTTTTCGCAGTGACTTGCGTTGTTTACTCATTATATCGTAAACAGGGGCGGTCGGCAACCGTTGTGATTGCGGCATACCCGCGGCGTCCAGCGTGCCGGGTATAATTCGCTCTTAAAATAAAAAAACCTTCTCTGCGGCGCAGAAAAGGATTATTCGTGCCAATTCTACAGATTCATCCGGACGCTGACCCTGTTTCCGCGTTCGTTGAACACCATTTCGCGGGTAAGCGCTTTGACGAGGACGAGGCCCCTGCCATGCTCGCGGATGGAGCCTCCCGCCTGTTCGGCCGGCGGAGCGGCGCTAAAGCCGACGCCTCCGTCCTCGACCTCGATCGTGAGGGCAGGCTCGGTCTCGTCGGGATCGACGAGCACGGTTACGGGCGCGTCCTGGGCGTCCGCGTTGCCGTGTATGAACGCGTTGACGATGAGTTCGTTGAGTACCAGTCGTATATTAAAAAGCGATGCTTCGTCCACGCTCCGGCCTTCGGTGATGCTGCTTAATATGTTGGCTATCGTTTCGCGCATTTCCGGCAGGGTCCTGATGACATACCGGTTTTTCAACATTTTTCTCCCCCAAGGAGTCGGTTTGCTTATCGCCCGACGATCATATAGTAACCCGGGATCATGCGGGCTAAACAGTCAACAGCCATTACAAAATGCGATATCGGCGGACTATCCTTCCTCCAGGCGGCTACGCATCATCGTGAGCACTTTTTTCTCTATGCGCGATACGGTCATCTGCGATATTCCCAGATGCGCGGCGATCTCCCGCTGGCTTAAATTGCGGTAAAAGCGCTGTATGATCACATACCGCTCCTGCGGCTCCAGCGTCGTGAACATGGTGCGCAGGAACTGCCGGTTCTCCACCTGCGCGAAGCCCCTGTCGTCAAAGCCCAGCCGGTAGGAGATGCCGCCCTCCTCGCTGTCGGGCGACAGGCTGTCCAGCGACATCGCGCGGATGTTATGCTCGGCTTCGAGGAGCTCCAACACATACTCGGCGGTTACCCCCATGCGCTCTGCGATCTCGTCGGTGCGGGGCTTTCTGCCAAGCTCGATTGACAGATCGTTGACGACGCTGTGCAGCTGCGTGAGCGCCTCGCGATTGCGCCTGGGAAGGCGGACTGCCTGGCTGTGGCTCCTAAAATAATTCTTTATTTCGCCCATGATGGTCGGGATCGCAAAGCTCTGAAAGCGCACCCCGTGGCTGGGGTCGTAGCGATCCACAGCCTTGAGAAGCGAAAGAAGCGCCACCTGGCAGAGATCCTCATACTCAACGCCCCGCCCTGCGTAGCGCCGCGCGGCCATCAGCGCCAGATACTCGTAATGCGCGTGGATCCGGTTGCGCAGCGCCGGGTCTCTGGTCCTGGCGTATTCCTCCAGAAGATCGTCCACGTCTGCCGGTACTCCCTCCGGCGGGTCGATTCTCTCGCTCACCGCCCGGGCCTCCGCTGGCGGCGCTTCAGAAATGACACCGACCGGATCGCACCCGACTCGTCCTGCGCAAACTCGGCCTGCTCGACCAGCGCCTCGAGCATGTACCGGGAAAGCTCGGCCTCGGTCGGGTTAATGTCGGGCGACTCGGACGACGTGCCCTCGCCCGTTATCCGCACCCGCAGCGCGTCGCCGTCGATCTCGATCCGGCAGGCAATCCGCGCAGGGGAACCGCTTCCCATCACGGCCAGGCAGGCCTCGGCCGCGCCGCTTTTGAGATCCTCTATTTCGTCTATGTTCATATCGATCCGCGCGCCGATCGAGGACACCAGCAGCCGCACCGACAGCAGGTATTGGGCTTTGGCGGGAAATTCAAAATACAGGCAATCCATTCGGCTACTCCTTCAGGCAGAATATTCCGTCCAGCCCGGTAATTTTAAATATCTTCCGGATATGCGGCTTGAGCCCGGTGATCGTGATCGTGCCGTCGTAGGCGCGCACCTTGTTGAGCGTACTGACCAGAACCCCGAGCCCGGTGCTGTCGATATATCCCATGCCCGCGCAGTTAAGCTCGATGCCGGCCTGCTTTTTTGCGATACAGTCCAGCATCAGCTCACGCAGCCTGGGTACCGTATACAGATCCATATCCATGTCGATCGTGATGACCCATTGTGCACCGGACTCATCATAAATGGCATTCATAATGAACCCCCCCTATGTACCTGTGCACATTATAACATATCGGTTTGACAAATTCACCCTGTATTCGCCATTTTTCGCCCGGAGGGGGTTACAGCACCATTCTGTACAGCGCGAATCCCCGCGCCATGATGAGCGCCAGTACGAGAAAGACCGCGGTCAGCGTCCAGTCAGCCCAGCGCTTTCGCGTCATCGCGGCCAGCGCCGGGTAAAGAACCGCCAGCCCCATCATATACCGCGCCGCCGAAAGGAGCATGCTGGCAGAAAAGGATATGGTGATATAAAGAGCCATCAGCAGCCCGTACGATGCGCGCATCCGCCGCACCATCGCGGGCATCGCGGCCAGCGCCGCGACCATCGTCACCGCCTGAAAAAGCCACAGATACAGCACCGTCATCGTATTGTCGTCGGTCCACGCATTGCGCAGTGTGCTAAAAAGAACACCCGACAGAAACCGGGTCGTCTGCCCCCAGTGGTTGGCCTGTATCTTAAGAAACATCAAGGGGTCGCCGTATACGATTTGATTGAGCATGATGTATATCGCGGTTCCGAGCGGGATAAGAAAAATCCACAGGCCGCTTTGCAGCGCTCGCGGCCGCAGGGCGCGCGCCCTCTCCCGCCAGCCCGGCCCCAAAAGACCGCGGTCCCGCAGAAACTCGACGAAAAACACGGCCGCCATCAGTATGCCGTGTATGCGCGTAAGCGCCGCCAAAAGGCCCGCCGCGCCCGCCAGTGCCCAGCGCTTTTTTCGTATCGCGTATAGGCACGCGAGGCTCACGAGCAGAAAAAGGCTCTCGGTGTACTGCGCGCCAAGGAACACCGTGACCGGAAAAATGAGCATGTACTTCACGGCGCGGCGCGCCGCGCACGGCCCGTAGTCGTCCAATACGAGCAGATACAGCAGAAACGCCGCGCCACACAGCGCCAGCCACGAGACCAACATGCCCGCCGCTTCGGTGCTCACGCCCAGGCGGGACACAAGCCCGACGAGCCATGGGTACAGCGGAAAAAATACGATAAAGAGCCACTGGTCGCTTGTCCTGTCGTCGACATATCCGTACCGGGCCAGATCCATATAGTGCGGCGCGTCCCAATGGTTCCACAGGTTCACGAGCCCTGAAAACCCGTCCACATCGGTACACAGCGCGCAAAATCCCAGCAGCGCGATGCGGCTGCCGATCGCCGCGGCGGCGGTCCACAAAAAGATGCGCATGAGGCGCGGCCGCGGCGCGGCGGGTCTTTTATCAAATGGTTCGGGACGGCAGAGCCTGATGGCCAGTATCACCGCAGTCAGGGCCAGGCAGGCTCCGGTGAACAGGTGACAGAGGATCCTAACGAATGTTTCCAGTCTTGTGCGCCTCCTCATCGAGCCATCCGGGCCGCATGTAGAGCGTAAGGGGCGTAAGCCTGCCGCTGTACCGGTCCTGCAATGGCACGGGGAGCGCATCGAGCACATGCGGCAGCCCGCAGACCGACGCGACAGGGACACCCAGCGCGGCAGCGGCCTCCTCGACGACGCGCAGCCCTTCCTCGAGTACCGCGGCGGTACTCTCGCGCGCCAGGTTCGTGTTGCACACGAGCCCCGCGACGCGCATCCTGCTTCGCTCCTCCAGCTGCCGTACCATGTCGGCAACCGCGCGCGCGGTTGCGGTAAAGGGACGGCGCGTGTTGACGACGCACAGCGTCTCCACATCGTCCCGCTCCAGCCATGGCTTGTACCGGCCCAGCGCCGCTGCGCCCGTGGGATCGCCGCCCACATCGAAAATCACCCGGCGGGTCGTGTCGGCAAAGACCGACTGCACGCGCGCCGGAAGCGCCGGCACGTCGACGGTAGTGCCCTCGAATGTGGGCGTGACGACCTCGACGCCCGAAGCCATCAGGCGCTCTCGCTGCTCGCCCGAGCGAAAGTAGGGGTTAACGATGTCAAGATCGACGAGCGTTGCCCGCACGCCTTCCCGCGCCAAGCCGAGCGCAGCGTTCAGGCAAATCTCGGTCTTGCCGCTGCCGTAGTGGCCCAGATAGATGGTGATGCGCGCCATGCTAGCGTTCCCTGCCCGCGGCCGGCAGCCAGCCACGGCGCTCCGCAGCCCGGTACAGCTGCCGCCATATCAGGCGCACCCGCGCGATGAAACGGCGCACCTTGCTTTGCTGCTCGCCGCGCGTCCAGTATATAGCCTGATCCACCAGCGCGGCCAGCACCGCCAGCGCCACCGCCCACGCAAAAAACTGGCCTGCGAGATGCGCGGGCGTCCTGTGCGCCAGCTGCGACGAAAACCAGCGGATGACCGGCCTGAGCCTCTCCTCGGAGAGAAAGCCCGAAAGCCAGCGGATAAACCCGATATCGTAAAGCCACGAAAAATCGTCCATAGCAGTCCCTCCTCTAGTCGGCGTTTCCGCGGGGCGGGCGGCAGCTGCTGATCAGCCGCTGCGCAGCGCGCATGCCGTCCACAGCCGCTGACAGTATTCCGCCGGCATATCCCGCGCCCTCTCCGGCAGGATAGAGGCCTTTGGCCGATACCGACTGCCCGCTGTCGTCGCGCACGATGCGCACCGGCGACGAACTGCGGGTCTCCGCGGCGGTCAGCACCGCGTCGGGCAGCAGGAACCCCGGCAGCTGCCCGTCAAAAGCGCGCAGCGCGCGCCCGAGCGCGTGGGTCACAAACCCGGGCAGTACCCGCGCAAGATCGCAGGGCTCCGCCCCCGGCAGCACCGTGGGCGTGACGCCGCCAAATCCGCTGCTCGGGCGTCCCTCGATAAAGTCCGCGACCCGCTGGGCCGGCGCGCGGTACGCGCCGCCTCCCGCCGCGAATGCCGCACTCTCCAGCCTACGCTGGAACGCGATGCCCGCAAGCGGTCCGCTCCCGTCCCAGTCGTCGGGGTTCACCGCGCATATGAGCGCCGCGTTGGCGTTCGCCCCGTCCCGCGCGCGGTTGCTCATCCCGTTGACGCACAGCCTGCCCGCCTCGGACGACGCGTTGACGACGACGCCGCCCGGGCACATGCAGAACGAATAGACGGCCCGACCGTCTACGCGGGTCCTGACGCTGTAGTCGGCGGCCCCCAGCAGCCGGTGCCCGGCATACCGCCCGTACCGGGCGCGGTCCACGAGCGCCTGCGGATGCTCGACGCGAAGGCCCACCGCAAAGGGCTTTGGCACGAGCGCGATGCCCGCGTCCACGAGCGCTTCCAGCGTGTCGCGCGCGCTGTGGCCGATCGCCAGTATCGCCGCGTCGGCTGCGAGCTCCTCGCCGCCCGCAAGCGCAAGGCCCGCAAGCCTGCTCCCGCGCACCACGACGCGCTCCATCCTCGTGCCAAATCGGAAAACGCCGCCCGCCGACTCGATCGCCGCGCGAAGGGCTACCGCCAGGGCGCGCAGCAGGTCGGTGCCGATGTGCGGATGGGCATCGGTCAGTATGTCCCGGGGCGCTCCGAACGATACCATCAGACCCAGCGCCTCCCGGCACAGCGGATCCCGTATACGGGTCGTCAGCTTCCCGTCGGACCACGCGCCCGCGCCGCCCTCTCCGAACGCCACGTTGGCCTCGGGATCCAGCGCGCCGCGCGCGAAGAACTCCGCGATCGCCCGCGCCCGCTCGTCCACCGCCGGACCCCGCTCCAGCACCAGGGGACGGTAGCCGTACCGGGCCAGCCGGAGCGCCGCGAAAAGCCCTGCCGGCCCGGCGCCCACGACGACCGGCCGGTGGCACAGGGGCGGCCCCATGGGGACGACAGGCTCATCGGGCTCGGTCTCAACGAATCGCACCCGCCCGCCGCACCTGCGGGCTACCGCGCCCTCGTCGACCGACAGCGCCACGTCCACCGTGCAGCTATAGCGCACCCGCCCGCGCCGGGCGTCCACAGCCCGGCGCACCAGGCTCAGGCCCGTGACCGCCCCGGCGTCCAGCCCCAATATGCGCGCAGTCTGCCGCCGGAGCGCTTGCTCGTCGGCCTCCAGCGGTATGTGCACATCGGTCACACGCAGCATCGCTATTTTTTTCCGGCGGTGAGTTGGACGTCGAGCGTTTCGATGCTGATATCGACATCCCGCACGCGGTAGCGCTCGTCGATATCGGACAGCACCCGCAGCGTATGCGTGCCGGGAGCAAGGCCGCTCGCGTCGACATAGAGTTTCACGCCCGACTTGATAAGGTCGCCCATCGCGTTCACGGGCCCTGTGACCGTAACGGTCGCGGTCTGCGTGACGGGCTCGGCGGATATCCCGTCGCCAAGACCCCGTATCTGTATCGGCACCTCGTCGAACGTCTTTGTCGTCTCTGTTTCCCGTACGCGCACCATCAGCTCCGCGGTTTTTTCTCCAAGGACAACCACGCCTTCTGGCACCGACATGCTGACGGTGCCGTATACGTCGCTGACGGCGTTGGCCACATCGATGGGCGAGAGCGCGATCCCCTCGATCGTGTCCAGGATCTCGGCGGGCGCTGCGACCGTTACCGTGGCCGGATAGACCTCAATGCCCGCGATCTCATATCCCCTGGGGAGCCGGTCATCGCCCACCACGGCCTGCTCGGCCAGCAGCGGCACTTCCCGGGTCGGGCGCACCTGCATGCTCAGTATCACGCTTTCGCTGGACAGCGATATCGCGGTCTCTTCGATTTCATTGCCGTCCTCGTCGAGCAGCGCAAACGGATGCGACGCGTTGTAGTCCGATGTAATGGGCGCCAGGTCCAACGTCACCTGCGCCCGGGCGATCCGGTCTATCAGCTTGCGCGGACCCCTGACCTCGATGACCGAAGGCGTCAGCGACAGCGTGTCCCTCCAGTAGCCTTCGCCGAGCGCATTTTCGGTGGCGACCTGCACCGGTATCACGTCCTCGGTATACTGGTCGGCCTCAACCGTCAGCGATGAGGGAGTGATCGAAACGACCGACCCCAGAGTGGTCATCGAGCGGATCTCGAGCTGGTGCCCTCCGGTCGCGTTGATGGTCCCCAGATCGACCCACAGCGCCACCGTGCTGTCGGTGACGCGGTCCAGATCGTTGCGCCGGACCTCTAGGCGCACCTGCGCGGTTCTCGCGTATGCCTCGACCGCATGCTGCAGCGTCATCCCCTTCTCGCGCAGCGCGTCCAGGTTGTCGATCCGGACGGGTATGTCGCTGAGCGTGACGACCCGCTCGGGGTTGCTGCCCGACATAACCGACGCCCACAGAACAAAAGCGAATATGAACGCCAGCAGCTTGTATCCCCAGTTGTGCCGAAGCATTTCGAAAATCTTGATCCCGAATCCGCCCAGCGCCTTAAGTACGTTTTTCATGGCGCGACCTCCAGTGCAGCAGCGAGTTGATGCCCCTTTGCGCCTGGTCGGGCGCGTACACCGCCATCAGTATGCTGCGCAGTCCGCTTCCGTCCAGATAACGGATCAGCTTGCCCTCCTGGGCTACCGATATGATGCCGTTTTCCTCGGAGGCGACGACGACCAGCGCGTCGGAGATCTCCGAAAGTCCCAGCGCCGCCCGGTGACGGCTGCCCAGATTCTGCGATATGTCGGGGTTCGCGCTCATCGGCAGGAAACATCCGGCCGCCAACAGCGTGCCGCCCTGTATGACGACCGCGCCGTCGTGGAGCGGCGTATTGGGAATGAATAGATTCTCCAAAAGCTGGGAGGAAACCCGGGCTTCGATCCGGGTGCCGCTGCTGAGGATATCCCCCAGCGGGCTTTTTTGCTGTATGACGACAAGCGCACCGATTTTGTTCATCACGAGGTTCTGCATCGCGCGAATGATTTCGTCTACCGCCCAGACGTTGTTGCTTTCGGTGGGTATGAAGCTGGATTTTTCGAACAGCTTTCCCCGGCCGATGCGCTCGAGCGCCTGCCGCAGCTCGGGCTGAAAGAGTATGACCAGCACGATCGCCCCGGCGTTGACGATATAGTCGAGCAGCCAGGAAATCGCCGACAGATTGGCCCAGTCGCAGATCTGGGCCGCCAGTATGAGCACGCCGAATCCTTTTATGACCTGCTGGGCTCTGGTTTCGCGCGTCAGCTTGAGAAGCTGGTAAATGACGACCGTGACGATGATGATATCCAGCACGTCGATCCAGCCGAACTCGCCCAACTGGTTGAAGAAATCCATGATCGATCGCAGGAAGTTTTGCATGGGTTCCTCCTATCCGTCCGGATTCGGGCGCGCGACGGCGCCGTCGGTCGCGGGCTCCCGCGCGATTAGCAGCATCGCGACATCGTCGGTCATGTCCTGTTCGTCCATTCCCCGGGACACCTGATCCCACAGCGAGGGCAGCACGATTTCCTCAGGCTGCGTCATCAGACACCAGCGCGCCAGCTCCCGCGCGCTCTCATACCCGGCGAGCTCCTCGGCGGCGCTTGAATTGCGCCACGCGTCTGAAAGCCCGTCGGTATGAAGCAGCAGGCGGCCGCCCGGAGGAAGCACGGCTTCTCCGACGCGGTAGCGCGCGTCCTCGGTCCAGCGGCATATCGGCAGACCGGGAAGCTCCAGCGCCCGCACATCGTTTCTGTCCCACAGCAGCGGCGCTGCGACGTGCCCGGCGTTGCTGTAGCGCAGCCGTCCGGTATCAAGGTCGAGACAGCCGAGCCAGGCCGTGATATAGAGATGCTCCTCGAGCCCCATCTGCGAGAAGCGATCCGAAACCTCGCGCAGCACGACGTCGGTAGCCACGCCGTGCGCCACGTGCAGGACCGAGCGCACCGTCTGGCTGAAGAACACCGTCAGCATCGCCGCGGTCACCCCGTGGCCGGCGACGTCGGCGATATAGAATACGAGCGTATCGTCCCCGATGGAAAAAAGATCATAAAAGTCGCCGCCTACCGCTTCGCAGGGATGGTAGAGCGTATCGAAAAAATACTGGTCGACCCGGGGCATGCGGTCGGGCAGCAGCGCCTGCTGCAGCCTTCGGGCGAAAAGAAGATCCTGCGTCAGTTTGCGGTTCTGGCTGACGATGCGGTCGCGCATGCGCATCTCGCCGGTCACGTCCCGCCACACCTCGATCGCGAAAGCCGCGCCGCCCTCCCAGTCGCACAGCGGAGAGGCCGTGACCTTGTATATGCGGCCGCGGTATCTCCGGGTTGCCGAGTGGGCGCGTCCATTCGCCATCGCCCGGGCGCCCGGGCTATTCTCGAAACCGCCCTCCGGATCGCCCGGGCTCGCCCCGTCCAGTATCCGCCGCATCCGATCGTTCATCCAGACCGTCTCGCCGCGGCAGTTCACCACCCGCGTCATGTCGGTCAGGCTGTCCATCACCCGCTGCAAGAACTGTGGGTTCCTGTTGTGAAGCACAAATCGTTCCATATCGCTCCGGCGTTTCCAAATTTCTACCCGGCATATATCCGTTATTTTTCGGCCGCATCGATTTCCTTATCGAGCTCGGCAATCCGCTGTGTCAGCTCATAATAGCGGGCGATCAGTCGATCGTTCTGCGCGGAAATCCTGAGTATGTCGAGATTTTCGTCGCCCTTCCCATAGGGTTTCCTGCGCTGGCGTAGGATACCGGAGTACATCTGGCTCATCTTGTGCTCAGTATCCTGAATCTTTTTCTGCAGCTTCGCTCTTTCGGTATTCAGCCCGTCCCGCTCGCGCTGCAGCGCATGCTTCTGGTTCAATCTTTTGCCTCCATCGCCCGATTACAGTGTACTACAAAAAGCCGCCCATCGCAATGCGCGGGCCGCAAAAAACCAACAACCGCCAAAACCGATCAGGCTCTGCCTGAACGGCATCGGAATGCTTC
>JBMNNN010000179.1:0-4398 GCA_050942555.1 Christensenellales bacterium
CGATGGAGCACAACGTCGACATATACGGCGAAAGCATGGATCTGGCCCAGTCGGGCGGCTCGGCCCGTCCCGGGAAGCATGCCTATCCGGAACTGTACCGCTATACGTTCCCGGAGCTGATGGTCACAAACCGCGAAGCCGCCGAGGACGAGCGGAACTACCGGGACAACATTCATTTCTCGCTGCTCTACGGGCTGCGGTTCGACATGACGATATTCCGCTGCCAGGGCGAGCTCGACGATATACCCAACTACCGCGACTATCTGACGAAGGTAACCCGGATGCAGCTTGACTACAAGGATCTGCTGCTCAACGGACGCTTCGTGGACAACGAGGGCTTCACGCTGGACAACGCGGCGCTGCGCGCCAAGGCCTACGAGGGCGGAGGCAGGCTGGGAGTCGTAATCTGGAACCCGACCGGGGAGGAACAGCCGCTTTCCATCAGCGCTGCGGGACACACGTTCGCAGAGGCGGCGACCCCGGACGGAAAGCTCCCGGGCATGCCGGCGTCGGTCGCGGCCGACAGCGCGCTGCTCATCGTGTGGGAGTAAGCGAACAGCGGCAAACCGGAAACAAAAGGGCGACGAGACCGTCGCCCCTTTTTCATTTCGCTGGACCGCATACTATTATTTCCAGGCATGGTTGTCTGCAGCACGATCTTCCTTGCGCTTTGCTCCCTCATTCAGTATAATGAATGATGGTTGTCCAGGCGTGGAGCGGCCGCTTTTCACTTGCCATTATCTTATTTATATCGAGGTACTGTATGGAACTCTTAGAAAAATTGTTCGAGGGACTCACGCACTTCGGGTGGCAGCAGGCTGTCATGATCGTCGTCGGCCTTGTGCTTATCGGCCTTGCCATATTCAGGAAGTACGAACCCATGCTCCTGCTTCCGATAGGCTTTGGGTGCATCCTTGTCAACCTCCCGCTTGCGACGGTGCTTCAAAACGCGCTGGGGCAGGATCAGTTCCTCCGGGTGCTCTACAACGCCGGTATTGCGACAGAGCTTTTTCCGCTGCTCATATTCATTGCGGTGGGGGCGATGATCGACTTCTCGCCGCTTCTCAAGCAGCCGGTGATGATATTCTTCGGCGCAGCCGCGCAGCTGGGCATATTTACGGCGATGCTGCTGGCCGTTGCGGCGGGCACGTTCATCTTTACGCCCGAGGGCGGCCCGATTTTCACGCTGCGGGAAGCCGCGGCGGTGGGCATCATCGGCGCGGCTGACGGCCCCACGACGATATTCGTCGGGCAGCTGTTCGCGGAGAAGTATATCGGCGCGCTGTCGGTGGCGGCCTACTCCTACATGGCGCTCGTCCCGGTTATACAGCCGCCGGTCATACGCGCGCTGACCACGAAAGAAGAGCGGATGATCCGGATGGATTCGGACATAAACGTCAAGGTCAGCCGCCCGGTTCTGATCGCGTTCCCGATCCTCATCACGATCGTTACCGGATTTGTTGCGCCCGAGGGCGTTCCGCTGGTGGGCGCGCTCATGTTCGGCAATCTGATTCGCGAATGCGGCGTGCTGGAGCGCCTGTCCAAGGCCGCCCAGAACGAACTTGCGAACCTTGTTACGCTGCTGCTCGGCATCACGATCGGCTCCACGATGGCCGCCGAAAAGTTCATACAGCTCGATACGCTGCTCATACTGGTCATTGGCCTGCTGGCGTTCGTATTCGATACCGCGGGCGGCGTGCTCTTCGCGAAGTTTGTCAACCTGTTCCTCAAAAAGAAGATCAACCCGATGATCGGCGCGGCGGGTATTTCCGCGTTCCCGATGTCGGCGCGGATCGTGCAGCGGATGGCCCAGCAGGAGGATCCCAGCAACTTCATACTGATGCCGGCTATCGGCGCGAACGTGTCCGGTCAGATCGGTTCCATCATCGCGGGCGCGGTGATCATATCGCTGCTCATGTGAGCGGCGCATAGGGAAGGAGCGCAGGAAAATATGTTTACAGAGGCACTCAAGGTCATGGGTATCGGCGTCGGCGTCGTGTTCGTCATGCTGGCGGTCTTCTATTTGATGATACGGGTTCTCATGAGAATCTTCCCCGCCAGGGACGACGGCGATACTCAAAAACAGTAGACCGGACCATAATAAGTAAAAACGGCAGGGGGAGCGTGATGGTGCGCAACGACGGGAGAAAGGAATACGAGCTGCGGCCTATCCGGATACAGACGGGTTTTGCGGGCAATGCGGACGGCTCGGCTCTCATTGAGTGGGGCAGAACGCGCGTGCTGTGCACCGCGATGCTGGAGGAGCGGGTTCCGCCGTTTCGCGAGGGAACGGGCCTGGGATGGCTCACTGCCGAGTACGCGATGCTGCCCGCCTCCACGCCCGTTCGCAGGGCGCGCGAGCGGGCTGTTCCCGACGGAAGATCTACCGAGATCCGCCGCCTGGTGGGCCGCGCGCTGCGGGTGGTCATCGACTTTGCCGCGCTGGGAGAGCGCACGGTCTGGATCGACTGCGACGTCATCGAGGCCGACGGCGGGACCCGGACGGCGTCGGTGACGGGCGCATATGTCGCGCTGTGCCTTGCTGCGCGCAGCTGGCTTGAGAAGGGAATCGTTACGGCCAATCCGGTCACCGGGGCGGTGGGCGCAGTGTCGGTGGGCATCGTCGACGACACGCCGGTGCTGGACCTGCCCTACGAGGAGGACAGCCGCGCCCAGGTGGACATGAATGTGGTCATGACCGGAGACGGCCGGTTCGTGGAGGTGCAGGGAACAGGCGAGCAGAGGCCCTACACATCCGACGAGCTGGCCCGTCTGCTGGCGCTAGCGCGGGATGGCATAGCCCGGGTCATCGATATTGAGCGGGCCGTGCTGGCCGGGAAGATGCGATGAGCTCCCTCGTCATCGCCTCGTGCAACCAGAACAAAATCGCCGAGATCCGCGCGATACTGGGCGGGATATACGACCGGATACTGTCGATGACCGAGGCGGGGTTTTCCGGGGAGATCGAGGAGACAGGTGCGACGTTCCGCGACAACGCGATACTAAAGGCGCGCGCCGTGATGGAGGCGACCGGCATGGATTCGCTGGCCGACGACTCGGGGCTCGAGGTATTCGCGCTGGGCGGCGCGCCAGGCGTGCTGTCGGCCCGCTACAGCAGCCGGCACGGAGACGACGCCGCGAACAACGTGAAGCTGCTGCGGGACATGGAACACCTCAGCGGCAAACAGCGGGACGCGCAATTCGCATGCTGCATCGCGCTGGCCCGCCCGGGCCGCCCGATACTGACCGCCGAGGGAACATGCCCCGGCACGATACTGCGTGAGCCGCGCGGGACCTGGGGGTTCGGATATGATCCGCTTTTCTATATGCCTGCGCTGGGCTGCACGATGGCCCAGCTCATACCCGAGGTAAAAAACGCGGTCAGCCACCGCTATAACGCGCTGCGCGCGCTCCTCCGGCTGCTGGAGCGGGAGAAGGACAGTTCATGTTCATTATTCCCATAGACACGTTTCAATCGAAAAAAATAACAGGGTATCAGCGAAAGAAGCATAAAAAAGGAAGATAGCGCATAGCTCCCCGCCATCCGTAATATACTTAAGCGGCGGCGGGGGAGATGAGTTCATGCGCGGCGACAGGGTGACTGCGTTCCCGATCGCGGCCGCGTTCGCCGGAACGGTGATGGGCGCGGGCTTCGCGTCGGGCCAGGAGCTGATGCAGTTTTTCGTCGTATACGGATGCCGGGGCTACTGGGGCTTGGCGCTGGCGGCGGCGCTTACCAGCGCGGCGGGCATACTCATCATGTGCAGGGCGCGCCGCCGCGGCGCGGATGCCGCGCCCCGGCGCGCGGCCCGCCTTATGAACGGCGCGATGGCGCTGTTTCTGTTCGGCCTGCTGGTGGTCATGACGGCGGGCGGAGAGGAATTGCTGCATATGGGCTGGAACGCGCCGCCGCTTCTCGGAGGCCTGCTGACGGCGGGGCTGACGGCAGCGACGGTGGCGGGCGGAATCGAGCGGATACTCAGGAGCTTCCGCGTGGCGGTTCCCGCGATGATGGTGGCCGCGGCGGCGGCCGGGCTCGCGGTACTCATATGGGGGGAGTGGGACGCGGTACCCGTTCACCCGCCGGTCTGGGGAAGCTGGACCGGCTCCTGGCTGACCGCGTCGCTTCTCTTTGTAAGCTACAACATGCTGGCGGCTACCGCCGTGCTCTCGCCGCTGGGAGCGGCTGCGCGCGGGCTGCGCGACGTGGTGGCTGGCGCGGCGCTGGGGGGCGGCGGCCTGGGCCTGTTGGCCCTAATACTGTGCGCGGCCATTGCCCGGCGTTTCGGTCTGGCGGAGCACCATCCGCTACCCATGGTGGCGCTCTCGCACGAGGTGCATCCGTTGCTTGGGCATATATACGCGGTCGCGCTTTTTATTTCCATCTATACAACAGCT
>JBMNNN010000016.1:0-22821 GCA_050942555.1 Christensenellales bacterium
ATGCAGAAAACGTACAACATCATAATGATGTTGCGGGGCTTGAAGTCGGTGCGGGAAAGAGGATAAGCGGTTATCAGGTTCAGCGATACGGATATGGCTGTGCCCACCAATGCGTACAGCAGGGAGTTGCCATACCCCACCCAGATATCGCTGTTCTCAAAGGCCAGCCTGTATCCCTCCAAGGTGAATTCCCGGGGGAGCAAATAGACATCTCCGGCCCAAATGGACATCGCGCTGCTGAAGGAACAGCTAATGACGTAGACGATGGGAAACAGAAACAGTATCAACAGCAACACCAGTATCGCGTGATTGATGATATCAAATGCGATATCACTGGCGCTCTCACGCACAAATACTTTCCGCCTTTTCGCTGCGACACTCTTTTGGGCCGGAGTCACCGCCATTTTCGTTAACGCCTCCTTACCAAAGTGATGTTTCGGACATGCGTCTGATAATGAAGTTAACTGAGACGAGCAGTATAAAGTTGGCCAGCGAATTGGATAGCCCGACCGCTGCAGAGAACGACATTTGGGACTGGAGGATGCCCACCTTGTATACATAGGTGGCGATGACTTCCGAGTAATCCAGGTTGATCGAGGTCTGCATGAGCAGCACTTTTTCAAAGCCGACCGACAGCAAACTGCCCACTGCGAAGATCAGCATGATGGTCGCGGTCGGAATGATCGTAGGAATATCGATATGCCAGATGCGCTGTATCTTGTTGGCGCCGTCGATCCGGGCAGCCTCAATGAGCTGCGGATCCACGCTGCTCAGAGTGGCGATATACAGCACCGAACTGTACCCCACGTTCTGCCAGATGCCCGACCATACATACATGTGCGGGAATGACTCGCCCTTTGCCTCGAAGTATATCGCTTCTCTGCCCAGCAGGCCTATGAGCCCGTTGACGATCCCCGTTTCGCTGAAAAACTGCTTCAGCATCGAGACGATTACGACTGTTGAGATAAAGTATGGCGCATAGGAGATGGTTTGAAAGATTTTCTTAAAGCGCGCATTCATGACCTCGTTGATCATAATCGCGAGGATGATCGGCAGCGGGAAACCCGTGACCAGCGAATAGATGCTCAGGCGCAGCGTGTTCCAAAGATATTGTGTAAAATAATAGGAAGAAAAGAAGGTTCTGAAATTCGCCAGGCCGATCCACTCGCTGCCGGTTAGCCCTCTGCGGGGGATATAATTCATGAAGGACATCATGATGCCGGAGTACATCGGGATATAATTAAAAATGATAATAAGAGCCAATCCGGGTATGCAGAACAGATACAGCTCCCAGTGGGTCCTGATATTCATCATTAAACCGGTTGTTAGGCGAAGTTTTCGAAGCGTATATTGTTTCTGCATCATTCCGCCTCCACAAGAAATATCGGTCACAGGGATTCGCAATCTAATAATATTATAGCATATATTAAACCGAAATCAATATAAATTTAAGAAATAAATTTTAAATGTTTATATTGCCGGCCTCCGATAATCCCCGCTTTCATTATACTGGTTAAATATATACACCATTATACACACAATAATGTATTATCAGTGCTAAAGATTGACCAAATATTTACTGTTTTCGTAGTGAATTTCATTATAACCGAAAGCGGCTGGCGATAGGTTAATATTAGGTTAAATTTTAATTAAATTTAGTGAATTATAGTATTGTATTGCATCTTATTATATGGTATAATTTGAAACGTAAAAAAATATAATTATTTGTCGAAGGAAACAGGAGGTTATAGCGATGGATTCTTTGCTCGAACGGATCAACCGGCTGGATCACAGCGATCTCGAAGAGTACGGAAAGCACCTGATGGTAGGCGGCGGTACCCCGGGGCCCTGTCTGGTAAAAGGCAAGGGAATCCGTGTAACGGATATCGACGGCAGGAGCTATATCGATTGTACGTCCCAGAGCTGGGCGCTTTATCTGGGGTATTCGAATGATGAAATCACTGAAACCGTATATGAACACATGCGCAGTAATTTTTCGCATATCCATCAGGGGTTCTCTACCAGACAGCGGTATGCACTGGCTGAGAAGCTGGCGGCGATCGCCCCTAAAAACCTGAACCGGGTATCCTTTACGATAGGCGGTGGACCGGCTGTCGAGGCCTCGATGAAAATCGCGATGAAGAACCGATCTGGAGCAAAGCACTTTATTACTTTATGGGATGCATATCATGGCTGCACGCTTACCGCGGCCGGGGCATCGTGGACAACGACGATGGCCCCCGGAAGCTTTACTGGACAACTGAGCTTTTTACCCAATGTAAACGACCATTTCGTTCGCGTGCCGAACTTCTATTGCTACCGCTGCTATTTCGGCCAAAAGCCCGAGACCTGCAACCTGATGTGTGCGGAAATGATGCGCCTGACCATCGCGAAGGGGGTAATCGGGCCGGTGGCAGGCGTGATCGTAGAGCCCATCCAGGCCAGCGGCGGACAGCTGATAGCGCCACGCAAATACCTGAAAAGAGTCAGAGAAATCTGTGACGAGTTCGGCGCTCTGCTCATATACGATGAAATACAGACCTATTGTCGTATCGGAGAATTTTTCGCGGCGGATTATTTCGATGTGGAGCCCGACATCATCGTATTGGGAAAGGCGTTGGGCGCCGGATTTCCCATCGCGGCCATCATCATCCGGGACGACCTTGAAGGATTCAGCATGCGTGCGGAAGAACTGCATACATTCGCCAATAACTCGGTCTCGCAGATTGCTGCGCTTAAACAGATCGAGATCATCGAGCGCGACAATCTTCTCGAAAACACGCGCGTTGTCGGCGCTTATCTGGCAGAAGGGCTGCGCAAACTGGGGCGGCGGTTCCCGCAGATCGGAGAAGTCCGGCAGGCCGGGCTGCACATCGGCGCAGAGATGATCGAAGAAGACGGCAGCCCGCTTAATAACGATGCCGCCTTGAAGATCCGGGCAATCGCGATGGACAAAGGTCTGATACTGGGCACCGGCGGATATGCCAAGAATTTGCTGAAGTTCAAACCCCCGCTTATCACGACGAAAAAGGACGCCGACGAAATACTCGCGATATTCACCGATACCCTCGAAACGGTCTACGGGCGCTAACCAGCAACAGCGGAGGTGTCCAGATGGCTTTTGAAATATCCCTCGTGGGAAAAGTGGCGCTGGTAACGGGCGGTGCTCGTGGCATCGGCGCTGAAGTGTGCCGCCAGATGGCGGCAGCCGGCGCTGCGGTATGCGTGAACTACTATCACAGCGAAGCGGACCGGACAGCCGCGGCCGCGCTGGAACAGGAAATCAGGCAAAATGGCGGAGACGTGCTGCTGTGCGAAGCCGACGTATCATCATGGCCTGAGGTGGAGGTGATGTTCTCCGCCATCGAGGAACGCTTTGGCCGTCTGGACATCGTTATTAACAATGCGGGGATTCTTTTCAGCCTGCCTTTCACCGAGCTGGATATAAAAAGCTGGCGGAGAATGATGGCTGTGATACTGGACGGCGCATACCATGTCTGTCGCGGCGCTGTGCCGGTCATGCTGCGTCAGGGCTCTGGATCGATTATCATGATCACCACCAACTGCACCGTAAACGGCGGCGGCGGCAGCGCGGCGTATCCTGCGGCCAAAGCCGGTGTGGAGGGCCTGGCCCGCCAGCTTGTTGTCGAGTATGCCGGTCGGGGAATCCGTACGAATATCATCCGTCCGGCGGTGATCGATACCGATATGTTCCGTCAGCGCTATCCTACCGATGAGGACGTCCTGGCATACGGACGGAAAATGCCGGTAGGAAGGGTCGGAAAACCGATCGATATCGCGAACGCCGTGGTATTTTTGAGATCCGACAAAGCCTCATACATTTGCGGGCAGGCTTTGCAGGTTGACGGGGGGCGCACTTTCTATTACCGGTAAAGGCGGTGCATATACGGAACCGACCAGGCGTTTTTGTCATGTATTACGGGAGCCCCGATCGCATTCCCAATTACGAAGTAGGTATTTGGACGCAGACGAAGGCACGCTGGGAACGAGAGGGGCTCGAACCTGAACTATTACGTTCCTGTATGTTTAAAGGTTGTCTTATTAAAGGTTGTATTTATAAATATTTCTTATTCTTTTTGCGTTACTGTTTGCATTCTTTCTTCTTTTATGTTATAGTTAAATAATGATGTGGAATACGGATGACTGCAGGAGACTGACAAATGGATAAGGATACCAGAAGAAACGAAATAGAGGAATTGATACGGGAAAATAAGGAGTTGAATGTAAACGAAATCAGGCGTCGCTATAATATATCCAATGTAACCGTGCGCAACGACCTCATCTATTTGGAAAGAAAAGGCGTAATCACGCGCCAGTTTGGCAAAGCTGTACTCAGAGAAGACAGGCTCCAAACATCGTTTGACATTAACAACATTAAAAACCTGAATGAGAAAGAGAAAATCGGCAAGTACGCGGCTTCTCTTATCGGAGATAACGAGTCAGTTATGCTCTATACCGGCACGACCACATTGCAGATCGCCCGGTTCATCGGGGACGGGAAAAGCTTTATCGCTGTAACCAATTCGATATACATCGCGTATGAATTGCGGCGCAATACGCCCAATACAAAAATCGTGGTCATCGGCGGGAATTTTAACCCGCAAACCGGCTCTACGTATGGCGAGGATGCTGTACGGCAACTGGAAGCCTACAACATTGACAAGCTATTTCTGGCTGTGGATGGCATAGACGCCCAGCGGGGCATTACCAACGCCCAACCGTATGAGACCGATATCAATCGCGCGATGATTCATAAGGCGAAGAAGGTGATCGTCGTCGCAGACTTTACGAAAATAGGCGCCGTCAGCTTTGTGAATATGGGCAGTATATCCGATGTGGATATGCTGATCACCGATTCCAAAGCGCCCGAGGACAAGATACAACAGATCCGGGATAAAGGGGTTCAGGTGGTAACCGTTTAATCGCGTGTTTACAGCAGAACCGGGATGCAAATCCATTACTTCAATAGAAAACAGCCTGGAAACGCGGTTTCCGGGCTGTCGCTTTCTGCTCGTGCAGCGCTATGTTATGTCGCGACCCCGCACAGCTTTTCGAGGTTACCGTGTGCGATGCGCTTCTTATCCCGGTCCGATATCTCCGCGAAACAGACGCGGCTCATCGGCACCGCCGGGTTATGATAGGGAAACCGCGTTCCGAATATCAGCTTATCCGGACCAATATGCGTTACGATGCTCTCGATTTCGCCGTATAATACAGCAAACCGGGATTCGATATAAAGATTCGGATGTGTCTGCAAAAGGGCGAGATAATCGTGATTGTGATAAATTAGTTTTGTATCGCCGCTGCCCTCAATAATGATATTTAACTTGGGGTATTGGCTGCAAAGCGCATGCACCGCGTCCCACGACGTCTCGCTGTGCACCAGTATCAGAGGCGTCGCGGTTTCCGACAGCGCATTGTAGATTTTGCCGCAACTGTAGCTCTTCAGCGAATGGTTGTAAGCCCTGGGACTCATCCGGGCCGCGATAAAGCCGCGGGCCTTCTTTTCCTTCATATACCCGATCAGATCGGTTTCCGTCATATACGGATCCGGCGTGAGAAAAAGGCATCCGTAGACCCCGTCATACTCCGCGATCAGCCGCTCAAGATGATCGTTGCCGGTTTTCGCGTCGTACATGATACATTCGCTGCTGGTGATCAGCATCCGCCGTATGCCTTTCTTTCGCAGCTGCGAAACCGTCCCGGCGAAATCCGGCGCGGGATAGAAACGCTCCCTGTCGAACGGATCGAGCCAGACGTTCATATCGAAAAAATCCAGCTCTTTCACCGTGGATTCATAGCGTTCGATCAGCCTGTCATTCATCCTTTTCACCTCTTGTCTGAGCGCTTTTCGGCGGCGCTGGAGTCGAAGATCAAAGCGGGGATCCCTCTTCTTCGATATCGGGAATCAGCTGCGGGATATCGGTCCTGCGAATCTCGCCCAGCGCGATCAGTTGGCAGAGTATATTTCCGATCGACGTGGCCTCAAAAGGACCGGTCAGAACCTGTCGTCCGGTGTGTTTTTCGGTCAGCGCCGTGAGCACCGGATTTCTTGCGCCGCCGCCCACCACGCGGATCTTTTCGATATGGGCGCCGGTAACGCGCTCAAAATCGCCGACTACCTGCGCGTATTTTCGAGCAAGGCTGTTCAGGATGGATAGATAGATCTCCTGCCTGTTTTTTACGCTTCCCGAGCCATTTTCCTCGCAAAGGCGGCGAACCGTAGCGCACATATCGGCAGAGAGAGACAGTTCCGGAGAATCGGCGTCAAACCAGGCGTCGGCCGCGAAGGAGGCCGCCTTCCGGGCCAGCGACTCATATGTGAGGGACGGGTCTTCCGCCCGCCACTGCTTCATGCACTGCTGGAGTATCCACAGTCCCGTGACTCCGCGGCACAGGACGGGCCTTCCGTCCGGCCCGAGCGTGTTGTAGAACGGCTGTGCGGGATTATATTCGGTAAGCGGTTTCTCGACCGCGCCAAGAAGCATCGACCATGTACCGCTGCTGATCACGATGGTATCCCGGTCCATGCTGCCGGGCGACGCGAAAAATGCCGACAGCGTATCGTGCCCTGCGCCCAGCACGATTTTCATCCGGCAGCCAGCCTCCGCGGAAAAGCTTTCGTCGGTCTCGGCGATGACCTGGCCGGGCTCTTTTGCCTCCGGGAATATAGCGGGCAGACCGAGCCCGCCGATAAGGCCGCCGTGCCACCTGCGGGCGAAATTATCATAGAGCGATGTAAACGACGCGAGCGTATAGTCGCAGGATACGACGCCGCTCATGAAGTAGTAAAGCAGATTCGGTATGAACAGCAGCGAATCCGCGCAGTCGGCGATCCACGGCTCCCGCGTCGTCTGCGCGACGAGCTGGGGCAGCGTCGAGCCCGGGAAGGGGACAACGCCGCAACTCCCAAATATCCGCTCCATCCCGATGCGCTTTTCCAGCATCCTGTACGACCCGGCCGTATATGGGTCGCGGTAGCAGTGGGGAAGGCCCAGCAGTGTTCCGTTCCGGGTTATCAGTCCAAAATCCTGCGCCCAGCTGTCTATCGAAATAGTATCGGGAGGAAGGCCGACCTTTACGCAGCCTGCCACGGCGGATTTGATTTCATCAAGGAATTGCAGAGGGTTCCAATACAGCGACTCCCCGATCCGGACCGGCGCGATGCCGAATCGCCGTATCTGGCGAAATGTAACGCGGCTGCCGTCGTATTCGCCCAGTATACAGCGTCCGTTGCTCGCGCCAAGATCGGCAGCCATGACCCTCAAACTTGCCGGCATATATGATGATCCCTTCCGAAATAATCTGTCCCGCACCTGATCCGCTCATACCCATCCGCGGATACCGGGCTGCATTTCTGTCGCCATTTATTATAGCAGCCCGGATCCGCTGCGGAGAACATTCAGCAAATAAAGATTTCGGGAGCCGCCGCGATTCCTGACGGCGCCTGCTGCGCCAGCATATTTGACATCGTCGCCGTGATCACGATCTTCAGATGGTTGTCCCCAGCCGCGCAATGCTCGGTCAGCTCGAACTCGTATGGGTTCCAAAGGCGTTTCCCCGCGCTCCTGCCGTTGACGAACACTTCGGCCACATCGCTGGTCTCGAGTTTGAGGAACACCTTCTTGAATTTACCGAGATGGAAATCGCACTCGTAGGCGCCGTCTCCGGTGTAATAGCTGTACCCCTGCCCGTTCCAGTAGTACGGCTCGTTGCCCCCGGCCTTCAGCGTGACGACGTCGTCGTATACCCTGAAGTCGCCGCGCAGAGCGGCAAAGGGCATGTTGTACGACATTTCAAATTCGAACAGGACCGCCATGCAGATCAGCCGGTTCTTGCCCCGCTTTACAGTGCGGGTGATGTCGGACACGACGTTATCGCAGGTCCAGATGCGCTCGCTCTCGCCGGGAGGCAGGATCTCTCCATTGAGGTACCAGGTCGACTGATAGTATTGCTCTGTAATGAGCTCGAGCTTCTCGGGAATATCCTCGAGGGTAAAGTCGTATACGCCCACAACCCTGTCGATGGGCATGCGAACGCCCTCCGGGGCCTCCCATCCATGCGTACCCAGAACCTTGCCGATAAACGATTTTTTGATGCACTGCGGCGCGTCGACATCGCCCAGTTTTTCGGCCAGCGCGCATAATTTCTTTGCGTCGCGCGCCTCATGCGCCGCCCAGAGCGCCGCGTCGTCTTTGACAATCCTTGTCTGCGGAAGCGCGATGTTCGGCGCGCACGGGCGGAACTTCATGCCCCGATTAAGCTTTATGCACTCGTATTTCTCGTCCGAGAATTCGGGCATAACCGGCGCTTCATCAGAGACCAGCACGACGGCGGTCTCAAAGGCATCCAGTTCAAACGTAAACGCGCTGACGCCGCCTCCGCGGACGATTTCGGCCCGCTTCGCTACTCCGGTATCGGCTGCGGCGACATAGATGTTCCTGTCGGAATGTACTTTCCCGCGCACGGTGACCGGACCTGCCCCGTCGTTGCAGTAGATAAGTATGAGATCCTCGCCCAGACGGCGGAACGCCGATATTAACCCGTCCGCATATTCGGTTTTGACGGCGCGCGGCATTCCCTCGAGGCTCCTGCGCACAGCCTGCATGAAAGCGCCCGCCTTCGCTCTCTTATTGCCGTCTACGATATCGTATTCATCGGTCTTGATGACGCGGACATTCCCGAAGGACAGGAGTCTGTCGATATCAATTCTTTCCATCGAATCGATATCCACCGAGGGAATCCCGTTGATGAGGATGAGGCGTCCTCCCTGGGCGGCGAACTCTGTGATGATGTTGTTCGTCTGTTTCGTCACATACAGCGTGGCGGGAAGGATCAGCGTGTCATACGCATGGCCGGATATCTGGATACATCCGTTTTCAACTCTCGCGTCGTCAAGGACCTGCTCGAAGACGATCTCAAATGGAACGTGCAGCTCCATAAGCGCGTTGACGACTCCCTGCGCGGTCATATCCTGTGTGGTCAGCGGGTGCGTATTGTTAATCCCGAGATGCTCTCCTCCCTCCGACAGCCTGGGACCGCCGGCGAGCGATCTTGCCGTCGCGCATGGATTGAGCATCAATACCTGCGCGCACGAATCGGTATTCGACATCAGCCAGGATATCGACGATACATATTTGTTGAAGTCGCGATAGTGCTTGAAAAGGCAGTTCTGCCAGTTGTGCGTGGGCCCGTTCCCGGTCTTTCCCGAACCGTTCATCGAGTATATCGAGCCCATGAACTGAATATAGTTTACGCCCAGCAGCATGATCCTGTTGGCGATACGCTTCATGTCGCGAAGCGTCATCTCCCATCCGCTGAGCGTGTATGTTTCGCTCAGCAGACGCTTGCGCCCCAGGAAGAAAGCGGCCGAAGACGCCAGCTTCGGCGTGATATTGAAATCATAGTATTCGATGAATTTGAACGTATAGATTTCGTCGATGCCGGGCATGTGGAAATATTTCTGTATCTCGTACATGTCGGTAAAGCTTAACAATTGGTACCGGAGCGACTCCTCGCCGCCGCCGTGTCCGGTGAATATCAGATTGTTGTCGTTGCACCAGTCATATACCTGCTTCATATAGGCGCTGATATACATATCCCGCACTGCCAGCCAGTAATCATACCGGGCGCGCGCGGTGGCGATATCATCCGAATCGATGAAAAGCTTCGGCACGATGTCCCGCACGTCATATCCGTGCATCTTATAAAATTTCTGCTCAAACTTGCGCGACCAGGGCAGGCAGAGCATCCCTTTCATTTCCGGGGATCCGTACGATACGGCCGCCACTTCGTCGGTAAAGACTCCCTTCACCACCGTTCCGAAGTATTCGCCGACCGCGGATTTATACTGCTCATGGGTGTATTGGATGAATTCGCCCACGGCTTCTTCATCTAGCGTATCGAGATACCCCTCCTGGTCCCAGGTGAATTCCGCCCCTCTCGCGTTGGGCAGTATACCGGTGTGCAGCATTGTGAGGTACACGATGACGGTGGCCGTTTCCCCTCTGTCGTTCTCCCATACGATCGCGCCATCCCGGATCACCGGATGGATTTCAAGCATCTCCTTACCCAGAATGGCCGTGCCTCCCATAAGCTCGAGCTTTGTTTTCTCGGCAAAAGGAACAGGCTTTATCAACGATGCTCCGGGCTCCACGACGCTCGACAACGCGCACAGGTTGCGCATCCTCGTCCACGGCTTCTCTTTGAGAAGATATCCGCCCGCGACTCCCGACGGCCAGTTGTACTCATCATATATCCAGTATTTGAGGCCCAGCCGCCGGGCTTCTTTGACGACATGCCGGATATGATCGAAATAGCCCTCGTCAAGGTAGTCGCCCCTCATCCCGTATGTCGGATGGATATAGAACTCAAGGATCCCCTGCTTTCTGAACTGCTCAAGCTGGAACGTCGTCTCTTCCTTTGTGGCCCTGTCATTGAAAAACCACATGGTCGCCGGTGTGTATTCCTGATGGCCGGTCTTCAATTTCTCCATGACGTCCTTCATCATTTTTGACCTCTCCTTATATATTTTATAGTGCACAAGCGGTCAGTATCATATCGAGCGTATCGCGGCTCATTTCGGCGCAGGCCGGCTTATCGCCGCGGAGTGTATACAGGCATATTTGCCTTAAGAGGTAGGCGGCCTCGGGGTTCGTGCTGTTCATATCCAGCGCGATCATGATGATCCTGCCATCTCCCAGCGATCGCTCGATGAGGGAGCCCAAGGGCCTTGCTACCATCGACGAATGCATCATCCGTATCACAGGATCCTCGTCGTTGAGTCCCAACGGCCCGATATCGAACGCCGGACTTTCTCCCAGCATGTTGTAAAACTGCAGATCGGCGAATCCTTCGTGCGGGAAATCGCCGAACATCGGATGATTTTGAATGATCGTCCCCGCCTGCAGCTCCTCAAACGGCGGGAAGTTTGCGGGTTTCGTAAAATAGTATTTGCCTTTCGCAAGTCCCAGGCAGGACAGGAACGGGCGCACAAGTCCTTCGGAGCTAAATAGTATCAGATTGCCGCCGCTGTTGACGAATTCCGCTAGTTCGGGCGTCAGCTTTGAGGTAATGAGCGTTTTGGCATTGTGTGTATGCTCTTCACGGCCGTCGAGATCTATTACCTGCTCGGGAAGGCCTTCGGTTGTGGGGAAGAACCACAAATCCCACTCGTTGGTATACACTCTGCCATCTTCAGTAAGTTTTGCGATGAGCTTCGCGCGGACCGGTTTTCCGAAATCGGGTATGACCGCTTGAACCGATCCCGCCGGACATGTTTGATACGGCCTGTGCTCATACGCGATCGTTCCGGACGCGAATTTCTCGCCGTCGGCGATCATGGACCACTCGAGCGCGGGAGCCTTCAGCGCGGGATGGGAGTAATCGGAAACGCTTAATGTGCACTCGAAAGGATCTCCGAACCGGTAGCAGCGGTTATCGAAGTCCAGGCTCGTCATGATGATTGTGTCGCCGTTGGTCTGAAGCCACTGCTCCGCGGTCGCATACTTCTGTTCATAGAACACATCCAGTACGCCCTGTGCCGAGAATGCGGTATCGACCGCATTGAAGTGGCAAATACCCGCAAGACTCCTGTGATCCCTGCGGCATGCTTCCAGCTTTCCTTTCATCTCGATGAACTGCAGGCGCTGGCTGTTCCTGGTCGCATCGATCAGTGTATGCAATATATTGTTTTTTGCCGCCGCCTCAAGTATATATTCGAGCGCGTAGGGCCTGAGCGCGCCCTTGAATTTCGTCGCCGTCCGGACATCCAGATACGAGCTCCACCACTTGAATTCATGCTGGATAAGCGGCTTTGGGCATTCCGCGTCGATCGACGCGTCCGCATTGACATAATCCCCGGGCAAATCGGGCGAGTACTGTCCATCGGTCCAGATAACCATCGCCGTCGGCTTGCGTTCTTTCGTTTCCTGGTAGCAGCGCCATGCGAGCCTTGGGAACAGCGCTCCCATGTCGGGCGTAAGCTCGTTGCTCATGCAGTACAGATTCGTCGAAGGATGGTTCGCATCTCTCTCCACGACCTTGTTCCACTGATGCCGGAGCCTTTCCCGGAAGTCGGGCGTCGGTTTCGGGTACATGTTGTACGTGTGCCATGATGAGAAACCGCAGATCGGACCCATGATGCCCATCTCGCTCTGGACGAGGAGCCCGACCTCGTCGGCCGCGTCATAGTACTCCGGGATCTGCGCATGGGACTGGAGCCGGATATAGTTGTACCCGTATCGCCTGACCATGCCCAGGCGCTTTTTCCAGGCTTCCCGGTTCGTGTCGGGGCAACCGGTATCGGTCATGACGAAGAACTCGCCGCCGCCCCGCATGAAATACGGCTTATTGTTGATGAGGAAGCGCTTTCCATCCGCGGAGAGCTTTACAAGGCCAAAACGATCGGATGCGGCGTCGCATATCTCCTCTCCGAACAGTAGCTGCGTGTCGATCCTGTAAAGGTTCGGCGTCTCGGGGCACCATAGCCGGGGATTTTCGATGGCCAACTCGGCTTCGGCCACGCCGTCGGTAACGGCTGCTTCGGCATATTGCGCCGCTCCTTCTTCGACGGGCGATACCGCGATCCGCACCTTCAACGGTTTGTTGTGGTCGCCGATTTTCGCGCATACCTTTACGCGGCCCCTGTCCGCGTCGGGAATTACCTGTATGCTCTCAAAATACGAATCGGCGGTGGCGGTCAGCTCGACATCCCGGTATATGCCCGACCACATCCCCTCCGAATAGTATTCGAGCTCCAGCATCCGATCCTGCTCGTGGACGCGTACCGTGATGTTGTTTTCGCCTTCATGAAGGAGTGCCGTAATATCATATGCGAAGGGTACAAGCGGGTAGCGGTGCTCGCCAAGCGCAATGCCATTGAGCCACAGCTGCGCGGATGGGCTGATCCCGCCGAAATTGAGCCAGATTCTTTTTCCCTTCCACTCGTCGGGCACCGTGAATGATTTTCCGTACCATCCGGTGCCGACATAGGTTGCCCTGAATGTCTTTACCGGCACATCGATTTCCTTGTGCCTGGTTCTTCCATCGCCGCCGTAGCCCTGCCCCTGCCAGCACCCGGGGACATTGACCGATTCGTGCAGGGCGTAGGGATACAGATACCATTTCTGCTCTATCCCCTGGTCGTGCGGATCCAGCCTGAAGCGCCAGGAACCGCTTAAGCTTACCCGCTTTTCCGCCGGGTCCCGGTACAGGGGATTGACTACTACGGGCTCTCTTTTGACGATTTCGCAATTCATTTTCTGCACCTCCCGCGGGACAAATTTCTTCGTTCTTGTGTACAGCACATACAGGGAGCGATGTTTCCTGGTTCAGCCCAATTACCCTTACATCTTTATGCGCAATTATATCATGCATTAAGTATATAATCAACGAGTATATTTATTTTATAAATTAATAATTAACGGTCAATTAATATACTATTATTTGAAATCCGACCGCCGGTCCTGGCGGAGCCATCGACGCGAACGCGGTATAATGGCCGGTTGCAAAAGCACGCTCCCGATCTCCGGCCCATACTTTTGCGGTTATGCGGTATTTTTCATAAACACATTGACAACCTGAAATAATCTGATTAAAATTAAAATAAACTATTAAGCACGAGTAGTTTATTTTTAACGCCGGGAGCGCAAGGAAGAAAGGGCGTGTCCGCGATGATTATCGATGCCCATATGCACCTGGGGGTCATTGCCGGAGTCTATAACTATGACACCGAAACAGACAGTCTGCTGGATACGATGGACAGGCTCGGAATCGGCTTTGCGCTCAGCAGCCATAATTACGCGATCGGATGGGGAAATCTGGTGCTGGGCGCGGAGTTAAGCATACAATCCTATTACGATACATCGGGCCGTATAGTAAGCTATCATGTATATGATCCGCGGGATTCCCGGGAAAGCATAAAGATCATGGAACAATACCATGATCCAAAGATTTTTCGGGGGATAAAAATTCACCCGTCATTCCACTACACCGATGCGTCGGATGAACGATACCGCCCCGTATACGAATGGGCCCGGACAAGGAAGCTTCCGATACTGACGCACTCATGGACACTGTCCCAGACAAATCCGAAACAAAAATACTCGCTGCCATCCGCGTTTGAGAAGTACATCATCGAATACCCCGATGTGACGCTTATTTTGGGGCATTCCGGCGGCCGCTACAGGGGTATCTGCGAGGCGGTTCAGCTCGGTCAGAAATATCCGAACGTGATGTTTGATACCGCCGGAGATATCCATATCAGCGACCTGGTTGAATACCTGGTTGACAGCGTAGGCGACGACCGGGTTCTTTATGGTTCCGATTATTCGATGATGGATCAAAGAACGATGCTCGGCGCGGTGATCGGGGCGAGCATTCCCTATCCGAGCAAGGAAAAGATTCTTTGCGGGAACGCTTTGCGCATATTTGGGTTAAGCGGATGACGCTTCGCTGTCGGAGATGAGAAAACGCGGGGATTCATAAAAGCAGCCAAAGGGCCGGGCAATCTGGAAATGCGGGATCTGGATAACCCGGACTGCCCTGCGGCGATTGGGTTTTGTATAATAAAAGCGGCAGGCATCTGTAAAGGCATATTTGTTCCGCGGGAAGAATTAATAGTATAAAAGTTTAGGTATTTTCTCGGGTGAGAAACAATGATGTGCCCGTTCAGAATTGACTGCCCGGTAGAGAATAACCGACACAACACGCTCGGAGAAATAACAGAGTTTATCGATGCGATACGGCATGATATGCCAGTTGCTGCAGATGGTGTGGAAGGTGCTTCTACTGTAGCTGTCTGTATGGCGTTGATCGAATCGGCTGCGAATAGGGGAATGCCTGTAACGGTTCGCTACGATTTCTAAAATAAAACTGCGATAGCTGTACTATCGGCGCGGAAGCCGAAAAACAATCTGTTAACGCGTGTTTTATCAAAGAATACCCGCGAAGCTATTGATATAGTCGCCTTTATCGCTATAATTATACATAGATTTTACGAAACGATGACGGAGGATCGCAGGTGAAACCGATCGCTTCTCTACTCCTTGCAGCGCTGCTGCTGGGCGCGTCGCCCGGGACTGCGGCACTGGCCGATTCGTCGGGCGTGATCGCCGGCGACAATGTCATCGTCTGCAGCGATCCGGGCGGACCGGTCGCAGGCCGGCTTTCCCGGGACGACGTGGTGACGATAACGGGCGAGGACGGCGGCTTCTACCGGGTCAAAACCGATGCGCTGGAGGGGTATGTGTACAGGGATCTGGTCCGCATGATCCTGTCCGAGGACGCGGAAGCGCTGCGCGCCGGGGACTCCGGCTCTGCGGTCGCCGCGCTGCAGACGCGCCTTCGAGAACTGGGATACTATATTCACAGCAAGATTACCGGCTACTATGGGCCCGAGACCGTCGCCGCGGTCAGACGCTTCGAGGAGCGCGCGGGCCTTGCGGCCGATGGCGTGGCGGATACCGAAACCCAGGCGGCGCTGTGCGCGGCCGATTCGATGCTTCCGGGCGAAACCGTGCCCGCTCACTACCTGACGCAGCCCATCAAAATAGGTACCCGCGGCCCCGGCGTCTGCGCGCTGCAGGCGCGGCTGCAGGAGCTGGGCTGCTGCGAACGGACCAAGATCACCGGATTCTTCGACGACGAGACGCGCGATGCGCTGCTGGTCTTTCAGCGAAAAGCGGGACTGCCCGAGACCGGAAAGGCCGACCCGGCGACGCTGTGGGAGCTGTTTGGCGTATCGATGACGCCCGGACCCGATCCGGCGTACAGCTACGACGCGATGCGGATCGACATCACGCTGAGGAAGGGACGTTCCGGAGACGACGTCCGCGATATGCAGACGGCGCTCGCCCAGAAAGGGTATTACATGGGCCTGATAAACGGCGTATACGACAGCGATACGCTGCGCGCCGTCACCGCATTTCAGCGGGACATGGATCTCAGGCCCAGCGGTCTGGCCGGTAACTATACGCTGTGCGCGCTGTATTCGCTGCTCAATCCGCCGCTCTTTATCCCCGGGCCGGGCCGTCATGACAGCGGCGAATCGCTCCCGATCGAGAAGCCCGGATGGTCGGAAGCGTCCAAAGCCATTCCCCGGCACACCAATATGGTCATCGTGGACATACAGACCGGATATACGTTGGAGGCGCGCCGCACCGGGGGAACCCGGCACGCCGATATAGAGCCGCTCCATATCGTCGACACCGCCACGCTGTATACGATATACGGGAACCAGTGGAGCTGGGAGCGCAGACCGATCTGGGTGGTCGCGAACGGGCGCAGGATGGCCGCCTCGATGAACGGAATGCCGCACGGATACGACACGGTAGAGGGCAACGAAATGCGCGGGCAGATCTGTGTACATTTCGTCGGAAGCCGCACCCATAACTCCCGCCACTCCGATCCCGATCACCAGAGGTGCATCAATCAGGCGTATGAAGCAGGCCTGCGCACGGCAGCCACGATGCCCGGGCCCTGACGGCGGCCGTTCAGGCGGTTTCGCACCGAAACAGATTGCAAACTTGTATAGTTTGTTAAAACTTTAACAATCTTCGCCGAAACGCGTTGCAAAACGGCTCGTTTGTGACTATAATGTATCCGGTGACTGAGCGCCATATTGAGAGGAGGTCATGATAAAGGAGGTGATTGCATGATGGACTATCTGTACAGGGACATCGACCTGGCCGGTTGGCTGTTGTTCATGATCAGGAACAGCGCACGCAGGAACAAGAACGACAAGCGCTAATTGCAGCGTAACCCGTACCCGTGCTCAGTCGCAAAGGTTGCCCCGGAAGGCCCCGCGAGATTGCCAGAAGGTTCTGGCCCGTGGTGCTTTTTTTATGTCCGGAAATCCATATTCTGCTTCCTGTCAGAATATCCCCGGGATCCATATCGCCAGTCCCAGGCCCAGCGCAAAGGAAACGGCATTGGCCGCCAGCGCGTACACAGGGGGCTTCCATCCGGGTATTTTCTTCAGGCTGCGCTTTTTCAGACACAGCGCGTAGACGACCGCCTCGGTGACCAGCACCGCGATTTCCAGAAGAACGTAGAAGATCACGAACGCCATTTCTCCCGAGCGGTAATTGATAATATTGAGCGCGACATTCAGAGCCACCTGCGTGATGACGTTGACGAGCGCGATAAAGCGGAACAGGCCTTTCTCCCGGAAGCCGAAGAGCAGCGCGATGCCCAGCTCCGCGGCGATCGTAAGCGCGATGCGGGCGATCAGGGAAATCGTTTCGCCGGTATAGTCGTACGTTTTTTTTACCATAAGACCCGTACCGGACAACACGGCCGTGAAATAGCTGTCGAACGCGTAGCGCTCGTATTTGTCGCTCACGACAAATCTGTCGGTTTCGGGGAAGTACAGCAGTATTTTAAATTCCCTGGGCGGGTAGTAGGTCCAGCTGAACCGGCGCGTCTGCGAGCAGTCGGAAAAGAACTGGAGGAAGTAATACCCGTCCGCGTCCTCATACTCCGCGAACCTGAGAAATATATCGTAGTCCTCGTCGTCCTTGTCGTAGTGCTGATACGCTCTAGGCCTACCGAGCGCCGAGTACGGGCCGGTCGTTTTCTGGCGGGAAAGCAGCGTAGCGTAATATGTCTGTGTGTCAAGACCATTGAAATCGACCACGACGGACGGCTTGGGGCCTATGTCCGCGCGGGCGGTCATCGGGAACAGAATGAGTACGGCGAACGCGCAAAGCAGCAGGCGGGCTGTTTTCTTCATGGTGCGGTCTCCTCTCAGAGCGGAATAACCGCTGCCTAATCGGTCAGCCCCTGCTCAGCCAGACAGGCGGAGAGCCTGAGCGCGTCCGAGAGGTACGTATCCCGAAGGCTGCGGTTATAGATGATGCTGGCCGGGTGGTAGAGCGGAAAGAGCGTAAAGGAGACCTTCCCCATCGATGCGGGGCGCGGCTGGCCGTGGCACGCGCCGATGGAAGCCTTCGGGTCGTCCAGCACGGTGCGCAGCGGGGTATTGCCCAGCGTTACGACGACACGGGGCGCGACGATGGCAACCTCTCCCGCCAGCATATGATAGCACAGATCGATTTCCTCGCGCGTGGGCGGGCGGTTGCTGAGCCGTCCGGTTCGCTCGTGGGTGCGCGTGGGCCGGAATTTGACGACATTGGTGATATACAGCGCCTCGCGACGCATGCCGATGATCTCGAGAAACTCGTCCAGATTCTTTCCGGCCTTTCCCACGAACGGGCGCTGCTGCAGCGTTTCCTGCTCGCCCGGCGCCTCGCCGACCAGCATGACCGCGGCAGATGTGTTTCCCTCGCCGAACACCAGCACCTTTTCCTGGTCGCGGTACACCTCCAGAAGCAGCGCCTGGCTTCGCCGCTGCAGCCGTCGCAGGGCTGCTACCTTGCCGCTCATCGCTTTCCAATCTCCCTGAGTTTGTCCCGGATCGCCCGGAAGTCTTTCCAGGCGTCCACCTTGAGCCGCTCATCGCGGAGCAGCGCTGCCGGATGGTAGGTGGCGAACAGAAAATATCCCCGGCGCTCTATGAACCGGCCCCGGATCCTCGTCACGCGCGCGCCCGGGTCGATGATATTCTGCGCGGCCACGGTTCCCAGGCACACGATGATACGCGGCCGGATGAGCCGTACCTGATGCCGCAGCCAGGGCAGGCATGCCCCGGCCTCGTGCTCTGTGGGGTTCCGGTTCCCGGGCGGGCGGCACTTGACGATATTGGCGATATACACATCGTCGCGCGTAAGGTCGATGGCTTCCAGTATGCGGTCCAGCAATTGCCCAGCCGCTCCCACAAAGGGTCTTCCCGCCAGGTCCTCCTCGGCGCCGGGGCCTTCGCCCACGAACATGAGGTCCGCGCCGGGGTTGCCCTCGCCGGGCACGCCGCGGGTGCGGCTCTGCCACAGCGGACAGGCGGTACAGGACAGGATATCGCGGGAAAGCTCCTCCAGACTTGCGTACATATACACCCCCGGGCAGCGTCCCATCTGCGCGTGGGATACCGCTGCCCGGTTCTATTGTACCTGTCCCGGCCGTGCCGCGCAAGTTGCGTTTCCTGATTCAAAGGATTGCCTGTATGATCAGCATCATCGCGACGCCGGGAACGCCCAGTATTCCCGCGGTCAGCGCGGTCACGGGATTCAGCGCGATCGTCACGCCGAAGTGGCCGCCTACCAGATTGAGCGCAAAGAGCATCGCGCCGCCCAGAAGGGCGTTCCATACGAGCCGCAGCAGCCATTTGAGGGGAACGAGCAGCAGCCATCCGACCGCATACAGCGCGATAAGGCCCAGCGCGAAAGCCAGAACGGTCCCGATGTCAATGAGCATGGCCTACCCCTCCCGGCTGTGTTCTCGCAATATATTATGCGGGACGGCCGCGCCGCATGACCAGGCCTATTCCTGTCCGTTGGCAGCCTCCGCACGGGCCCTGCGCATCAGGCACTCGTATTTACGGCGCGCCGCCTCGATCTGGAACGAAGCAAACTCCACCAGATCGGGGTCGGAGACTCTGTCGAAATAGCTGACGGCCGCGTGCCATTCCTCGAGCGCCTGACTGGCGGCGTCCCGGTAATTGTCAGGCAGGTCTGCGTGCGTTTCGGACTGCCTGTGATCTATCCACATGGGGATTCCTCCTCGGGTATGCGCGGGTCGCGCCGTGTTGGTTGACTATGTGTATTGTTGCCCGTATGCACTATCCTAAACATCGGGGAGCGGGCGCGGCGTGTATGGAAAAGCGCCCGTCAGGGGCGCTTGAATCTGCTGTTTTTCCTTTGCCGAGCGATGACCTTTCCCGCTATGCTTCCCCGGTAAGCGCGGGCTCGATCTGAAGGGGCAGCGGCGCGGGGGAAAGAAGCGGCAGCAGCCTGTCGGGGGGCGCGTCGGGATCGAGCCACAGGTCGGGCGCGTTTGTCGTGAGCAGTACCGGCATGCGGGAGTGAATGGCCGCCATCTGGGGCCACGCCTGCGCCGTGAGTATCACAAACCCCATGCCGCCCCGCCCGGCAAGAGACCGGAAGGGACGGTACACGCCGGCCATATACAGCGGCCCATCCCGCAGCGAGATCCTGTGGCGCACCTTGCCACCCGGCGCGGTCCTCCACTCGTAGAACCCGCTCGCGGGAATCATGCAGCGCCGCCGGGCGAAGGAGTCGCGGAAAAAGGCGTTGGTGTGCACGGTCTCGGCGCGCGCGTTGATGACCACGCCGCCGGTCTTCCGGGGGAATCCCCAGTACATGGGCCGCGGGCCGTCGGGCGTGACGACGGGTGGCGTGTGCGTCGGGAATATCTCGCCAAAGGAAACCGTCTGCTCCGACGGAAACCGCCTGTTGATCTCGTCGAATATCTCGCGCAGCTCGCTGCGGGCGTCTTCGGAGAGCACGATGAACCGGCCGCACATCGCGGACAGCCTCCCTTCCTCTCGCCGGAGCATATGCGCGGCATGACCGCGCGGATCGGATTCGTCCCATTATAGCACAGGCGACCAGTTTTGACGCGAAATCTTAAAATTTATTAATATTCTCTCCCATTTTTTTATGCTATACTGATATCAATGCGCCGCCCTGCTTCGCATTCACCGCGCCGCATACAAATGACAGGAAAAGGACGCAGGCCATGAAAATCAGGAAAGTCATCATTCCCGCCGCGGGGCTGGGCACCCGGTTCCTGCCCGCTACGAAGGCCCAGCCCAAGGAAATGCTGCCCATCGTCGACAAGCCCACGATACAGTACATCGTCGAGGAGGCCGTCGCCTCGGGCGCCGAAACCATACTGATCATCACCGGCCGCAACAAGCGGGCCATCGAGGATCATTTCGACAAATCGGTGGAGCTGGAGGAAGAGCTGTCCCGCAAGGGCAAGACCGACTTCCTTCAGGCCGTCCGGCGCATCACCGAACTGGCCGACATTCACTATATCCGCCAGAAGGAGCCGCTGGGTCTGGGGCACGCGGTCTACTGCGCGCGCCATTTTATAGGAGACGAGCCCTTTGCGGTTATGCTGGGCGACGACGTCGTATACAGCCCGACTCCCTGCCTGGCCCAGCTCATGGCGGTCAGCGAGCGGTACGGGTGCCCGGTGCTGGGCGTGCAGCCGGTCGCGTGGGAGCATGTCAGCCAGTACGGGATCGTCCGCGGACAGCTTGAGTCGGAGGGGCTCTACCGGGTCGAGGGGCTTGTGGAAAAGCCCAGTCCGCAGGACGCGCCCTCCAATATCGCGATACTGGGACGCTATATCATCACGCCCGACATATTCCCGATTCTGGCCGATACGAAGACGGGCTCGGGCGGGGAAATCCAGCTCACCGACGCGCTGGCCCGTCTGGCGCAGCGCCGCCATATGGCGGCCTATTGTTTCGAGGGGCGGCGCTACGACGTGGGAAGCCGCATCGGATTTCTGGAGGCCACCGTCGAGTACGCGCTGCGCCGCTCCGACATCGGGGACGCGTTCGAGCGGTACCTGCGGTCGGTCGTATGCGACAGGGAGGGCGCGCGATGAGCGCTGTGCGCGATATCGGGCTGTGGCCCCAGGGCCTCGCGAAGATCGAATGGGCGACCCGCTTCATGCCGGTGCTGGGCGAGATCGGCCGGGAATTCGAGCGGGAGAAGCCTCTCTCGGGCCTGCGCGTCGCGCTGTCGATTCATCTGGAGGCAAAGACCGCCTGCCTCGCCAGGACGCTGGCGCGGGGCGGGGCGCAGGTGGCCGTCACGGGCTGCAATCCGCTGTCCACGCAGGACGACGTCGCGGCCGCGCTGGCGCACGAGGGCTATGCGGTCTATGCGTGGCACGGCGTCACGCCCGCAGAGTATACGGAGCACCTCGCGCAGGCGCTCGGGATCCGGCCCCATCTCATCATCGACGACGGCGGGGATCTGATCGCGCTCTTGCACGGCTCGGCATGGGCGCTGGGGGACGCGCTGCGCGGCGGGTGCGAGGAGACGACGACCGGCGTGCGCAGGCTGCGGGCCCGCGCGCGGGACGGCGCGCTGCGCGTCCCGATGATCGCGGTCAACGACGCGCGCTGCAAGCATCTCTTTGACAACAGGTATGGCACCGGCCAGTCGGTATGGGACGGTATCATGCGCACGACCAATCTGCTGGTGGCCGGAAAAAGGGTCGTCGTCGCGGGCTACGGCTGGTGCGGCCGGGGCGTCGCGATGCGGGCCGCCGGGCTGGGGGCGCGGGTTATCGTCACCGAGGTCGATCCGGTTCGCGCGCTGGAGGCGGTCATGGACGGACACGAGGCGCTTCCGATGACCGAAGCGGCCGCCGCGGGCGACGTGTTCATCACGACCACCGGGTGCAGCGGCGTGATCGGGCAGCCCCACTTTGAGGTCATGAAGGACGGCGCGCTGCTTGCCAACGCGGGGCACTTCGACGTGGAGATAGACATCCCCGCGCTGAGGCGCATGGCGCGCGAAGAGCGGGCGCTGCGGCCCGGCATCATGGGCTATACGATGGCCGACGGGCGGACGCTGTGCCTGCTGGCCGAGGGCCGCCTCGTGAACCTCGCCGCGGGCGACGGGCATCCCACCGAGATCATGGACATGAGCTTTGGCGTGCAGGCGCTGTGCATCGCGTATCTGGCCGGGCGCGGCGCGCCGACCGAGCCGGGCGTTTACAGCGTGCCGGGCGTGATCGACCGCCGGGTCGCCGAACTGAAGCTCGGCTCGCTGGGCATGGCGACCGACGCGCTCAGCCGCGAGCAGGCCGAGTATCTTGACGGATGGGGGCGGGAAGCGTGAGCGACATCCTCCTTCGTAACGCCGTCATACTCACGATGGACGACGATTTCACGCGCATCGACCGCGGCGCGCTGTG
>JBMNNN010000180.1:0-4294 GCA_050942555.1 Christensenellales bacterium
GAGCTGAAGGAGCTGGTCAGGGGATCGGTGGAAGAGACGCTCAACAAGCTGCTGGATGAAGAAGCGGACCGAATTACCAATGCCAACCGGTACGAACGGACACCGGACCGCTTGGATACGCGGGCCGATCATTACAAGCGGCTTTTTGTAGGTGATAAATGCTTAGGGTTGGTGGAAGCGTTGGGCAATGTGTTCCCGGAAGCCAAATACCAACGGTGCATCGTGCATTTCTACCGTAACGTGTGAAATTCGGCACTCATGCTGGTATGTGCCCGATTGCGGCATATATCGGCCTCGAAATGGGGTGAGAAACGGTATCTGAGCATGAGCAGGCTTTACGATCAGGAGATAACGGATGAGGCTATAAGCATTGGGTGAGCCTGTGGGTTTAATGGAAAACGCTCCGCGTTTCCCACAAGCCCCACAGGCACGACTACTGCCTTAAAAGAACGGCAATCGATCCTACCCGCCTGTCGGGCGCCCAAGGAAATGTGCGAAAAATTATTGACGGTACCTGATAATGGTCTATTCTTCTGAATATTTATCTTGAAATGCTAATTAATATACGTTAGAATATGCACATATCATTTCTCCCATATTTATTAAGGAGGTTTTCGGCTAAATGAAACGTGACAAATGGGCTTCCCGATCTACATTCATACTCGCTGCCATAGGCTCGGCAGTAGGCCTCGGAAACGCATGGCGGTTTCCGGGATTGGCTGCCAGGCATGGCGGCGGCGCGTTCCTGCTGGTATACCTGATCGCGATGCTTGTACTGGGCATTCCGCTTCTGATGATGGAGATCGCGATCGGCCGAAGGATTCGCAAAGGCGCTCCGGGCGCAATGCGCGCACTCAACAGCAAAGCCGAACCGGTAGGCTGGATAGCCGTTTCCAACGCGATCGTGATAGCGATTTACTACGCGGTCGTATTTGCGTGGGTCATACTCATGTTCATCGTCAGCTACAAGTTCGCCGGACTGACCGGAGATACTGCCGGCGCCAGCTCGCTGTGGGCTACGCTCATAAAGACGACGGGCACTACATCGGGCTACGGGACGATCGCCTGGCCCGTGGTGGGCTGTCTGACCATCGCCTGGATCGCCGCCTACTGGTGCATCCGCAAAGGAACCGAAAGCGTGGGCAAGGTCATCAAGTACACCGTCTCCCTGCCGGTTATCTGCCTGCTGATACTGGCCATTCGCGGCTTTACTATGGAAGGCGCTATGGCCGGAATCACGAAGTTCTTTATACCCGACTGGTCGGCCCTGTCAAGCGCCAGCCTCTGGGTTGACGCGATAGGTCAGGTTTTCTACTCCCTTTCAATCGCGATGGCCATCATGTTCGCCTACGGCTCCTTCCTTGACCGGAGCAGCAACATCGCCGCGGACAGCATGATCATAGCCTTCTCCGACCTGCTTATAAGCCTGCTGGCAGGAGTTGTGATGTTCACGACGATGTCGGGCGTAGGGATGCTGGACGATATCTCCGCATCGGGCATCGTCACGGCGTTCATCGTCTATCCGCAGGCGATCGTGAGGCTGACCACAGTTCCATGGGTCAACGCGGCGTTTGCTTACGTGTTCTATTTCTGCCTCATTACACTGGCGATAGACTCTCTCTTTTCGATCGTGGAGGGCGCATCCACGGCGATCTCCGATAAGTTCAAACTGAACAGGAGAAAGACTACGTTGACGCTGTGCATCGTTGCCGCCGTCATCGGCCTATTCTTTGTTACCGCGGCCGGTCTTGCCTGGCTGGACATCGTGGACAACTGGGCCAACAGCTATACACTGGTACTCACCGGCGTATTGGAGGCCATCGTGGTCGGCTGGTGCTTCAAGACATCCAAGGTGCTCGAGCAGATCAACATGAATACCAGGAAATTTAAGATGCCCGCCTGGTGGTTCAATATTTCTATCAAGGTTGTCGCGCCGGTCATTTTGGCGGGCTTGTTTGTATGGAATATCGTGGCCCTGTTCATGGGCGGCGGCGTCTATGGCGCGGCCGACGGCTACACGGTCGCATCAAACATACTGGGAGGCTGGGCCGTCATGGGACTGTGCCTCGTGTCGGGCGGCATCGTAATGCTGATAGCCAAAGCCAGGGCGAAGAAAGGTTTTGTCGAGGATACCGCCGGCTGGGACGAGATCTCCGAGGAGACCGAAGAAGAAGCTGTGTAACCTGCGGCAAGCGGGCAGATAATACCCGATACGAAATGGGCGCTGGTGACAGCGCCCATTTTGATGCATGTCTTCCATATCAGCCGCACATTATTTGTGAATTTCTTAAAACTACAAATCATACTGTTGACAGGTTGGTTATTTGCGGATATACTTAATTACGCAAGTAATTAAGTAGTTACGTATCGAGCTGAAAGGAGGACGCCATGAATCTGAATCCCGAATGCGGACTGCCGCTGTTCGTACAGATAGCGGATGCGATCCGGGAAGCCGTTTTTACCGGCGCTTTTCCCGAGGAGAAGCAGATACCGTCCACGACTGAGCTTTCGGCGACGCTTGGTATCAATCCGGCGACCGTGCTCAAGGGCATGAATCTGCTGGTCGAGGAAGGGATCTTATACAAAAAGAGAGGAATGGGGCTTTTCGTGTGCGATACGCGAGACGCGGCGGGCGCGGTTCTTTGAAACCCATATCGTCCCGCTCATCGAGGAGGCCCGCAAGCTGGGACTGTCGAGACACGACGTGCTCGAATATATGGAAAGGGGATACGAAGAATGAGCCGTATCGATATCCGTAACATAACCAAACGCTACGGGAGCGTAACCGCGCTGGACGACGTGACGGTTTCGTTCGAGGAAGGCAGGATCTACGGACTGCTGGGACGAAACGGCGCCGGAAAGACGACGCTTCTCAACATCATCACCGGGCGGATATTCGCCGACGAAGGCGAGGCGCTGTACGACGGCGTTCCCGTCGCCGAGAACGAAAGCGTCCAGGGGCGCATCTATATGATGAGCGAGGCCAACCACTATCCCGAGGGGATGCGGGTCTCGGATATGTTCCGCTGGAGCCGAGAATTCTACGGCGGGTTCGACACGGAGCGGGCGCACTCTCTGAGCGAAGCCTTTGGCCTGAATACCCGCAGCCGGGTCAAGACGCTGTCCACGGGCTACAATACGCTGTGCAAGGCCATCGTCGCGCTGTGCGTGGACGTGCCCTTTATACTGCTGGACGAGCCGGTTCTGGGGCTGGACGCGCATCACCGGGAGCTTCTTTACCGCTCGCTGCTCGAATGCTATGCCCGCAAGCCCCGCACCTATATCATATCGACCCATCTCATCGAGGAGGTGTCGGGGGTCATCGAGCATGTGGCGATACTGCACAGGGGACGGATCCTGCGAGACTGCCCGTGTGAGGAGCTGCTTACCGGCGGCTACACCGCTTCGGGTCCCGCGGCGGCCGTCGACGCATTCGCCGCCGACAAGACGATACTGGGCGGAGACACGCTGGGAGGCCTCAAATCGGTATGTATACTCTCCGCGACACCCCCCGCCGACGTTCCCGCCGGAATCGAGATCACCCGCCTGAGCCTGCAGAAGCTGTTCATACGGCTGACCGAATAGGAGGATATTGACATGAAACTGAAACCTGCGATCAAATATCATCTGTCGGATACGATAAAGCCCGTCGCGATATTTTACGGTATCGTGATACTGCTCTTTGTCGTCTTCGCGATACAGATAATTCTGTCCCCGGCCACAAACTCCTCGATGAGCGGTATCGATATGGCCACCACGATCTTTCTGTTTGTGGCGGGACTCAATTCCTACAAGACGCCCCTTCGGTTGTTCGTGCAAAACGGGCTTTCCCGCAAAACCCTGGTCGTGAGTGCTGCGCTCGCCTCTCTGGCGCTCACTGCGTTCATGACCGCGGCCGACAGCCTTCTTTCTCTTGCGGCAAACCTGGTCATTCCCTATACGATCCTGTTTCAACAGTTTTTTGCGGAATGGGGATCGCCGGCTGCATCGTTCTTCACGGGCTTTTTATGGACATTTTCGCGCCATCTGATGGCGTACATGGCCGGATTCTTCATATCGGCGCTGTATTACCGGATGAGCCGGTGGCTGAAAATCGCGGTGTCGGTGGGCGTACCTTCGCTCCTTACACTGCTGCAGCTCTTACCCATAGAGACTGGCGCGGCGCGTCTCATGGGGACGGTGATCAGGTGGATAATAGATACAGCCAGAAACCCTTACGCCGGAGCGGGTCTCTCGCTCGCTGTGGCGGCCGTACTGTGGGGACTGAGCTGGGCGCTGAACCGCCGCGTAACCG
>JBMNNN010000182.1:0-4287 GCA_050942555.1 Christensenellales bacterium
CTGGAAAAAGCGGTGCAGGCCATCGCGGCCGCGCCCCGCGTGGATTTCTACGGGCTGGGCACATCGGGGATCGTCGCCCACGACGCGCAGAACAAATTCCTTCGCATCAACAAGATATCCTTCGCGTCAGCCGACCCGCATCTGCAGATACTGTCGGCCTCCAGCCTGCGCCCCGGCGACGTCGCGGTGCTCATTTCCTATTCGGGCGAAACGCGCGACATATTCGATACGCTGGCGGTCGTGCGCGAGTCGGGCGCTACGACCGTGAGCATCACGCGGTACGGCCCCAACAAGCTGAGCCGCCAGGTCGACATCAGCCTTTATACGTCCTCCCAGGAGAGCTTCATACGCAGCGGCGCGATGAGCTCGCGCATCGGCCAGCTCAATGTCATCGACATGCTCTATACCGCGGTCGTGAGCAACGAATACGAAACCGTCAAGGAGCATTTGGATCGCACGCTACGCTCCAGCCGCAGCAAGCACGGATAAAACGATGCGCTTCCGGACGGACAGCCCGGGCGATGAAAGGAGCATTCCGATGGTATTCTACGTGGGGACCTATACCCGCCTGGGCGGGCCGGGCGTCGCGGTGTGCGCGCTTGAGGACGGGGCGATGCGGCTCGTGGAGACGGCCCCGCTTCCCAATCCGACCTATCTCATCCTGTCGCCCGACAGGACGCGCCTTTATGCGGTCAGCAGCGACCCGGCCGGGGCGGGAAGCCGCGGCGGATCCTGCGCGATATACGACGTGCGCAGCGACGGACTCGCGCTGCGCCATCGCTTCGATACCGGAGGGGAGGGGCCGTGCCACCTGTGCCCGAGTCCCGACGGCCGCTTCCTCTATGTGGCCAACTATACAAGCGGCCATCTGACGGTCTTTCCTCTCGATCCCCCCGGGCCGCGCATACAGGTTATAGCGCACGAGGGAGCGAGCGTCCACCCGCAGCGCCAGAGTGGCCCGCATATACACCATGTGTCCTTCCTGCCCGGAACGCGGACGCTTGCCGCCGTGGATCTGGGCATCGACGCTGTGGTGCTCTACCGGCAGGATCCGGCGACCGGACTCCTTTCGGAATCGGGCCGGATGCCGTGCCGGCCCGGCCTGGGGCCGCGGCATATCGCGTACGGGGATCCGGGAACCGCCTATCTCGTGCACGAGCTGGGCAACGCCGTCAGCGTGCTGCGTACCGGAGCTGACACGATGACATGCGTACAGACGCTGTCCACCCTTCCCGAGGGCTTCCGGGGCGACAACACCGGCGCGGCGATACGCGTGTTCGGCGGCCATGTGTTCGCGTCCAACCGCGGCCACGACAGCATCGCGGTTTTCGCCGTCGGCCGCGACGGGCTGCTGTCCCCCGCAGGCGTCTTCGCGACCGGCGGGGCCATTCCGCGCGACTTTATATTGCTTCCCGACGGGCGGATGCTGGTCGCCCATCAGGGCGGCACGGTTTCGCTGCTGCAATGGGAGCCGGAAGCGCCCGCCCTGACGCCGTGCGCGCCGCCGCTTCCGATTCCGGGCGCCGTGTGCGTGTGCCCGGCGCTGCCGCGGCGCGCATAGCCAGACGAAGAAGGCGGGGGATGCGTGTTCCCCCGCCATTTTTGTTGCACAAACGGTCTATATGATCGGCTGTGCGAGCTATACTTCATTCACTCACTCATTCATTTGTTGTTTCTTTTTCATCGTCAATGAGCCCATGCAAAGATAGACGGGCTCGAATAGCGCCGATACTGCGGCCCATCTCCTGTGCAAGCTCGGATTGCGCAGTTCCTTGAGAAAATCGCTGTACAAGATGCCGCTCCTGTTCCGGCGTCCAGGGTGCGCCATGCCGGGGAGGTGCTTTACTGTTCCTATGCATTTCATCAGTCGTAGACTTGCCGGAGAGCGTATCGCCGTTTCGCGTCTGTTCCCGGGTAGCGGTACCGAGCGCCCGCAAACTATTTTGAGGGCTTGGTTGTTCCGGAAGCTCTGCTATGCCCAGCACTTCTCGCGCCGCTAGGCAGGCAAGCTGTTTCAGCGGATCAGATGTCCTTCTTGGCTTTAGCTGCTGCAGTGCTTTACCTTCCAGCTGGCGGATTCGTTCACGTGACACATCCTCAGCATCGCCGATCTGCGCAAGCGTCTGTATTGTGGAATCTTCCAGCCCATATCGGGCCGATAGGATTGTGTAGAGTCTCATGCCATTTGCCGCGGTGACAAACCGACAACGAATACCAAAGAGCATGAATGATAAAAAGTCGGACAATTTTTGGGTCTTAATGCATTCAAGTTGCTCTGGATTCAGGTAATCCGATAAAAGCGAGCTGATGCGAATATCAACCCCATACACATCGGCCAGCAGACGGTTGATACAATGCATACGTCTTTTCAAATCCATACGATCACCACCGTATGTTTTATATTATATCAATACTTCAGAGATTTCAAATGTTTTCAAGTTATCGTAATCGCAACAGTCGAGTAATCGGTACTCTTTCATCCCGTTCGGGGCGGCACATACTCGCGCTCACGTCTGTCTTGGCTCTGACACGCTCCGGCGGTAGTCCCGCGGCGATATGCCGTACACGCCGCGGAACGCGCGGTAGAAGCTCGAATACGTCGCAAAGCCGCATCGCGTGTAAATCTGGCGCAGCGGCATGTCGGTGAGCAGAAGCTGCCGGGCGAGTATCAGCCGCTTCTGCGTGATGTACCGGAATACCGATGTCCCCATCGCGCGCTGAAAAAGGTGCGACAGATGGTACTTGGATATATAGTGGTGTTCTGCGAGCCGGTCGAGCGTAAGGCGCTCGGTCAGGTTTGCGTTGATGTAGCTTACCACCGTTTCGAGCGTACCCGACAGCGCCGGCTCCCGCCCGCCGCGGGCGCGCTCCCGGGCCCGCAGCCGGTTAAGGCGCACAAGAAGCTCTAAAAGCTGTACAGCGGCAAGCAGCTCGCTGAACGCGTCGTCGGTCTCCTCCCGCCCGATGATCGACAGGGCCAGATCGAATACCGGCTTGCGTTCGGCCCCGCTCAAACGAAGGAGATTCGTATGCGCGGGATCGGCGACGTCGAAGCAGCAGGTCGGATCGCACGCGTACAGCGAACCAATGCGCCGGATCCAGTCGCCATCGATCCAAATGACGATGCGCGAATAGGGCGCCTGCTCCTCGCGGCTGAAAACCGGCTGGTGGAGCTCCTGCGGGGATATGAGCAGTATATCGCCGGGCATCAGGTCGTAATGCCTGCTCTCAACCGTATACTGCACGCGGCCCGACAGAAAAAGATAAATCTCATAAAAATCGTGGTGATGCATCGCAACTTCGCGGATATAGTCATCGGAATAAAAGAATGCCTCAAAGTCGTTGCGGCGCATCGTCTGCCGCTGGCTGAATCGCTGGGATTGCGGAACAGTCAAGAGGAGTGCACCTCATCGGAGATATTTGAGTGAATCATAGCACAGATTAGCAATATCTGCAATGTTTTGAGTCCAATCCGCAAAAATAGCAATAGATGTTGTGGTACGCTGTAATGGGAATTTCCGGACAAATTTAGCGCATCTTGGGCAACATAAGGAAAAGAATCAGAAAGGAAAGGTGCATATGAAGAAAGCGGATATCGGACTTGTCGGACTGGCGGTGATGGGCGAGAACCTTGTAATAAATATGGAGTCGAAGGGGTTCACCGTCGCGGTCTTTAACCGCACCACCTCCAAGGTAACGGACTTTATCGAAGGAAGGGCAAAGGGGAAAAACATCATCGGCACCTATTCGCTCTCCGAGCTCGTGGACAGCCTCGAACGGCCGCGCAAGGTCATGCTGATGGTCAAGGCCGGTAAGCCCGTCGACGATTTCATCGAGGCGCTGATACCGCTGCTTGCGCCGGGCGATATCATCATAGACGGCGGCAACAGCCATTTCCCCGACACGATCCGGCGCACCGCGCAGGTCGAGGCGCAGGGCCTTCTTTATATCGGCACCGGCGTATCGGGCGGCGAGGAGGGCGCGCTGCGCGGCCCTTCGATGATGCCGGGCGGCTCGCCCGCGGCCTGGGAGCCGGTCAGGCCGATCTTTCAGGCGATCTGCGCGAAGGTCGAGGACGGCTCGCCCTGCTGCGACTGGGTCGGCGAAAACGGAGCGGGGCACTTTGTCAAGATGGTGCATAACGGCATCGAGTACGGCGACATGCAGCTCATATGCGAGTGCTACCATCTGATGCGCGACCTGCTGGGCATGACCGCGCCCGAGATGCACGAGGTGTTCAAGGCCTGGAACGAGACCGAGCTTAACAGCTACCTCATCGAGATCACG
>JBMNNN010000181.1:0-4287 GCA_050942555.1 Christensenellales bacterium
GAAGGTCGATGACCTCGGCGTCCGCCGCCTCCAACGGGGTGACGCCCACGCAGGCGACCTCGGGCTTTGTGTATATGACGGCGGGTATCGCGTCGTAGCGCATCGTATCGCGGCGGCCCAGCATGTCGCTGACAGCCACCTCGGCCTCGCGGTACGCGGTGTGGGCCAGCATGCTGCGCCCGTTCACGTCGCCCGCGGCCCATACCCCGGGCACCGAGGTGCGCAGCCGCTCGTCGGTTGCGATCGCGCCCCGCTCCAGCGCGACCGACAGCGTCTCCAGCCCATAGCCCTCGGTAACGGGCCGGCGTCCGACCGACACGAGCACATTGTCGCACGGCAGGCGCGAGGCCTGTCCGTCCTTCTCAAACACAAGAGCGCCCTCACCGACCGCCGTCACCCGCGCCGACAGATGAAATACGATGCCCGCGGCCTCCAGCTGCTTTTGGAGCCTGCGGCCGATCTCCGCATCGGTGTTCCCGGCGATATGATCGAGCATTTCCACGACCGTAACGCGGCTTCCCGCCGCATGGTAGTAGCTGGCCATCTCAAGGCCGATCACGCCGCCGCCTATGATGGCAAGATGCGCGGGCGCGGCGGGCAGATTGAGCACTTCGCGGTTGGTCAGCGCGAAGCCCGACGCGAGCGCCTCCCGCAGACCGGGAATGGGCGGCGTCGCGGGCTCGGAGCCGGTTGCGATGAGCAGGCGGCGGGCCGCATATGTATCCCCTGCGCACTGTGCGGCAAAGCCCTCGTCTGTTCGGCCCGTGAGCCGGGCCTCGCCCTCCACGACGGTGACGCCCGCATGCTTCATCTTGGCCTTCACCCCCGCGACCAGCGTGCGCACGACTTTTTTCTTGCGGGCGATCACCGCGGCATGGTCGAGCGCCGCGCCCGTGACCGTCACGCCGTAGGCCGCCCCGTGCAAGGCGGATTCGTAAATCTTTGCGGAATTGAGAAGCGCCTTGCTGGGGATGCAGCCCTCATTGAGGCATACGCCGCCCAGGCTGCGCTTTTCGAAGAGCACCACGCGAAGACCGGCTTCCCCGGCCCGCTCGGCGGCGCAGTATCCGGCCGGGCCTCCGCCCAGAACCATGAGATCATACATCGCGCTCCTCCTTTACCGGCTCAGCAGCACGTCGAAATGCTCGAGCGCGTCGCACAGCTCGCGCAGGAAGCGGGAGGCCGGGGACCCGTCCAGCGCCCTGTGGTCGTATGTGAGCGAAAGTCCCATCGCGGGATAGAACTCGATCGCGCCGTCGCGGCCCTTCCGCGGCCGGTATACGATCGAGCACACGCCCAGTATGCCGGTCTGGGGGGGATTGATGACAGGCGTGAACATCTCCACGCCCAGCGTGCCCAGATTGGTCACGGTAAACGTGCCGCCTGTGAGCGCGTCGGGGCTGACAGAACCACTGCGGCAGGCTGCGGCCAGCTCCTTGGAGCGCGTCGCGATAGCGGCAAGCGACATCTTGTCGGCGTCAAAGAGCGTGGGTACCATCAGTCCCCGGTCGGTATCGACGGCCAATCCCAGATGGACGCCCGAAAAGCGGCGGATGACGCCGCCGTCCAGCAGGTGCGCGTTGAGGTCGGGGTGATGGGGCAGCACGCGGCTGACCGCAAAGGACACGATATCGCCCAGCGTGATGTTGGGAAGCCCCATTGCCTCGGCGCTGGCCTTGAGCCGCTCGCGGTAGGCGAGTATCGCGGTCGCGTCGAACGACGTATGGTGGGTGAGCTGCGCCATCTGCGACAGAGACGAATGCATCGTCCGCGCGATGACCTTGCGTATCTGCGGAAGGGGTTTGTCCTCGTAGGCCGCCACGGCCGCGGGGGCCGCGGGTGCAGCGGCAGGCTGCGCCTCGGGAGCGGGCGCGGTCCGGTCGGCTGCGGTGACGCGGCCGCCTATGCCTGTGCCCGCAAGCTGCGCGGCCGGCGCGCCGGCCGCCGCTTTTGTGGCGGCTGCGCCCTGCCGGTGCAGCGCCAGTACGTCCCGCTCGATGACCCGCCCGTCGGGCCCGCTGGGGCTGGCGTCGTCGATGGCGACGCCTAGCCGCTCGGCCTGACGCCGGGCGCGCGGGCTCGCCTTGACCGTCTCCCCGCGAACCGGCGCGCTCTTCGCCGTCGCGGGCGCTTCGTCGGGCGGTTCCTGCGCGGCGGGAGCCGGCTCGTCTGCAGGTATCCCGGCGGAAGCCGAGCCCAGTAGGTCTGAGATGTCCTCGCCCGCTTCGCCGATGATGCATACAGGCTCCAGGCAGGGTACGTCGTCGCCCTCGTCGTGGAAGCGGTACAGCAGTATCCCTTCGTCCTGCGCCTCCTCGTCAAAGGCAGCCTTGTCGGTTTCATAGGAGAAAAGTATATCGCCGGGCTTTACCGCGTCTCCGACCGATTTCATCCACTTGGTGATGATACAGCTTTCGACCGATATGCCCTGGCGCGGCATGATGACAACTTTTGCCATACCCAGACCTTCTTTCCGATGGATTCGTTATATTATTTTCATTTATGTGTGAATAAATCACATCTCAGTGTTAATTTTATCAAATTCCTGTACCTGTGTCAATGGTTTCGTCGCGTAAAATCGTCCATTTTTGAGCAAAAAAGCGGCGGCGCCCGGTCGCTCCGCCGCCTGGCCGGTCAGGTGAAAAACAGGCTGTAACAGACTGCCCATACCCGGTCGCAGATACCTAAAAGGCTGTAGCCCCGCCGAGCAGCCGTCAGTTCCCGCTGTCCGCACCTTCTTCGACAAATTTTATCTCGCCGGGCTTGACCCAGCCGAATATTTCCCGGGCGATCCGCTCGATAAAGTCGGGCGTTTTGGAAAACTCGATTTCGCGCATCAGCTCTTCATTCTTTTCCCGTATCTCGTCCAGCTGTCCGGCGAGCTCATCTCTGTAGCTCGCGAGCGCCTCCAGCTGATTCCAGCAGCGGATGAACTGAACTGTTCCGTATATGAGCAGGCCGAGCGTCGCCACCAAAAGGACGCGGGGGAGGAACCGGTTTTTTTTCTTCTTCATCGTCTGTACCTCGCCAGCAAGAATAAAATATCGCTATAGCGCGCCGGGCGGCGGGACTCCGGCACGCGCCGGGCGTTGTTTCTCCGCAAAATAAGCCGCCGTCCAAAGGAGGAGCGCCGCGATACCCATCGCGCCTCCTGTCAGCATCAGCACCCGGCCTGCCGCGGGAATGAGCTGCTTTACGATAAAATCCGATATCGCTCCCGGCGCGAATACGATACCCGAACGGAAATCCCGCCCTCCTGAGCGCATTGCCAGCATCAGTAGCGCGCCCGGAAGCGCCAGCAGCACGCCGTTTAGTGCCAGCAGCACGCCCGATGTGACCAGCGGCGCCCGCGCCCTGCGCCCCCACAGCGCGAAAAGAAGCGCCGCCGATACGGCCCACGCGACCCATGCGCCGATATGGATACGCCCCAGGAGCGTCAGCGCCTCGCGCATGTCCCGGGTGCTTTGCGCGAACTCGATCTCGGCCTCGCGGCTCCAGTTGCTGGAAAGGGGGATAAGCCGGGTCTGCTCCTCCACGTCTCTCAGGAGCGGCTGGAAGCCCGACTGTCCGCCCATGAAGGAAGCGGCTTGTTCGGGCGTAAGGCCGACGAGCTGCGCAAACGCGGCGGTATCCAGCGCGAATATCTCGGCAGCCGTCAGGCCGCTTTGATGAAGCGCGTCCCCGACGGGGATGCCAGGCGGGAGGGTCGGCTCGATGTTCGCTATCATCACGTGCAGCATGATCCCGCTGATGATTTCCGTAAAGTCGAACTTCTCCGTGACTTCGTGCCCGCTCAGGTATTCGGCCATCGCGCCCAGGTACCCGGCGCACAGATCCGCAAACTCGTCCCGGGGCAGGACCTCCCGGATGATGCCGGCCAGCATGCCGATATCGCCCCCGGCAGCTTCCTGCGCCTGCTGGGCCGCGGATTCCATCGCCGTGTCGTAAACCGCGTCGTAAAAACCGCGCTGCGCGAGCCAGCGCCGGTAGAAATTCGGATTGAGCGCCGTCAGCCGGAAAAAAAGCACCGCCTCCAGCGCGGTCGCGCTGATGATGAGCGCCGGGATGATAAGCACGGTAGCGATGATGCGAAAGGTTCTCAAAGCCATCCCTCCCACGGCGCGGTTCCCCCGGACAGTATACCATAACCCGATGGAAAAATCATCAATACAGTTCGTCGTTTATTGCCGGATCAGGGTAACAGTATTTACTTGCACGCATTCTTATCACGAAGTTCTCAGCTAATCGAAGTTGCCGCCAAAATCGTTAGTGTAAAATAGTTCTGGG
>JBMNNN010000183.1:0-4259 GCA_050942555.1 Christensenellales bacterium
CTGGTTCCGGTAGGCCGCCATCCGCGCGTAGTAGGCCACCACCTGCTTTTTGAGCGTCTCCAGAGCCGAGGAGACCGCCGACTCTCCGCCGTAGTGCGCCCGCTCGAAGTTATCGATTTTCTTTGAGCCCACCACCGAATTGACCGACAGCGTCATGGCCCCCATGCCTAAGAGCGTCAGCACCATCATGACCGTGACGATGGTCAGTAGCGAGGAGCCCCGGTTGCTGCGCAGTGCTTGTCCGGGCGACGGGAAGCGGACGTTTCTATCGGGCATGGGCTCCTCCTTTCGGGCGTGATGATCGCGCGGGATTTACGGAGTCTCGGCGATGGATTCATCTATACCGATCACAGGTATGGTTATGATTGGTGGGTATATCACCTTGGGTATGATATTGAGTCCGTTCGGATCGTACAGGGTTGTCGCCTGCAGAAGCGTATCGCACTGCAGCGGGTTATAGGTGATGGTATGCGCATTATTGAAAAGAAATTTCTCCAGCAGCATATCTCCCTTACATATGATCTGCCCGCCTGTCAGTTTTACTGTAGTGAATATGTTGGAATCAATATCAACTTTCCCATTGGTATAGAATACCCCGTTTGTAACATTCTGTTTGAATATGCCCCGAAAATTCATGTCGCCATTGGAGTAGTAAAGGGCGTTGTCGCACTCTGCTCCATTTAACGTCATAGCGCCTCTGGAGAGAATAATGCTGTCTATCGTGTACTGTCCGATAGTCGTGGTACCTCCGACTATGAACATGCAGTTTTCCGCATACGCCCAGTCGTCCAGACCCAGGCTCCATGTTGTATCGTAGGTCAGGTTTCCGTTGCAGTAGATTCTGCTGGACATGAGATCCGTAGAGTTCCGTATGCGCGTTGATCCTCCGGCATATACGAAGCTGTCCTCTATCCTGGCGCTGTTTTCCAGTGTGAAGCTGCCGTTCGTATGGATTTCGCAGCTCGTAAAAGTCCCGTCCAGCGAAAGATTACCATTTGCATAGATTACGCAGTTGACATACTCGCCGTCCAGTGACATTCCGCTCCCGGCGTACAGCACGCAGTCGGTAAAGCGGGTGCCGGTCAGATCAAGCGAGCCGCCCGCATAGAAGTTACAGTTCGCAAAAAGCGTCCCCCGCATTGTGATGCTTGATCCGGCCTGCATGGTGGTATAGGACGCTCCGTTGCTGCTGTTGTTCATGGTGATGCTGCCGCTGGCATAGTTGCGGATCGGCTGGCTCTCGGTACCCTTTCCCAGGTACTGGCCGCCCACTGATATACTGCCGCCGCCCGCATGTATCCTCGTATACTGAGCGTTGGCTCCGGCGGATACGCTGCCCGATACGCTGTGCAGTATGGTCGGATTGGACTCGGTGCCGCTGACGTTGGTCCGGCTGTCTATGCTCAGATCCCCCGCGGCCCGCAGCGCGCCTCCACTGCCCGATATGGTCAGTATGCGGCGTCTTATCACGATACCGAGGAGCTTTTCTTCATAGCAGCGAACGGTTAGCGCGCCGTTGCTTGATATGATCGCATTGGTCGTCACATCTGAGGACTTACGGGGCTCTACGGTGATCGACCGCGTCTGCGAGTCCTTGAATATGGCCGGGTTCGGGCTTCCGGTCAGGCGGATGGGATCACCGTGGTTTATATTGTTGCCTCCGCCCGGCAGAGCCGGAGCGCCGGGAGCGCCGGGCATGGACAGCGTCAGATCTTCACGCGCCTGTCGGAGCATCGCGTCAAAATCCAGCTCCCAGTCTATTTTATCGGCTATTTCGGGCTGGATGAAGTCCGGATCATCCCGATTCCAGCACGTAAAGTTCGATGGATTCAACCCCAAAAATCCCGGATCCTCATAGGGCATCGTGGAAGTGGCGGCATCCCCGTTGACTTTGAGTTTGATTCCGCCCTCGTTCAGCTGCAGCTGTCCGCCCACCACAAGACCATAATTGAAATCCGGCGGATCCGATCGGTTATCGTCCAGATTGATATCGATAAACGGTATATCCACGTAGGACTCGAAAGTTCGCGTAACATCCCCCTCCATGGCGGTACATAGGATGGTAAACCGATGGATGTCGGGATCATCGGCTGTCATCCCGGGGATGATTTCCACATGATCGGAAAAAGTCGTATGCGTCGTAATGGCGCCAAACTCATATTCGGTGAGCCGCGGTTCCTGATAGGCCTCCCGGCTGTTTTGTACTATCTGTGTATCGAACCCGTTTCTTCTGTTGATGTAGGGTATGCAGTTCTCCAGCCGCAGTATGATACCGGTGCTATTATAGTGCTCCTCGATCGCCACCATCGTTTCCGCGGCCATCAGATTGTAGTACTCCGCCACCTCCTTACGCAGCGTCTCGGCCGCGGCGTTTGCCGCGCTCTCTGCTCCGTAGTAGAGCCGCTCATAGTTGTCCACCTTCTTGGCGGCCGTGATATTATTGGCCGAGGCCTGTATCGCGCCGATCGCGATGATCGACAGTATCAGCATGACCATCATCACGGTCATGAGCACGGTGCCCCGCTCGTTGCGGAGCGCGCAGCGTATATATCGCATGGGATGCACCTCCTGTGGCTTGGCCCCGTGTCAGCGCAGCGTGACGCTGGACGTGACGGTGACGGTCTTTTCTTCCCTGTTTCTGTCTAAATATACCCCGGTGATCGTATATGCGACGGTGTCGCCCGTGCGCGTAAACGAGAGCTCCGTAAGCCCCCCGGCCATCGGGGTTCCGTTCATGAGCGCTTCGCCGGACTTGTTGATCTGGTATGTCGTGCCGTCCACCGTCAGCCTGTCGGCGTAGTAGTCGCCCTCGGGCGTGGCGGCCATGGGATCGATCGTCACCTCGTCCGGGTCCGCGCGGTGCAGGTCGCGCGACACGTAGAGCGCGACCGTACGGAGGGCCTGCTGCGCCCGTATACGCGCCGCGTTCTCCCCGTATGTGCGAAATCCATAGTTCACGAGCCCGTACGCGCAGGCGAGTACCGACACGCCTATGCCGATAGCTATGATTAGCTCTATGAGCGTGATTCCCCTGTTGCTGCGTAGCAGTTTCCTCATGCCGCCCACCTCATGATGGGTTGCGGGGCCGCAGGTAGTCCTCGACCACGCACAGCAGCTCGCTCCTGGCCTCGTCCCTGTATACCGACACGATCACGCGCACCAGCGACCTGGCGTAGTCGTCCACGCCCTCGTAGATCGCGGTGTTCCCCTCGTCCACGCCCGACGCGGTGAGGTCGCTCTTTCGCGCGGAGTTCGTGTAGTACACGAGCCGGGTGTCGGCGCGCGTGTTAGTAAATACGATGCCGCCGCCCGGCGAGTACGCGTTATTGAGTATGACTACGACGGGCAGACTGCCCGCCGAGACCGGGAAGAGCTCCGTGCCTACCGTGAGTCCGCCATCCCCCAGCGCCAGCGTCGACGCGCCCGGGAACGTATCCCGGTAGCCGTCCGGCCCCACGACCAGCACGCCCGTCTCGCCGTAGAGGATGTGCAGGTAGCAGTGGGGCGCGGGATCGCCGTGCGCGTCCTTGGGCAGCAGCTCGCTGTGCACGCCCGCAGGCTCGCAGCGGATCATCGCGTACATGCCGCCCCGCTCGACGCTGTCGCTCTGCGCCGACAGGAGCGCCGCATAGTCGAGGCCGACGAGCTCCTCTATGATGTGCTCTCCGGTATAGGTCGCGTTCGTGATATCCTGAGCGCGTACCGTGTACCGGGCGCTGGTGACGAACACTCCCAAAAACGGGCTGATGATCAACGCCAGTATGACGACGCTGACCAGCACCTCGAGGAAGGTGAGACCCTTCTCATCGCTTTGGAGTTTTCGCAGCCAATTCATCCGACCACCATCCCCGGGGTTAGGCAAAAATCCCCAGCCACCAGTTCAGTATCTCGCCGCCCGCGAGCATGGAAAGCATCGAGCCGGCCGCCAGGAACGGCCCGAACGGAAACTGCCCGCCGCGCCGCAGTACGCGGGTGGCCAGCAGCACGATGCCCGCCAAACCTCCCAGATACACCGCGAGGAGGAGCGACAGGAGCGTCAGCCGCCATCCGAGAAACAGCCCCACCATCGCCATCAGCTTCACGTCGCCGCCGCCCATACCCTCGCGGCGCAGTATGAGCCGGGATAGTAGGTCAATGGCGATGAGCGGGACGGCGCCCGCCAGAGCGCCTGCTAGCCCGTCCCACCACGGCCCGCCATTCATGCGCAGCGCCGCGGCGAGTACGCCCGGGACGAGACCCGCGAGCACCAGACCGTTTGG
>JBMNNN010000184.1:0-4165 GCA_050942555.1 Christensenellales bacterium
GGTGGGCAAGCCGCATGAGGTAGCAAACCTTATCGCCTTTCTTGCGTCCGACGAATCGGACTTCATCACCGGTCAGAACTTCGTCATCGACGGAGGCCGGGTACTCAGCACAAAATGCGTATAGGAGTAAAAGCATATGTTTACGGACAAGACGGTCATCATATCCGGGGCCGCTTCGGGCATGGGGCTTCTGTCGGCCCGGAGTTTTGCAGAGCGCAACGCCAATGTCGTACTGGCCGATATGAATATCGAAGCTGCCGGGGAGGCGGCCGCGCAGATCCGCGAGCGCGGAGGCCGGGCAGCCGCGCTTGCGGTCGACGTGCGGGACTACGCGCAGGTTAAAAGCGCGGTCGATTACGCGATACAAAACTTCGGCGGCCTCGATATCATCGTAAACTGCGCCGGCGGATCGGCAAGGCGTATACTGGGGCAATACGATGCGTTCGCCGATCTCGATATCGGCGTGATCGACTGGGCGCTGGATGTGAACCTGAAGGGCCCCGTATACTTTGCCCGCGCAGGGATCGGGCATATGATCAAACAAAAAAGCGGGGTCATCATCAATATCGGCTCGGTCGAGGGCGAGACGGGATCCACCAATATCGAATACTGCACCGCGAAGAGCGGCGTCATGTACGGGCTTACTAAATCGCTTGCGCTATACGGCGCGCCCTACGGCGTCCGGGTATGCTGCGTATCGCCCGGGCCGGTGCTGACCCGGCCCGCGATGGCGAAGATGCGAACCGCCCTGGGACGTGCGGCCCAGCCCGGCGAAATCGTCGATCTCATACTCTATCTCTGTTCGGACAAGGCCGCGTTTATCACCGGCGTCAATTACCTCATTGACGGCGGCCGCAGCTGCGGCGCAAGGGACTGACCGGGAACCCGGGCATTTTTGGAGGGGGTACAGACATGGCGCGCTATACGGTACTCATGACCGACTGCATCTTTCCCGATCAGCAAATCGAGCGGTCGATGCTTAATGCCATCGGCGCACGGCTCCAGCTGGCCCCGGCGTCCGACGAGGAAACGCTGATCGCACTCGCCCCCGGCGCCGACGCCATGATCGTCACCTATGCGGACATCACCGCCGCTGTCATCGGCGCGGCGGCGCGCTGCCGCATCATCGCCCGCACGGGAATCGGCATCAACAACATCGACATCGCCGCCGCCAGCGAGCGGGGCATCATGGTTACCAACGTGCCCGATTACTGCATCGCCGAGGTGGCCGACCATACGCTGGCCCTGATGCTGACATGTTTGAGGAAGACCGCGTATCTGTCGCAGGCAGTGAAAAGCGGCGTCTGGGACCTGAACTTCGCCCGGCCGATACCGCGGCTTGGCACGCTGACCGCGGGCCTGCTGGGGCTGGGCAATATCGCCCGGGCCGTCGCGGTGCGGATGCGGGCATTCGGCATGGCTGTCATGGCCTATGATCCGTTCGTCGCCGACGAGGTATTCGCTTCGCTCGCGGTCAGGAGGGCGCAGTCGTTCGAGGAGCTCGCCGAAAAAGCCGACGTGCTGTCGCTCCACGCCCCGCTCAATGCGTCCACGCGGGGCATTGTCAATGCCGCCGTATTTCAGCGGATGAAAAGGAGCGCGGTCCTCATAAACACATCCCGGGGGCCGCTGGTGAACGAAAAGGACCTCTGCGACGCGATCGCCGGGGGACTCATAGCGGGGTGCGGCCTAGACGTCATGGAGACCGATCCGGGCGATTTGAAGTCGCCCCTTCTGCGGTACGACAATGTCGTGGTAACCCCGCACGTGGCCTTTTATTCGGACGACTCGGACGTCGAGCTGCGGGAAAAGGCCGCCGGGCAGGTAATCATGGCGCTGACCGGGCAGCGCCCGCAGTACCTCGCAAACAGAGAATCGATGTCTATGCAATAACGGAAAGAAAGGTGTAGATATGAGAATCGGGAGATTTATGCTGGGCGACAGAATATTTTACGGAAAAATCGTGAGCGGCGATGTATTTGAGATCGAAGGGCTTCCATTCGGCAGCATAAGGGAAACGGAAAAACGGCACCGGCTCTCCGATCTTAAAATCCTTGCGCCCGTCGATCCGCCTAATATCATCTGCATCGGATTGAACTATAAAACGCACGCGTCGGAAAGCAGCATGGAGGTTCCGGCCCGCCCCGAGATTTTCCTGAAGCTGACCACAAGCGTGACGGGTCCCGGCGATCCTGTGATCATTCCCAAGGCTGCCCCCGACGAAATCGATTATGAGGCCGAGCTGTGCGTGGTAATCGGCAGGCGGGCAAAGAGCGTCGGGGAAGACGAAGCGCCGGACTATGTGCTGGGATATACATGCGGCAACGATGTAAGCGCGCGCGACTGCCAGCTCAAACTGGACAGGCAATGGGCCCGCGGGAAGAGCTTCGATACGTTCTGCCCGCTCGGCCCCTGGATAGAGACCGAGCTGGATCCCACAGCGCTGCCGATACGCGGCCTGCTCAATGGGAACGTCGTGCAGGAGTCCAATACATCGCATATGATATTCTCGGCGGCGCAGATCGTCAGCTACTGCTCGATGCACTTTACGCTGCTGCCCGGTACGGTGATCATGACCGGCACGCCCGAAGGCGTAGGCTTTGCGCGCAGGCCGCCGCTATTCGTGAAGGCAGGCGATGTGTTCACGGTGGAGATCGGGGGCATAGGGCGCCTGGAGAGCCGGTTCGTCAACGAGTAATATCAAAAACCTCCACCCTGCAGCCTGCCGCCCATCCCCGCGCATTCCGTCGGAGATGCAAAGCGGATTCCTACCCTGAAAAATCCCGAACCCTCCTTGACCGGGCTGCGCTTTTATGGTATTCTCGGGGCAATCCAAAAAGCGACGACGGGAGCAAGTAGGCGCGGAACGCTTCGCCCAGAGAGCCGGGGACAGGTGGGAGCCCGGCGCGAATGCGCCAAAGCCGAATGGGTCCCCGAGCGCGGAGGCGAAACCCGGGTTTTGCGGGGAGTAGTCTTCGACGGTTCCGGCCGTTATACCGGACCGGGCTCACGGCCCGGGCTGAGCGGGCGCGATCGCGTCAAATCAGGTGGTACCGCAGGGAAATCCTGTCCTGGAATAGGGCGGGGTTTTTTGTTATAGAAAAGGGAGGAAAAATGTATGAGTGAGACGAAAAGACCGGTCATATTCAGCGGCATACAGCCCTCGGGCATATTCACGATCGGTAACTATATCGGGGCCATCGGCAACTGGGTAAAGCTGCAGGACGGGTACGACTGCTATTACTGCGTGGTCGACCTGCACGCGATCACCGTAAGGCAGGATCCCGCCGAGCTACGGCGGCGCTCGCTGGAGTCGCTGGCGCTGCTCATCGCCTGCGGGCTGGATCCCCAAAAGAACGTCATGTTCCTGCAGTCCCATGTGCCCGCGCACAGCGAGCTCATGTGGCTTCTGAACTGCTATACATATATGGGCGAGCTGGGCCGCATGACGCAGTTCAAGGATAAGTCCCAAAAGCACGCCGACAACATCAACGCCGGGCTTTTCACATACCCGGTGCTGATGGCCGCGGATATATTGCTCTATCAGGCCGATCTCGTCCCCGTGGGGGCGGACCAGAAGCAGCACCTGGAGATCACGCGGGATATCGCGATCCGCTTCAACAACGCGTACGGGGAGGCGTTCCGGGTGCCCGAGCTCTATATAAGCCCCGTCACTGCGCGCATCATGAGCCTGCAGGATCCCGGCGCGAAGATGTCAAAGTCCGACGACGCGGGCAGCTATATATCGCTGCTGGACGACGAAAAGACGATCGAGCGCAAATTCCGCCGGGCTGTGACCGATTCCGACGGGGAGATACGCTACGCGCCCGAGGAGAAACCGGGCGTATCGAACCTGCTGACCATACTGTCGGCGATGACCGGCCGCGCGATCGCCGACCTCGAGCGGGAGCTGTCGGGACAGGGTTACAGCCGTCTCAAGCAGGCCGCGGCCGAGGCCACGGCAGCGCGGCTCCTGCCGGTTCAGGAGAACTACCGGCGGCTGATGGCGGATCGTCCCTATCTTAAGCAGGTCATGGCCGACGGGGCAGCCCGCGCGTCCCGGGACGCGGCCAAAACGCTCGCAAAGGTGCGCAGGAAGATCGGTTTTCTGATGCCTTGACAGCGGCGGGTACGGATGTTATATTTTATTGTAAACAAGAGGCGA
>JBMNNN010000185.1:0-4157 GCA_050942555.1 Christensenellales bacterium
GGCGCGCGGGTGGTGTGCGTCGTCAGCGAGTCGGCATTCAAGGGGCTTGCGCTGCTGCGCGAGGGATTTGAGGCGCCTCCCGTTATAAGGCCCGATATAGCGCTCGAAGCGCTGCGCGATCATGTCGGGTGAGCGGATAACTGCCTACTTTACCGCGGACGAGCACGACCGGGCGCTGCCGCTGCGGGTAGAGGGCGTGGGGCTCTCGAGCAACCAGCGGCAGATCAACCGGCCCGACGGGTACGAATACTATCATCTTTTTCGCTGCGTCGCGGGCGAAGGAAGCATGCAGGCAGGCGGTCGCTCCTTCACGGTCGGACGCGACATGGTCGCGATACTGTACCCGCGCGAACCGCATCGCTATGCGCCGATATCGGAGCCCTGGCTCGTCGACTGGATTACATTCGAGGGCGGCCGACTGCCCGAGCTGCTCGCTTATCTGGGATTCGAGCATTCGATGGCGTTCCGGCTGCCCGCGCCCGAGCTGTTCACGGCGGGATTCCGGGAGTTTGCCGAGATACTGCGCGGGAGCAAGCTCGGCGTCAAGGCCGCGCTGTCCAGCCGCCTGTACCGCATACTGGTGGATCTGAGCCGGTTCCTTCCCGCCGACGACAGCCTCCGCGCAGCCGCGTACAGCCGCCTGGAGCCGGTGATGCGCTATATTGAAGCCCATATCGACAGGCCGTTCGCGCTGGCCGAGCTGGCGGGCGAGGCGGGCGTATCGCCCCAGTATCTGTGCCTGCTGTTCCGCCAGGCGCTCAACGTCCGTCCTTTCGAGTACATCCACGCCCATCGGATCAACCGCGCCAAACGGCTGCTGCTGGAGGACCGCGCCCGGCCGGTGGCCGACATCGCGCGCGCGTGCGGATTTGAGAGCGTTACCTATTTCAATCAGGTTTTTAAGCGGCTTGCCACTCTTTCTCCAACAGGTTTCAGAGCAATTCATTAAAAAAATATATTGCGTGAACCTTTTCCGGGTCTGTGCGGGTATATAGGGTGAAGGGAGCGGAATGCATGGCGGAAAAATGGCCCGAAGAACTCAGCCGGGCTGCAGTCAGATGGCGGGAAGGCGACCCGGATGCGGCTTTCGAAGTCTGGAGTCTGTGCGGCGAGCGGCTCATGCGCATCGCCCGCGTGGCTGCGGGCGGCGAGGCCGCAGCCGACGACGCGGTGCAGGAGGCGTTTATACGCGCCTGGCGCCATATCGACCGCTACGACGCGGAGCGTCCCTTCGGGCCGTGGATCACCACGATACTGATCCGCGAATGCCGCCGCTTCCGCGCGCGCAGCCTCCGACAGCGGATGATCCCGCTGCAGCCCAGGCAGTCCGCCGGGCAGGGCGGGCTGATGGACGCGGTGGACCGGCTGCCCGCGCCGCTGCGGGCGACGGTCGCGCTCCATTATCTGGAGGGCTACGACGTGCGCGAGACCGCTTCGCTCACGGGCGTGCCCGAAGGAACCGTCAAGTCCCGGCTGCACAGAGCCAGGACGCTTCTGGCACGATACCTCGAGGAGGGTGATCCGGATGAAACGAAATGATGATGAACTCGACCGGCGCGCGGCACGCGCGCTGCGCGCGCACACCGACGAGGCCGCCCGGCGGGCGCGGGAGCTGTGGCCGTCCATCGGGTCGCGCCTCTATGAAAAGCCGTCCCGGCGCGGATACCTGATCGCCGCTCCGGCGCTGGCACTCGCGATCGCGCTGGCGGTACTGCTGCCCAGATGGCTCGCGCCGGTTCCCGATATCGTTTCTCCCGCGGCGCCGTCTGCGGCGTCTCCGCCGGGAACCATAGCCGCGACGACGGTATCGCCCGGCGTGACGGAAATGCCCGGCGGCGCGATCACGATTACGGCCGCCCCGAGCCGCTACTCTCCGCTGCTCTCGTCGGCGTTCGGCATTCATCTGACCGCCGCCGACGCGCAGGGGAACCCCGTCGCTGGGACATGGACCGCAAGCTGGGGCAGATTCGTAACGGGTGTGGAGACGGCCGGGGGAACATGGGATATCGGAGACCCGCAGCCTGAGGCGCGGGACACCGCGCAGATCTATTGGACATTCATAGAGCAGGACATTCCGGATATTATCGAGGTGCGGTACGAGCGCGAAGGCCGCGTGACGGTGCTGCTTCTCAAGAAGGACCCGGAGCATGAATATTTCGTGCGCGTCGCGGGGCCCGACGAGCCGCATGGTACGCCTGAACCGACGCCGACTCCCGCGCCCCAGGTCACCCCTGCGCCCGGTACATCGGGCAACGCGTTCGGCCTGCCCTATGACGACATGATCAGCGAAATCGAGGACGAATACGGTATACTGCGGGACAACTGGCAGGAGTTCGTGGAGCGGCTGTGCGCGGAGGAAGGCGTCGACGCGCCCGATTTTACCGCGACGCATCCCGAGTGGCCGGGACGGAAGGCTTCGCTGACGCACGACGATCTCATGCTGTGGAATACGCGGCTTGGCGCGCCCGAAGCCGAAGCGCTCGCGTCGATCGAGGCGGCGATGGCCGCCGGTTACGGGGAGGTTCCCGAGAGGCTCAGCGACAAGGAGCCAGGCGACGGGACGCGGCGGATTGTGTGGAGCGACGGCACGGCCGCGACATTCGCGCAGGGCGAGCTGTACGCGATCGAAACGACCTCTGCCCGGGCGCAGATGCCGCCCGGACTGGCGGTTGGCGCGTCGATCGTGGATTTCATCGACGCCTATGGTCTGCCCCGGGTATACGAGAGGGGAGCGACGCTGTCGTGGGCGTTTAACAACAACCCGACGGGTAACGATCATCTTTTCGCGTCGGCGGAAAGCGGCACGGTCGTATTCATCCGGATCTCGCTAACGGCATGATCTGCATATACAAAGGGCGGGCCTTCATAGGTCCGCCCTTTATTTACGGCGCTATGGCAGGATCGTAATCGGGGTACCAAGCGGGCAGGCGTCCCACAGTATGTCCATGACCTCGTCGTCGACCCCCACGCACCCCGCGGTCCAGTCCCTGTCGCCGCCGTGCCCGTGGATCATAATCTCGCCGCCCAGCGGGGTATTCCACGGCGGGCGGCGGCCCCCGTCTATCGCGGCGGCGATCTCGTTGTACGTATCCCGGCTGATGCGGCCCTCGTCCAGCGCGGCCCGCGCATCCTCTTTATTCGGGTAGGATACGCCCAGCGACAGATAGAAGCTTGAGTGCGCGTTGCGCATGCAGACGTAGTACTCGCCCTCGGGCGTGCGCCCGTCGCCCTCGGCCTTCTTGTGGCCTTCCGGGTTCCATCCAAGCCCTATCGCGTAGCGGCCCACCAGCGTATCGCCGTCCCAAAGCTCGAGCTTCCGCTCCGACTTGCGGACGACGATGCGCGGATTATCGACGCGCTGCACGGCCTGCGTCGGGCGCGGCTGCGGGGCGGTGTCGCTCAGAAGGTCGTTTCGGATATAGCCCGTCGTTTCCCGATACTGCACTTTCGACCACTCCTGTCCGCGTTCGAGGCGATTGAGCTGCGTCCCGTGGGGGAGCGTGCACAGAATCTCGGCGTCGGTTCCCGCCTGTGCACGCATTCGCACCCCGTCGCCGACTATGTAGCAGGTTTCCGCCGGGCGGGGCGTGTCGGTGGGCGCGGGCGCGGAAGGGGAAGGGGTAGGTGTGAGAGCGTTGGTCGGAGACGGGGCGGGCGTTTGCGGCGCGCCCGGCGCCGTGGCCGCCGCGGTCAGCATTCCCCCGGCGGTCGGCGCATCGGTCGCGCCTGCGGGCGGGGAGGCCGGTTCGCACCCCGACAGCAGCAGCGCCGCCGCTATCAGAGCCAAAGCCAGCGCACGCATCGTACGCGCCGCCGCGATGGGATGCGCTTTCGTATCGCGCGGAGTCCCGTTTCTCATCCGATCACCATCCAGAGCGCATTTCATACCATCGGCGGCGGACTCGTCCTGCCGACAGCCGGTGGCCGCAGGAGGAAGTATACCACGAGGGCGCGAGCGATAGCAATGTTTTCAGGGAAATGCAACCCAGCCCGGACAGGTTTCGTACGGGCCGGATTCGAATCCTGCGCGCTAGCGCTATTCCGACAGCGCTTTTTTCAGGTACTGTCCGGTATAGCTGTGTGTGACCTCCGTCACCTGTTCGGGCGTTCCCTGCGCGATGAGCTCGCCGCCTCGGTCTCCGCCATCGGGTCCCAGG
>JBMNNN010000018.1:0-21980 GCA_050942555.1 Christensenellales bacterium
ATATGGAGCGCCGGGTGCTCCACCGGCGAGGAAGCATACTCGCTGGCGATGGTGATTGACGGGTTCTTCGGGAGCCGCCTTGCGTCGTGGGACACCCGGATACTGGGTACCGACATATCCACCCGCGCGATCCGCCACGCACAGGAAGGATGCTACAGCGGCCAGTCGATCAGCCGGATGCCCGCGGATCTGTTTGGCAGGTATTTCGAGCGCGTCGGCGAAGACCGCTTCCGGGTCTGCGAGCGGATCCGCAGCCAGGTCATATTCCGGCGTTTCAATCTGATGGAGCAGGAACTCCCGTTCCGGCGAAAGTTCCACGTGATATTCTGCCGCAACGTCATGATCTATTTCGACCAGCCCACGAAAAACGCGCTCGTGAACCGGTTCTATGAGATGACCGAGCCGGGAGGCTATCTGTTCATCGGACACTCGGAGGCGCTTGAGCGCGACAAAACGATGTACCGGTACGTGATGCCGGCCGTATATCGCAAACCCGAAGGGGTACTGCAATAACGATCCGATGGAGGCGCCATGCTTTCTCGTCCGGCAATACGGGTCCTCATCATAGACGACTCGATGGTCTTCAGGGAATCGATCCGAAAAGGGCTTGAGAAGGATCCGCTGATCGAAGTGGCGGGAACGGCCGGGGATCCCTATGAGGCGCGGGATAAAATCATCAGCCTGCGGCCCGATGTGCTCACGCTGGATATCGAGATGCCCAAAATGAACGGCATCGAGTTCCTGCGTAGGCTGATGCCCCAGTACCCGCTGCCCGTCGTCGTGGTAAGCTCGGTGAGCGGCGGGGTTTTCGACGCGATCAACGCGGGCGCCGTGGATTTTGTAAGCAAGCCGCAGCTGCGCGATTCCGGTGAAATCGAGCGGTTTCACAGGGAACTGGCGTTTAAAATAAAGATCGCATCGACAGCCAGGGTCGCAGGTTCCAGGCGGCTGCGCGCGCGGGGAAGCGCTGGCCCGTCGCGCTCGCTGAGGTGCGATATCATCGTAGCGATCGGCGCGTCGACCGGAGGACCCGAGGCGCTCTCCGAGGTGGTGCGGGGTTTTCCGGCCGATATGCCTGCCGTGCTGATCGTGCAGCATATGCCGCCTGTCTTTACCGGGATGTTTGCCCAGCGGCTCAACAGCAGCTGCGCGATGGAGGTCCGGGAGGCCCGGGACCGGGAACCGGTCCGGCAGGGCGTCGCGCTGATCGCGCCGGGCGGCATGCACATGCAGGTAGCGGGGCGCGGGAACGACAGGTTTGTCCGCTGCTTCGGGGGCGAAAAGGTGAGCGGCCACTGTCCTTCGGTCGATGTGCTCTTTCACAGCGTGGCGTCGTGCTGCGGGGCGGGCGCGGTGGGCGTCATACTCACCGGCATGGGCTACGACGGGGCGCGGGGGATTGCCGCGATGCGCAGGGCGGGAGCGCGCACCGTCGGGCAGGACCGGGCCTCGAGCGTCGTATACGGCATGCCCAGGGTCGCCTACGATCTGGGCGGCGTGGAGCGGCAGGTGCCTTTGGGAAAGATCGCGCAGACGGTGCTGGATATGGCCCGGGCGTGAGGATGTGATATTTTAGGGCAGGATGCTCTCATCTGCGGGTTCCGGACGCCATTGGTCTGATCCGCTGTCTGGCAGACAGGTCACGCACCATGTGGAAAAAAATATAGCAAAATGATATGCATATGCATGAGAATGTAAAAATACGCATATAAAAAAAGGATTTCCTATTGACGGAACGTGCCGCACAGGGCATAGTTAAGGCAAAGGGAGGGAGGAAACGCCATGCTTGATTCAAAAAAGGTAAAACAGATCGCCAAATCGCTGGGCGCAGACCTTGTCGGAATCGCCTCGATGGACCGCTTCGAGGGAGCGCCGCCACAGATGGACCCCCGCTTCATCATGCCGAGGGCCAAATCGATGGTCGTCTTCGCGTTCCGCATCTACCGCGGGTCGCTCCGGGGCATCGAGGAAGGAACCCACATGAGCAACTACCCCTCTATGGGCTACGGCGGCATCAATAACATCTACATGCCGATCTTCGTCATGAATTTCTCCCGAATATTCGAGGACGAGGGCTATGAGTGCATACCGTTCGGGTACCACGATTACTGGCGCCCGATCGACGCGTACCACGGGCCCGAGAGCTACCGCGGCGGCAAGCCCCTGAGCCGGCCTGTCGCGCCGGGCAAGCCCGCTCCCGACGTGATGCCCCATATGCGCATCGCCGCATATCTGGCGGGCCTTGGCGAGATCGGGTACAGCAACGTGTTCCTGACGCCCGAGTTTGGTCCCCGGCAGCGGCTGGGCATGGTCATGACCGAGATGGAGCTGGAGCCCGATCCGATATACGAGGGGCCGCCGCTGTGCAACCGCTGCATGGCGTGTGTGCGCGACTGCCCCGGCGATGCGATCAGCGCGACCGAGACCGTGAAGGTCAATCTGGCGGGCCATACGGTCGAAATGGGGAAGCTCGACTCCGACGCCTGCGCGATGGCATTCCGGGGCGCCGAGAAGTGCAAGCCGGGCGAATGGGGTACCTATATCGAGGGCAGCAACGAATACAAGCCCAGCCCCATCACGCCCTACTATAAAAAGCCGCACAACATATACATGCACGGAGAAGCCATTTGCGGCGGGCGCGGCTGCCTGCGCGCCTGCATGATCAATCTCGAGGCGCGAGGCGCCATCCGCAACCAGTTCAAATATCCGTTCCGCACCCAGAAACCGTGGACCGTCGACTGGTCCGACTACGATCCCACCGACGACCGGGTGCGCGCCTGACAGAACCGGACCCCGGAGCGCCGGAAAACGGCGCTCCGGGGTTTTCAAATCCGCTCGATCCTATATCCCTATTCGTTTTCACGGCCCGATAGACGCAATGTAAAGAAATGCATATGAGAAAAAATCAAATGATTGACGGTATAACATCGTTCAATATATACTTTATTTATAAACAGGCCGTTTTTCCATGCATATTGTCGAAGAACCGTGTAAGCCTGCGCACAGCCGCGCTGGAAAGAAGGGGTTGCGATGGATCAGGCTGCAAGTCTCCGCCACAAAAACAGGGTATCCGGTTTCAGCTACCTGAAACGGAACTGGGATCTGTATCTGCTGCTCGTACCCGTCGCCGCGTACTTCATCATTTTCAAATACATCCCGATGTACGGCGTGCAGATCGCGTTTAAGAACTTCATCGCCTCCAAGGGCATCTGGGGCAGCCCCTGGGTCGGGGCCGAGCATTTCAACCGCTTTTTCAGCAGCTACTATTTTAAAAACATCGTCACCAATACGCTGGGCATCAGCCTGTACGCGCTGATTGCAGGATTTCCCGTGCCCATACTGCTGGCCCTCATGCTCAACGAGGTGCGCCACACGCGCTTTAAAAAGGCCGTGCAGACCGTCACCTACGCGCCGCATTTTATATCGATGGTGGTCATGTGCAGCATGATCATACTCTTTCTTTCGCCGCAGGCAGGGTTTGTAAACAGGATACTCAAAGCGCTGGGTTTTGAGGGCATCTATTTCATGGGCGAGCCTGCCTGGTTTAAAACGATCTATGTCTTTTCGGGCATATGGCAGAACGCCGGATGGAGCTCCATCATCTATATGGCGGCTCTTGCCGGAATCGACCCGCAGCTTCACGAGGCGGCCATCGTCGACGGCGCGGGCAGGCTGCGCCGGATATGGCACATCAATATTCCCGGGATACTGCCCACGGCGGTCATACTGCTCATCCTCAACAGCGGTCAGCTGATGAGCGTGGGGTTTGAGAAGGTATTCCTGCTGCAGAATGACCTCAACCGGTCGACGTCCGACGTCATATCGACGTTCGTGTACCGTGTGGGGCTCATACAGCGGGACTTCAGCTTTTCCACGGCCGTTAACCTTTTTAACTCCGTCATCAACATGATACTGCTGGTGCTGGTCAATACGATCTCCCGCCGGGTCGGCGAAACCAGCCTGTGGTAAGCGCGTTTTCTTGAGACAGAAAGGAGGCTCCCCGTGGCGATAACCGGCAGATCCCTGAACGACAGGGTTTTCGACACGATAAACTATACGCTTCTCACGCTCGTGCTGATCGTCGTGGCCTACCCTCTGCTGTTTGTCGTAGCGTCCTCTTTCAGCGATCCGCTGGCGGTGATGGGCGGCAAGGTCTGGCTGTGGCCCGTCAGGCCCAACCTGAAGGCCTACCGCATGGTTTTCCGCGATCCCGACATCATGACCGGGTACAGAAACACGCTTGCGTATACGGTCACCGGTACCCTGCTGAACCTTGCGATGACGACGGCCGCGGCATATCCGCTGTCCCGCCGCAATCTCCGGGGCAAGGGCCTTATCACCGCGCTGATGGCCTTTACGATGTTTTTCAGCGGGGGGCTCATCCCGACGTACCTTGTGGTCCTGAAGCTGGGGCTCATCGACCGCTTCGGCGCGATGATACTGCCCAATGCCGTCGCGGTCATGAATATCATCATCATGCGCACGTTTTTCCAGACATCGATTCCCTACGAGCTGGAGGAGGCGGCGTTTGTGGACGGCTGTACGAACCTGGGCTCGCTGTGGCGCATCGTGCTGCCGCTGTCAAAGCCCATCATCGCGGTCATGGTGCTCTTTTATGGCGTGGGGCACTGGAACGCGTTCTTCAACGGGCTCATCTATCTCAACAGCCAGGGTAAGTTCCCGCTGCAGCTCATCATGCGGGGGATACTCATACAAAACCAGATGTCACAGGAAATGGTCGACGAGATCGAGGATATCGCCAGTCGGCAGATGATGGCCGAGGGCATCAAGTACGCGCTCATCATCGTGGCCAGCCTGCCGGTGCTCGCGCTGTATCCGCTGCTGCAGAAGTATTTCGTGCAGGGAGTCATGATCGGGGCCATCAAGGGATAAAATGGAATCAGGCCCGATTGCATGCGTCGGGCTTTGATGATACACTTATAAAGGAGAGGATGTACATGAAGAGGTTTCTTTTCGTCACCCTCGCCCTGGCGCTGGTTATCACACTGGGCGCCTGCACACAGGGGCAGACTTCGGCTCCCACCGCGACGCCGGGCAAGGCTACCGCGCCTCCCGCAACACCCGAATCCACGGTCGACAAGGCGAATGACGGCATCATAGAGACCAGCACCGGCACCGCCTTCCCGATCGTCGATGAACCCATCACGCTCAAAGCCTTCGCAATGGCCGGACCCTACAACAAAGGCGACTTCAATGAACTCGAGATATGGAAAGTCTATGAGGAAATGACCAACATCCATATCGACTTTGAGGCCTATCCCACCAGCCAGATCACCGAAAAGCTGAGCCTGACACTGTCGACCAACCAGCTTCCCGACATATTCTTCAAAGTAGGCATCAGCAATGCCGACATCGTCAAGTATGCGGGACAGGAAATACTGGTTCCCGTCACCGATTATCTGGCCGACTACGCGCCCAACTACAGCCAGCTCCTCGACGACTATGCCGAGGTGAAGAAGACCGTGACGATGCAGGACGGCCACATATACGGTTTCCCGTATCTCGTATCGGCGTCGGTATCCAACCTTTCCCCGAAGATGTTCTACAACGCCGAGTGGATGGACGCCCTGAACCTGTCGCCGCCTGAGACGCTCGAGGATCTTGAGTCGGTGCTCATCGAGATCCGGGACGGTGATCCCAACGGAAACAGCGAGAAAGATGAGATACCGCTGGGCGCGGACGGTCTGCTGCAAATCGAGAAGGCGCTGCGCGGTTCCTTCGGGCTGGGTACCCGCGGCTCCAGGGTGCTGGACTTCGATATCGACGAAACCACCGGCAAGCTGCGGTACATCTACACGAGCGACGAATACAAGGCGCTGCTCCAGTACCAGAACAAGCTCTACACCCAGCGCCTCATCGACCAGGAAATATTCACCGCCGACCTGGCGGGCTTCACGGCCAAGGCCGAGCAGAACATCATCGGCTTCGCCTTCATACACAACCACCAGTATCTGGGCGAGACCTACAAGGAGAACTATGTCGGGCTGGCCAAGCCCCTCAAGGGCCCCGCGGAGAAACTCATGTACACCGCCCGGACCAACCCGGTAGCCGGTCAGTACTACTTCATCACAAAGACCAACCCCTATCCCGAGGCTTCGGTCCGGTGGGTCGACTACTTCTACAGCGACGACGGCATCAGGCTGTACTTTATGGGCATGGAAGGGGTCACCTACGAGCTGGATGCCGAAGGCGATCCGTATTTCAACGACTATGTCAAAAACAACCCCGACGGCCTTAACTGGGAAGAGGCGCTGGGCCGCTTTGTTCCCTGGAGCGGCGGCGCGAACCCCTCTATCGCGAACGACAAGTATTTCGGCGACCAGGTGGTCGGCCAGGTCACCTCTGACGCGGCCAAGGCCCTGATGCCCTATACGCCCGAGGAAGTCTGGGGCGCTTTCAGTTTCTCGGAGGCCGACAGCACCCGCCTGTCGGTACTCAACCAGGATATCGGCACTTACATCATCGACATGCGTTCTCAGTTCATCACCGGCAACGCGTCGTTCGATGCGTGGGATACCTATGTGACCACGCTCGAGAACATGGGCCTTCAGGAGCTCATCGAAATCACCCAGCGGGGACTTGACGACTACAACAGCAGATAACCGAACCTTCCCGTGCGGCGCGGACAGCGCAGCTGCCCGCGCCGACGGATACCGGCAGACCGCGCAAGCGGCCTGCAGCCGGTATCTCACACGATAGACAAGGGGAGCGAATAATGAGCCGGAGACGCGATCAGGAAGCCCCGGGAAAAAGACGATCCGCATTGTTCCTCAAGTTTTTGCTGTCCTATTTGCTGCTGGTGGCGCTTATACTGGCGGTCATCAGCGTGTCGCTCTACGGCGTCTTTTTCCGGACGCTCAAGTCCGAGATCGAGATACTGGCCTCCAATAACCTGGCCGGAATGTGCGCCTTCATGGACACGATGTTTTATGAAATGGACCACATCGCCTATGAGGTGAGCAACGACCCGGCGATGCTTTCCCATGTGGTCTATCAGAACCGCTATGCGGCGCTCCAGATGTCCCAGAGGCTGAACGGCTACAGGCAGACTAATACATTTATTACCGATATACTCGTCTACTATCATGCAGACATCGCCCGCAAGTACAATACCGGCGTCAAATTCTTCACCACCAACGGCATACTGGACCCCGTGGCGGTGTTCGACTACTTTTACCGGTTCGAAAACTGGTCATATGAAGCGTTCCTCGGTGAAGCGCAGACCATCACCGCGCCTGTGATACGGCCGCTGGAGAGCGTCGTGACCGAACGGATCGACAGTAAGGAGTTCATCACATACATTTGCCCCATCTACAACAGCGGGACTCCGGTCAACGAACGGGGCGTCGTGCTCTTCCTCATCGACCGGAACGATCTCGCGGGCATGATCCGGGGCAACCTGAGAGAATACAAGGGGACTATCGGCCTTTTTGATCACGCGGGAGAGCGCATATTCAGCCAGTCCTTCGATGAGAAAGCCCAGGGCGCCGCCGTCCCCGTGGCGTGCGGGGACGCCCCCGTGGATACGCCGGCGCTGGATACGGTCGATGTTTCGGGCGAAAAATACACCCGCATCATGCTGCGCTCGCGCTATAATAAGTACGCCTATGTGCTGCAGATGCCCAGCCGCCTGTACCTTGACCGCATATACAGCAACATGACGCTTTTCAATACGACGCTGGCGGTAGCCGCTTTCCTGGGGCTCGTGCTTGCGTACCTGCTGTCGGTGCAGAACTACCGTCCCATCCGCCGCCTCGTGAACGCCATCGCCAAATACAGCACCCGCGCAGCCCGGGAACGGAACGATCTGTCGCTCCTGTCGGCCACGTTTGATGAGCTCGTGCAGAAGAACGAAACGCTGGCCTACCGCATCAAGTCGCAGGAGGGAATCTACAGGCTGCAGTGCCTGCAGAACCTCATCCACGGCCGCTATAGCGAAGAGGCGCAGGTCGCCGCCGCGCTGAAAGACTGCGGCCTTTCTTTTGACGCCGCATATTTCGCGGTATGCATCGTGATGATAGACAGAAGCCAGGCCATCCGGCGCGACAACAGCGGCGCCTACATGGAGCTTCTCAAATACAGCATCATCAACATGCTCGAAGAGATCGCCACGACGAAGGGAAACGCCGGATACGGGCTGGACACCGGGCCTGACGACAGCGTCGTGCTGATACTGAACCTAAAAAAGCGCAGCGACGCGCTGGACTTCTGCGGACAGCTCACCAGACAGCTGGCCGATTTCTTCAAGACGAATTTCGGGTATACGCTGACCATCGGCGTGGGCGGCTGCTTCGACTCCCCGCTGTCGGTGCCGCTGAGCTACCGGCAGGCCGGGGATGCGCTGTCCTACCGGTTCCTGCACGGCACAGACCGCACGTTTGTGTACGATGCGATACGCAGGGAATCGCAGCGCGACATACAGTGGTACCCGATCGATCAGGAAAAGCAGGTCATGAGCAACCTCATGCAGGGCGACTACCCCAATGTCGAAGCTGGCGTCAACAGCATCCTGGGCAGCATCAGCCTGATGAAACTGCCGCCCGACATCGCCCATGGGATATGCTTCGGCCTTGTGAGCGCGATCAAGAAGGCGCTTGGAAACATGCACATCCAGCTGGACGACCGATCGGTGTCGCAGCTGGACAGGCTGCACGCGATGAAATACGATACCCTGTGGGATTACCAGGCCGATTTGCTGGCTTTCATGAAAACGGTCTGCGAAGCGATCTGCGCGGCCCACGAGAGCAAGAACTACCGTCTCAAGGAGCAGTTAGACGCCTTTGTGGAGGAACACTATACCGACAGCATGCTCAGCCTGGAGACCATCGCAGCCCACTTCGGCATGTCGCCCAGCTATCTGACGCGGTACTACAAGGACCATACCGGCATCCCCCTCATGCAGCACGTCGACAATATACGCATGGACAGCGCGCGCGTCCTTTTGGCTACCACGCATCTCCCGCTGTCCGATGTGATCGCGAGGACCGGGTACGTGGACAAGAGTAACTTCATACGCAAGTTCAAGGCCCGCTTTGGCATGACGCCGATACTGTACCGGAAAACCCGATTAAATCAACGCCTCGGAGAGCAGAACCGCGCCGAATAGCGGCAGACTGGCCATTTGTGGGTACTTTCAGCGCAGCATCCTTGACACTTCCCCTTCGATGATGCAGTATAGAAAAGAGGAGTGATGTGAATGCTGCGGAAAGTCGGACTATCGCTTGCGGCGCTGCTCATCTGTGCGGCGCTAGCGGGCTGCAATACCGGCGCGGGCGATCCGCCCGACGAGACGACCCTGGCGGTGTGCCGCGAGGACGCGCTGCGCCTTGTGCAGGATCTTGGGGGCGAGAACTTCGAGTCGGCGGCCCAAAACCATACGTATACGCCGCTCATGAAGAGAAGCGCGGGCAGCGCGGCGCTGGAGCAGATATGGCGCTCACTGACCGATCAGTACGGCGCTTTCCGGGAGGCGTACCGCACCGATTCGGTGCTTCACTCCGGAAACCAGCATTCGGTTATCGTAGGAATCGCGTTTGACGCGCAGTGCATCGACCTCAAAGTCACCTATGACGGAAAGACCATATCGGGACTCCACTACTCGGTCAACAGCGATGATCCCGCCGCGCCGACAGAGCAATTCCTGAGCGCCTATCCGACGCGGGAAATTACGTTCGGCGAAGTCGGCTGGGAGCTAACGGGAACGCTGACGCTGCCCGACGGGAGCGGCGGGCCGTGGCCCGTGGTCGTCATCGTGCATGGTTCAGGCCCATCGGACCGCGATGGGCGCGTCATGCGCCAGACGCCCTACCGCGATATCGCCGAGGGGCTGGCCGCAAGGGGCGTGGCCACGTTCCGGTACGACAAGCGAACCCATGTGTACGCCGACCGCATGACCGGCGATATCACGGTATGGGAGGAAACAATACGCGATGCGGCGGCCGCCGCCGTGATGCTGCGCTCGGAGGCCGAGTGCTCCCGGCTCGTCATGATCGGGCACAGTCTGGGCGCTACGCTGCTGCCCCGCATCGCCGGGGATGCCTGTGCCGACGGATACATCGCGCTGGCGGCGGCGGCTACGCCGCTCCACCGGCTGATGGTACGCCAGTACGAGTATCTGTTCGGGCTGGACGGAGCGCTGGACTCTCAGGAGGAAGCGGCGCTCGCGCGCGTGCGCGCGATGGCCGACAATGTCGACGCCCTGGAGCAAGGCAGGACGTTTGAGACTGCGGATCTTTTTGGTATCCCGGCCTCCTACTGGCTGGATCTATCCCAATACGACACGGTACAGGAAATGGCCACTCTGAACGCACCGCTCCTCATGCTCCAGGGCGAGGGCGACTACCAGGTGCCGCCTGCTGAATTCGAGCGCTTCAGGGCCGCGCTTTCGGGCCGGACCGACGTGGCGTTTGTGAGCTACCCCGGGCTTTCGCACCTTTTCACGCAGGCGGGCGACCCGCCCTCGCCCGATGATTACGCCAGAGAGGGTTCGTTCGACGGCAGGGCGCTCGACGACATCGCCGCGTGGATCGCGTCGCTTCGATAAATCCGAAATTTGTGAATATTAAACAGAGCAATCGCGCGACATATTTCGAAATTACGGATATCCGGCGGCACACCGTTCGATAGGCGCTGTCCGGATACAGTTATTAGGGAGAATATTTGGTTAAATAGCATAGATATTTGCCGTTACAGGACGAACGTTATTGGATATATTATGGATTTCTAATTAAGCATATTGCATAAACATGGGTTCCATGCTATGATAAAAACGAATCAACCGTTTTTTTCTTCTCCTTTCTGCACCGCCGCCCGCTTGCTTTTTTTGGGGCGGCGGCTTTGTTATGCTGCTCGCATACGGTATCCGGACAGGTATGATTAATAGTTACATTTATAAGGCCGGGCCCCCGGGGCTAAGGCCGCCGGGGCATATGCCCCGGCGGCCGGCCTGGCTCCAGCTCCGGTTTACAGGTTTTGGATCTTTTCCTGTATGACGATGGGCTTGACGTGCGTAGGCGCTTCGGTGAACAGCGAGCTGACCGGCAGGTTCTCGTATATGCGCTCGATGGCCTCCGCGAATATCGGCCCGACCGACAGCGTGCGTATCTTGTCCATCTTCTTTTCCTCGGGAAGGTGGATCGTATTGGTGACGACCAGCTCCCGTATCGCCGAGTCGCGGATCCGTTCGATCGCCGGACCCGACAGCACCGGATGAGTGCAGCAGGCGTATACTTCCCGCGCGCCGTTCTGTATCAGCGCCTCCACGCCCTGGCAGATCGTTCCGGCCGTGTCGATCATATCGTCGATCAGCACGACGCGCCGTCCCTTGACGTCGCCGATGATGTTCATGACCTCCGACTGGTTGGCTGTAGGCCGCCGTTTGTCGATGATCGCGAGCGGGGCGCCCAGCTTCGCCGCGAAGTTGCGCGCCCGGGTCACGCTGCCAAGATCGGGCGATACCACCACCAAATCCTCGCCGGTAAAGTGACGCGCCTGGTAATGGGCCGCCAGTATCGGCATGCCCAGCAGATGATCGACGGGAATATTGAAGAAACCCTGTATCTGCGCCGCGTGCAGATCCATCGTGAGCACCCTGTCGGCGCCGCTGGCGGAGATCAGATCGGCCACGAGCTTGGAGGTGATCGGATCGCGGGCTTTTGTCTTGCGGTCCTGCCGCGCATATCCGAAGTATGGGATCACGGCGGTGATGCGCCCGGCGGATGCCCGGCGAAACGCGTCGATCATGATGAGCAGCTCCATCAGGTGCTCGTTGACAGGTGAGCTCGTGGACTGGACGACGAATACGTCACATCCCCGTACGGTCTCCCCGATATTGACAGAGGTCTCCCCGTCGCTGAAGTGCCCCACCGTTGCCTGGCCCAGCGGAATCCCCAGTATGTCCGCTATTTCCCGGGCCAGCGCCGGATTGGCGTTTGCGGTAAAAAGCTTGATCCTCATGACCCGTTTCATACTTCCTCCTCGTACCGGCTTCTGCGCCTGCGCGCCCAGCCGTCTTTGTTAGTCTGTCGGCTACGCGCGATGGCAAGCGCGTCGTCCGGCACGTCTTCGGTGATCGTGGAACCTGCGGCCGTATAAGCGCCCCGCCCTACGGTGACGGGAGCCACCAGGTTCGTGTTGCATCCGATGAAAGCCCCGTCCCCGACCGTCGTACGGTGCTTCCTGTGCCCGTCATAGTTGACGAATACCGCGCCGCAGCCGATGTTGGCGCGCTCTCCTATCTCGGCGTCGCCCACATAGGTGAGGTGCGGTACCTTCGTGCCGTCGCCTATGACCGCGTTTTTCAGCTCTACGAAATCGCCTATGCGGCATCCCGCTCCGACCTTGCTGCCGGGCCGCAGGTAGGCAAACGGACCGATGGTCGCGCCGTTTCCGATCTGGGCCTCTACGAGTACCGACGACTGTATCGTCACGCCGTCGCCCACGCGGGAAGCGCTGATGCGGTTGCCGGGATACAGCGTCGCGCTCGATCCGATCCGGGTGCCCGACTCCAGCACATTGCCCGGGTACACGACCGTATCGCCGCCGATCGCGACGTCCGCGTCGATATAGGTCGCCGCCGGGTCGATGATCCGGACGCCCTCGCGCATATGCGCCTCGTTGATTCGCCTGCGCAGCGCCGCCTCGGCCTGCGCGAGCTGCGCGCGGTCGTTGATGCCCAGCGCCTCGTCGGGCGCGCAGCGCAGCGCGCCCACCCTGTGGCCCGCGCGCACCATCAGCCCGATCACGTCGGTCAGGTAGTATTCGCCCTGGTCGTTGTCGCATGTCAGCCGGTCCAGAAGGGAGCGCAGAAGATTGCCCCTGAAGCAGTAGACAGACGTATTGATTTCCCGGATCTCCCGCTGTGCGGGCGTGGCGTCCCGGTGCTCGACGATGCCCGCGACATCGCCGCTGCCGTCGCGCAGCACCCGGCCATATCCGGCGGGGTCCTCCGCGATCGCGGTGAGCACCATGGCCGCGAATCCGTCACGGGTTACGCCCGCGGCGAGGGCCTCGAGCGTACCGGATCTGAGCAGCGGCATATCTGCCGCCGCCACGACGACCGCGCCGTCCTCGGGTATCGCGTCGCGCGCCGCCATGACCGCGTGCCCCGTTCCCCGCTGGCTCTCCTGCACCGCGAACCGGGCCCGCCCTTCGAGCGCGGCCATGACCGCGTCGCGGCCGTGGCCCACGACGACCACAGGATGCGCGTCGATTCCCCGGGTCGCCTCCATCACCCACCCGACCATTGCTCTGCCGCACAGCGTATGCAGCACCTTGGGTATGCTGGACTTCATGCGCTTGCCCTCTCCGGCGGCCAGTATGATCACCCGTGTCTGCATACTATGCCTCCATTCCGCGGATATAGCGCGACGGGCGCACGTCTACCCTGCGCACTGACTCGTCGACGCTGTGAAGCACCATCAGCGAGCGGCAGTTGTCCACAAGCTTTCGCTCGGGCTCCGCGGTGGTCATGACGACGCCCATACCCACCACGGTCACCGAGAACTCGCGCATCAGGTCCACGACGCCGCGCAGCGTGCCGCCCCGCTTCATGAAATCGTCGATGATGAGCGCGCGCTGTCCCTCGACGACCGCCCGCTTTGGTAGCGACATCGACTGGATCTTGTGCGTTGATCCGGTGACATAGTTGATCGTGACCACCGAGCCCTCGCTGATGCGCACGTCGCGGCGCGCCGTGATCATCGGCACATTCAGGCAGCGCGCCACCATCAGGGCCACCGATATGCCCTTTGTCTCTACCGTCACGACGAAATCGGGCTGCGCATCCCGGAACCAGTGCGCCAGTATCTCGCCCATGCGGGCCACCTTGGCCGGGTGCGACAGCTCGTCGAGCATATAGAGATAGCCTCCCGCAAGGATTCGTTCGGGATCCGACAGGCGCAAGCACATCTCGTCCACGAATCGCCGGGCTGCCTCGGGACTGGGCGTGGGCAGGTACATTACGCCGCCGGCCGCGCCGGTTACGGTTTCGAGGCTCCCCAGTTTGAATTCCTCCAGCACCTCGCGCGCGATATCGATGTCTTCGCTGATCGTTGACTTGGCTGCGCCGAACAGCTCGCTGAAATGATTGAGCGTATAAATGCGGTTGGGCATATCGGAGAGAATCTTTATCATCGCGCCGATCCGTTCGCTGCGTTTGATTTTATGCATCGGGCATTCCCTCCAAAAAGCCGAATATTCGCGACTCCTCAGATATTATAATTCGTTTTTTAATCTTTTTCCAGACTTTTTGATAAATTGGTGGTAAAATAACAACAAAGGGCGTCATATCATTGGACTGCCGGACAGTATGGGCGAGAGGATGGGAGGAATTGGGCGTGCATATCCGCGATTTTGCAGGTCTCAGGGTTCATTTCATAGGCATCGGCGGGGTCAGCATGAGCGGGCTGGCCGAGATACTCATAAGCCGCGGGTACACCGTCAGCGGATCCGACCGCTCGGAAAACGCGCTGACCGCCAAGCTGCGCGCGCTGGGCGCCGAGGTATACGCAGGCCACCGCGCCGGACAGGAGCGCGGCGCGGCGCTGATCGTAAAGAACGCGGCGATACCCGACGACAATCCCGAGCTGGCGGCGGCCCGCGCGCAGGGCGTGCCGGTCATGGAGCGGACAGAGCTTCTGGGGCAGATCATGGGCGAGTACCGCACGGCTGTCGGCGTGTGCGGCACCCATGGAAAGACCACGACGACCTCGATGCTGACCACGATACTCACGCTGACCGGGCGGGACCCCACCGCGCACATCGGCAGCGAGCTTGCGCTCATAAACGGCACGACCCGGACCGGAAGCCATGATTTGTTTGTCGCCGAATCCTGCGAGTACAAGGACGGATTCCTTCGTCTCTCGCCCACGATCGTCGTGATGCTCAACATCGACGCGGACCATCTCGACTACTTCCGCGACATCGACCACATCGAGCAAAGCTTCGCGGCATTCGCGGACCGGCTTCCCGCCGACGGGCTGCTCATCGGAAACGGCGACGACGCGCGGGTATGCCGGATTATGGCGGGCTGCGGCAGGCGTTGGGAAGCGTTCGGGCTGGGCGCGGATAACGGCTGGCGCGCACAAGACATCGCGTCCGATGCCAACGGGTGCGCCGGCTTCACGCTGCGGTACCCCGGCGGGAGCGTCCCCGTCCGTCTTTCGGTTCCGGGACGGCACAATGTAATGAACGCGCTGGCCGCCCTGGCGGCCGCGGCGGCCTGCGGCGTGTCTCCCGATGAAGCCGCGCCCGCTCTGGCGGCCTATACCGGGGCCGCGCGCCGTTTTGAGAAAATCGGAGAGCGCGGCGGCGCTTTGCTGTACCACGACTACGCGCACCATCCGACCGAAGTGGCCGCTACGCTGGCCGCGGCCCGGCAGAAGAACCCGGCCCGGCTCCTTTGTGTGTTTCAGCCCCACACCTATACGCGCACCCGGATGCTCTTTGACGCGTTCACGCGGTGCTTCGACGACGCGGACGAGGTCGTGCTGCTGCCCATTTACGCGGCGCGGGAGCCCGACCCCGGCGACATCTCCTCACAGATGTTGTCCGACGCGATCAGCATGAGGCCCGATGGCCCGCCGTGCCGCTGCGCCGCGGATTTTGAGGATGCGGCGGGAATCATCCGCAGCCTTATTGCTCCCGGCGACATCGTGCTGACGCTGGGCGCGGGAGACATCGAGGCGCTGGGGCGGCTTATCCGGGAATAAGGACGACCGTAGAGATAATGCAGCAAAAATGGGGCGCTGCCATAGGACAGCGCCCCGCGGTATTCCGTATTGATCAGGCCTGCGCGGTCTGCGGCTCGTTGACGATCCGCGCGAATTCCTCTCCGTCCAGTTTCTCCTTCTCAAGGAGCGCCTCGACGACCCGATCGAGCTTGGCGCGGTTTTCGCTGAGTATCGCGGCTGCCCTTTTTCGGGCGTTCTCGATGATCATGCGCACCTGCGCGTCGATCTTCGCCGAAAGCTGCTCGGAGAAGTTGCTGGTGTGCCCGATATCCCGCCCCAGTACGAACTCCTTTTCTCCAGCCAGATACATCGGCCCGATTTCGTCGTTCATGCCCCACTCGGTGACCATGCGCCGCGCAAGCTGGCTGACCATCTTGAGGTCCGACGAGCTTCCGGTGGATATGTCGCCCGTCACAAGCTCCTCCGCGACGTACCCGCCCAGTCCCATCGCGATACGATCGAGGAGCTTGGCTCGGCTGATGAACTGGGTCTCCTCGTCGGGCAGCGTCTGCGTATAGCCGCCCGCCATGCCGCGCGGTATGATCGATACCTCGTTGAGCGGGTCGCATCCGGGAAGCTTCTGGGCGACCAGCGCGTGGCCCGCCTCGTGGTACGCGACCAGGCGGCGGTCGGCCTGCGTGTATTTGCGGCTCCTCTTTTCTGGCCCCATCTGCACCCTTTTGATGGCCTCGTTGATCTCATCCATCGTGATTTCCTTCTTGTTTCTGCGGGCGGCCAGTATCGCCGACTCGTTGAGAAGGTTTTCGATGTCCGCGCCGGTAAAGAGCGGTATGAGACGCGCCACCCTGTCGAGCTGGATCTCGGCTGCGAGCGGCTTGCCGCGCGCATGCACCTTGAGTATCTCCTCGCGGCCCTTCACGTCGGGATAGTTGACGACGATTTGCCTGTCGAACCGGCCGGGCCGCAGCAGCGCCGGGTCCAGTATGTCGGGGCGGTTGGTCGCCGCCAGTATGATGATGCCCTCGTTAATGGAGAAGCCGTCCATCTCCACCAGCAGCTGGTTGAGCGTCTGCTCGCGCTCGTCATGGCCGCCGCCCAGCCCGGTGCCCCGGTGGCGGCCTACCGCGTCGATCTCGTCGATGAACACGATGCAGGGGCTGTTGCGCTTGGCCTGCTCAAACAGGTCGCGCACGCGGCTAGCGCCCACGCCCACGTACATTTCGACGAAATCCGAGCCCGATATCGTAAAGAACGGCACCCCGGCCTCGCCCGAAACCGCCTTGGCAAGCAGCGTCTTGCCGGTTCCGGGCGGCCCGACCAGCAGCACGCCCTTGGGTATGCGCGCGCCCAGCTCGAGGAATTTCTTCGGGTTGCGCAGGAAATCGACGATCTCCTCGAGCTCCTCTTTCTCCTCGTCGGCGCCCGCCACCTCATTGAACGTGACCCGCTTGCGGTTATTTTCCGCCACCCGGTGGCGGCTTTTCCCGAAGCTCAGCGCCTTGTTGGAGCTGCCCTGCATCTGCCGCATGAAAAGGAACCAGAAGCCCACGATGACCAGTATCGTAATGAGATATGGCAGCAGCTGCATGAATATCGACTGCTGGGGCTCAGGCTCGTACGTAATGATAAAACCGTAATCCGATACCGTCACCTCCGACACCAGCTTGCCGGTTCTCTCGGCAGCGATGCTGCGCATATCGGTATCGAAGCCCTCCGCGGGCAGATAGACCTTGAAATCATAGTCGCCGGGGAAGTCGTCCTCCCGCACCGCGGTGTCTGTGTAGAGTCCCACCATCATGCGCTCGGTGATCTGCACCTTCGCGACTTGCCCGTTCCGGACGGCGTGGGTGAACGCATCGTAGGAGATAGGCTCCCTCTTGCCCCTGGCCGACTGGAGGGGATCGATCACCAGCGTGAGCAGCACGATAGCCGCCAAAAGCCCCGCAAAGATGAAAAATCCCCGCATCATTTTATTGTTCAAGCAAATATCCTCCTGGCTAGCTCCAATCCGGGAGCGTTACACGATTATATCATACCCCGGTTTAACCGGTCAAACCAGTTCAAGGAAAGTTCAATTTTATTATAGCCGCCGCGCGGCTGCGTCGGCGCTCTGCCCGAGCGCGTATACGCGCGGGTCGAGCACGCCCACATAGGGCAGATTCCGGTAGCGCTCGTTATAATCGAGACCGTAGCCCACCACGAACGCGTCGGGAATCGTAAAACCCACATAATCGGCCCGGATATCGACCCGCCTGCGCTCGGGCTTGTCGAACATCACGCAGATGCGAAGGGAAGCCGGATTCCGCTGCAGCAGGTTTTCCTTCAGATACCGCAGCGTAAGGCCGGTATCGAGCACATCCTCGACGATGAGCACATGAAGGCCCGCGATATCGGCGTTGAGGTCCTTGAGTATGCGCACCGCTCCGGTGGTCACGGTGCCCGCACCGTAGCTCGATACCGCCATGAAATCCACAGTCAGCGGCCGGTCGATGGTGCGCATGAGGTCGGCCGTGAATATCACGGCGCCCCGGAGGATCGCGATGAGGCACAGCGAGCGGTCATGGTAGTCGGCGGTAATCTGCGCGCCTAGCTCCCGCACGCGGGCGGCCAGGCGGTCGGACGGTATCAGTATTCTGGAGATGTCGGGATGCGTTTCATTCATGCGGGGGCTCCTCCCATTCGGGTGTATAGGTGATGCGCAGCGTCGCTCCTGTCCGCTCTGTGATGCGCGTCCGCTCGGCGACCGCCCAGCCTACGACCCATACGATTTCGTCCTGTCCGGCGACGAGGGGCACGCGATCCCTGTGCCAGCGGCTGATCTTCCAGTCGATCATATCGTCGCTGAGCTTGCGGCTGCCCGGCGCGCCCAGCCTGCGGACGCGGTCGCCCTCGCGCCGGGTGCGCACGAATGCAGGCCGCGGGAAGCGCTCCGCGTCGAAATGCTGCACATTGCCCGGAAAAGCTGCCGGATCGCGCGGGGGCTTCCCGAGCAGCTCGCACACGAATCGCCCCAGCCCCGGGACGCATGTGACGCCCGGCACATGGAGCGGAACAGGTCCAATCGGCTGCGCCGCGTCGGCGTGCGGGTATAGCGCAAGCCCGGCAGCTTCGCGGCGCGCCGTAAGCCCGCCCGGCCATGAGATGCTCGCGCCGGTCCTGCTGCCTGTAATCAGCGCGATCGCGGCGTCGACATGCGCTGCCGTCAGATCGCGCACGGCTCCAAGCCGCGCCGCCATATGACGGATGAGCCGCGACAGCACCGCAGGGTGCAGCGCGGCCGCCTCCCGCTCAAGCAGCAGCCCGTCGTCGCTCTCCGACACATGGCGCCACGCTTCCCGCGCCAGCGCCTGCAGGCAGTCATCGTCCCGCCTGAGCAGCGCCGCCGACCGCGCGATCGCCTTAGAGACCCGCGGGTTGAGCGGCGCAAGCGCGGGCATCACGATATGGCGGATCCGGTTGCGGGCTATGCCGGGGTCTGCGTTTGTGGCGTCTTCCCGCCAGGTGCGGCCGCGCGACCGCAGATAATCGACGAGCGCCTTGTGTTCGGCCCAGAAAAGCGGGCGGATGACCCCGCCCTGGCAGGGCCGCATCGCGCCAAGTCCCTCGGCGCCGCTGCCCCGTACAAGCCTTAATAGCAGCGTTTCGGCCTGGTCGCCGCGGTGGTGCGCCGTCGCGATCGCGCGCGCTCCCGCCCGGGCCGCTTCGTGCCGCAGGAATCGCCATCGCTCCTCGCGGGCGGCAACCTCCAGCGAAAGCCCCCGCTCACGCGCCAGTGCGGGCACGTCGGCCCGGCCGACCACACAGGGGACATGAAGCTCCTCGCACAGCGCTGCCACAAAGGCCGCATCGTCGCCCGACTCGGGCCGGATGCCGTGGTCGAGGTGCGCCGCGAAGATCGTGAGCCCCAGCGGGCCGGCAGCCTCGGTCAGCAGGACAAGAAGCGCCGTCGAGTCAGCGCCGCCCGATACCGCCGCCAGGATCGTATCTCCCGGCTGCGTCATCGCGTGCTGCCGCATATAGGCCGTCATCGTATTGAGCAAGGGCCGCGTCCTCCCCATCGGTTTCAATTATTGTAGCCGCATTCCCGCCCGTTGACAAGGGCGTGGGTACACAATGACAGAATACACGGCTGAACACCTAAGTCAGGCTCACCGGAAAAAAAGGGCCCTGCGCAGGCAGGGTCCAAATAAGAAGGGGGAATGAGGCATATGGATGATAGCGGCAGCGCCGGTTACTCTGTGAGAGTCACTTCCTCCAGCGCCGGTTTGCAATCCTCGAGGGGCGGGAGCGCGTCCTTTACGCTCCGCAGCCACCGCAGGAACGTTGCGGTCAGGGGTACTGCGACGAGAAATGTCATAATATCGGCCGCGGGCTGGCTCATCTGTATCCCCGGCAGCCCGAAAAGCCCGGAAAGCACGACGATGGTAGGAATAAAGAAGAGTCCCTGCCGGGCAAGCGCGAGCACAGCGGCCTTGCCGCCCATACCGATCGACTGAAAGAGCATGTTGGATACGATAATGCTCACCTGCAGCGGCAGCACCGCGCACTGATAGCGCAGTGAAAGCGCCCCGATCGCGATGACCCGGGCGTCGTCGGGACGGAATATCGCGATGATGTCATCGGCAAATATGAATACGCCAAGCCCGACCAGCGCAAGCGTGGCGGTTCCCACTTTGATCGAAAACCAGAATGCCTGCCACAGCCGTCCGTAGCGCTTTGCCCCCCAGTTATAGCCCGCCACCGGCTGGAACCCCTGTCCGAATCCGATAAGCGCCATAATGACGAACATCATAATTCGGCTTACCAGCGACAGCCCCGCTATAGCCGGATCGCCGTAGGGCCCCGCGAAGCGGTTGAGAAGGATCATCGACAGGCTGGCAAGGCCCTGCCGAAAGAACGAGGGCGCGCCGATTTTGAGTATCTCGCCGTACATTCTCCAGCGCAGCGTGAAGCGGTGGATACTGAGGCGCAGCGAACTACGGCCTCGTATGTACTGGGAGAGGAGAATGAGAAAGCTGACGCTTTGACTGAGTACCGTGGCGACAGCCGCGCCGCGAATTCCCATATCGAACGTAAATATGAAAAGCGGGTCGAGCGCTATATTCAAAAGTCCACCCGTCATGATGCCTGCCATGGCCAGGAAGGCGCTTCCCTCAGAGCGCAGCGCCACGTTCATAACGAATGACGCCGCCATGATGGGCGCGCCCAGCAGTATGACCTGCGCGTATTCTCTGGCATAGGGAAGAATGGTGGGCGTCGCGCCCAGCAGGCGCATTAAGAGATCAATGCCCATGAGGCCCGCAACCGATATCACGACGCCGCACGCGATCGCCGAAAAGAAAGCGGTGGATATCGCCCGGTTGGCCTCCTCATGGTTCCGCTGCCCCAGCAGCCGTGAAATGTAGCTGCCTGAGCCCACGCCGAATGTGAAGCCGACCGCCTGAATGATCGCCATCACAGTAAACACGACGCCGACCGCGCCGGTCGCGCTCGTGCCCAGCTTGCTGACAAAAAAGGTGTCGGCCATATTGTATACGCCCGATATCATCATGCTCACGATGGTCGGAAACGCCAGCTTCAGTATAAGCCGGGGGATGGGGGTTTCCGTCATCTGTTTGTAACGGGCCGAACCGGCGTCACCGCCCAAAGCACTGCACTCCTATCAAAAACAACTCCGCACAAGGAGAAATTATAGACTACGAGCATCCTAATGTCAAACATCCAGGGAATACAGATTGTGTCTGGATTGCCTAACTCCCCATGATATTGTATAATGAGCCGGGGGGATACCGGTATGGTCATCGATTTTCACGCGCACTGCTTCCCCGACGTGCTGGCCGGGCGCGCGATGGCGGCTCTGACCGCCAAGTGCGATATAACGCCCAGCCACGACGGTACCGCGGACGGTCTGCTCAGTACGGCCCGCGCGGCGGGCATCGGGCGCAGCGTCGTCATGCCTGTGGCCACCCGGCCCGGGCAGGTCGAGTCCATCAACGCATGGGCGCTCGCGTCGCGGACGCCTGCGCTTTCGTTCTTCGGCGCGCTGTTTCCCGGTATGCCCGGCATCGAGCGGCACCTCGACTGGCTCGTCGAGAACGGATTCCGCGGCGTGAAGCTTCACCCCGATTATCAGGACTTTTTTGTAGACGACCCGGCCGTGCTGCCCACCTACCGGGCGCTCCGGGATCGCGGGCTCGCGGTGCTCTTTCACGCCGGGCTGGACATCGGTCTGCCCGAACCGATCCACTGCCCGCCTGATCGCCTGGC
>JBMNNN010000186.1:0-4071 GCA_050942555.1 Christensenellales bacterium
TCGTCATCGCACGAGCCATGATTAAATTTTATTCTATTATATCCATCTAGGCCGCGTTGTCAACTCTTCTTACCAGCGGACTCCCGCCTGCGCTGCAAGTACGGCCGCATCATCGCCAGATACCAGTACTGCAGCAGTGACGCGATGGACAGCGCCGTCGCGAAATAGACCATAATGCTGTCCACCGGCGACACCCGATCGTGAAAGAACGTGAGCACCAGCGATATGAAGAAAAAAGAAGCGGTGAACTTGCCAAACAGGTTGGACTGGACTACCTGATCCCGCTTCTGCAAAAGAAGGATGCTTCCCGCCACCATCATGAGCTCCTTGATCAGAACGATGAGAAGAATGCCCGGCGTGATGTATGAGCGAAAAAAAAGGCATACGAGCACCGCGATCAGCATCAGCTTGTCGGCGAGCGGGTCCAGCAGCTTCCCCGCGGCGGTAATCTGCCCGTATTTCCGCGCGATGTAGCCGTCCAGCACGTCGGTGAATCCGGCCAGCAGGTAGAAAAAAAGCGCCAGGGCGAGCCTTTCGCGAAGGAATGCCCAAACAAGCAAACCCACGCATCCAAACCGAAACAGCGTCAGGATGTTGGGTATGTTCATTACAACCGGGTATTTTTTTGACATTACGATACTCCTGAGCGGATGTTTTCCGCATCAAGTATACACGAAATTGCGGCTGAGGTAAAGCGCGCTGCTCTCTGGCGCACCCGCGAGCTTGACGGGCACGTTCCAGTCATGTTATAAAAAGGAATGGAAGAATCTTGCGACGTATTGTTTCCGGCCAAAAATGTCACGGGGACGACAATCAGATTACGAACTAACTCTTCTGGATCGCTCACCATACCTGTTCCGAGGAGGAAATAAATGATGCGAATCGGCATTGGCGGGATTTCTCACGAAACCAACGCATTTTCCTCGGTCTCGACGACGCGGGAAGCTTTCCGCCGCCGCTTTTGGCAGGAAGGGCAGGAAGTGCTTGATAAAAACAGCGGCGTTCAAAATTATGTTGGCGGGATAATCAGCGCCGCGCAGACACAGGGCGTGACGCTTGTTCCCACGCTGGTGACCGAAGCGACCCCCAGCGGGCTAATTACAGCGGAAGCGTTTGAAACCATGCGCGATCGGTTGATCGATGGGCTTATAAAAGCCCACCGCGAACAGCCGCTTGACGGGATCGCGCTGACGCTCCACGGCGCGGGCGTCGCTGATGGGTATCCCGATATAGAGGGCGAAATCCTGCGGGCGGTACGGGAGGCGTTCGGGGACAGTATGCCGGTGGGTGTGGTTCTCGATCTGCATGGCAACGTCACCCCCGAAATGGTGGTGCGCTCCGATATCCTTCTGGGCGTCAAGGGATACCCGCATACCGATGCGCACGAGAGGGGCGCAGACCTGATCAATCTGCTTTGCAGCGTCGTCCGGACCGGGGTGCGTCCCGCAAAACGCCTCCTGAAGCTCCCCTGGGTATTTGGTTCGCTCAAAAGCCAGACGCTGTGCGGACCGGCTCATGATGTCCGCGCGCTGTGCGAAGCCTGTGAATCCGGGGATGAGGATCTCTTGCAGGCCACGTTTTTCCACGGATTTCCGTATTCCGACATCCCGCAGGCGGGCGTGTGCGTGGTGACATTAGCGAAAACCCAGCAGTCTGCCGACCGGAACGCGCAAAGGATCGCAGCGTACGCCTGGGAGCGCCGCGCAGAATTTGTCGGAGACGGCATGATGCCGTCGCAGGCCGTAGACAAAGCGCTCACGGTGCCGGGATCCCCTATCGTGATCAACGAATCTTCGGATAATCCGGGCGGCGGCGCGCCGGGCGACGGCACACATCTACTGCGCGAGCTTCTCGTGCGGAATCTGCCAGGCACCGCGATGGGGCCTATCAGCGATCCTGAGACCGTCCGGCTTGTCCATGAGGCGGGAACCGGTGCGACAATCTCGTGTCTGCTGGGTGCAAAGACCGATGACTTGCACGGCGCGCCTGTCGCGCTCAAAGATGCGTACGTGAAATGCCTGACCGATGGTCGTTTCATAAACTGCTCCCCGATGAACCGCGGCCAGCGTATGGATATCGGCCGCTGCGCACGGCTTACGGTTGGAAATGTGGAAATCATCGTCGCAAGCAACGCGCAGCAGGTACTCGACAATGGCGTTTTTGAGCTGCACGGCATCGATGTTATGAAGATGCGCATCATCGGTCTAAAGTCCGCGCAGCATTTCAGGGCGTGGTGGCAGGACGTGGCGGCCCACATCGTCACCACCGATCCGCCGGGAGTTTTTTGCGGAAACCTGGAAACCTTTCATTTTAAGCATTTGAATAAGGGGTATTATCCCTTTAACCAGCATGCGGAAATCGCATGCGTATAGGAGAGAAAAAATAAACGGCGCCGGGACACAACCTCTCCCTCTCGTGTTCCTCCCCCACCCCTGCATCAGAAAAAACCGCGTACCTGCGCGGTTTTTTGGGCAGGGATCAGGGTTGCGCCTGAACCTAACCTGCTTCGTGTATCCAGTGTTTATTTTGCCGTCTGTATCGTATTGCTTTTACGCTGAAAAGAATAACCCGTCATCTATTATTTGACAAACGGCAATTTCAATGATACGTTCCTGCGGATGAATGCCATTCCTTCTCGGCTTTATTGAGCAGTCCGTCGGCTTCCTTTTCGCTCATCACCGGAAAAAGCAGGTACAGCCCATCGCTGCCGTACCGCTGGTACAGCCCCTCTGCCTTCCTCGTCCAGTCGCGGATATCTCCGTCGCAGATGCTGATCCATAGGGATTTTCCTGCTTTTTTGACCTTGTCGTAGATGGGAAACCATTGTTCGCTGCCCCCGTCGGGCTGACCGGCGCCGGGTGTCCACTGCAGCGCGTTCAGTTCCTCGATCTCCATGAGCGCGTCCAGGTGACGGATAGCGCCGGGACCGTCCAGATGATACATGGAATAATCCAGCTTTCGGCACTGCCTTATCAGGGATGGCTGCACGAACCGGCAGAACTGTGCCGGTGATATCAATGCGCTGAAATCACACTGCACTTTCGCGGTTTTCCCCGGTCCCCATATGGAAAAAGCCGTGTAACTGCAGCTCCCGTCCGGAGCCTTAACGGCGTCGTACATGGCATCATAGTAGATGAAATATAGTTCGTCCAATTGATCGATATAAGACTCAATGATATCGGGCCGATCGATCAGATCATAACATAATTTCTGGGGATCCCGCATGGCTGAAAGGATGTCTATGCTTTCCAGCAAGTCGGGGATGTTGACAATGAAGTCTCCGCCGGCCAGGGAAACTGCCTGCCGGACCGACCCAAGATGCTTCTTCCACCAGTGATTGTCGGGATCGTACTGAAGCGGTCCGAAAGCATCAAAATCGTCTATCACCGGCTTGTACCATACTGTGTCGGGAGTAAAGACCGGTTCAGACCCCAGATAAATAGCCAGAGAGCCCGGACCTAAATTTACATCCATTTCGGGAAACGCTTCTGCCAGATAACGATGGGTTCTAATATAGTTCCTCGTTTTTCTGGCGTTTTCGGCGACGTTCAACCAGATATCCTCCGGGCTCAGATCGGGCGTTTCTTCCTCCTCCGGGGTTTTCAGCGGGGTTTCTCTTCTGGCAATAATGCGCATCATGGGCCTGCCCAGGCTCGACTGATTCCACCAGGCTTCGAACCGTTTTTTCGTCCGCTCCCAGTTTTCACCATGCACCATCATTCGCTTCTCCCATCCCCCATATATCAACTGTTCCTGTTCTCATTACTGCAATCCTCTAAAATTACTTTTGACTTCAAACATCCACCTTATCGCTGTAACCCCCAACTTAATGGATAAAGCGGGTAAACCCCTCATTGGCTGTCATCTCAAGATGCTGGTAATCCCTAATCCCGGGTGGTTTCTTTGCCCTTTGATCCCCATGCGCCTCCACGCCCAGTGCTGCCGCAAGGCGGCTGTGGATATCGTAATTCGCGGAATAGTTAATGGGCACTCTGTCCACCGGAGTAAACGCGAATGTGCGCAGCACACGCTCCCTTGATAAAAGCGTCTCCGGATACCTGATAATCTTCG
>JBMNNN010000187.1:0-4058 GCA_050942555.1 Christensenellales bacterium
GCTCAGGGCGCGCGGGCCGGTCAGCTATTTTCCGTTCGACGCGGCTGACATCGACGCGGCCCGCTCGGCGCTTGAATCCGCAGCCGGGCGCTGGGGAAGACTCGATATGCTGGTCAATAACGCCGGTATGGCCCCCGAGACGCGCGCCGACCTATTGGAAACCGCTCCGGGCAGCTTTGACCGGGTCATGGCCGTCAACCTGCGCGGCCCGTTCTTCCTGTGTCAGGCGGCGGCACGAATCATGCTGGAGGCGCTGCCCCGCGTCAGCGACTATCACCCGCGCATCGTCAATATCGGCTCGGTATCGGCCTACGCGGCCTCGGTCAACAGGGGCGAATACTGCGTGTCCAAGGCGGGGCTGTCGATGGTCACGGCGCTGTTTGCCGACCGGCTGGCACAGGCGAACATACCGGTATTCGAGATCCGTCCCGGCATCATCCGCACCGACATGACAGAGGCGGTAGCCGAGCGCTATGACCGGCTGATCGCCGGGGGACTCACGCCGATCCGGCGCTGGGGACAGCCCGGCGACGTGGCCGCAGCGGTGCTGTGCTGCGCGTCGGGACAGCTCGATTTTTCCACCGGACAGGTGATAAACGTAGACGGCGGATTCCATATGCGCAGGCTGTAGCATACGACAAAGGAAACGAAAGATGGCTCTTACGAAAAAATATATAATGCTGGCGCTAGCGCTGGCGGCGGCTCTCGTGCTGTCCGGATGCACCGCGCCCGCCGATATTGCGGGCGACTACGAGGCTGCCGCGGTTGTCGAAGGATTTCCGAGCCATATGCTGCTCGCGCAGGGCGCGGACGCTTACCTGGACGGCGAGGCGGGAAGCTGGAGCGCCGACGAGCGAGGGAGACTCACGCTGACGCTTCCGGAGGGCAGCCGCCGGTATACGTGGCGTCGCGAGGGATTTTGGCTCATCGTGCGCGACGAAGACGGACAGGAGTGCCATTATGCCGATGCCGCGTCCTTTGTGTCCGACGAATCGGCCGAGGCGCTTGCGGGCTGGTGGATTGACGACCTGGGAATGCTGATCCTCCGGCTGGACGCAGGGGGCGAAGGGGTGCTTTCCGAGGTCGATATAAGCACGCAGACCGCGCTCAAATGGCAGGCCCGCGAAGGCGTGCTGCGGTTTGAATACGCGGATCCCGAGGGAACCACTTTCGAGTATCTGCGGTTTGATACGCCCGAAAGCGGCATGCTGCGTTTCTGCGCGTATCCGCAATCGCCCGACGGGGATTCATCGGTCGTCATGCGGGCACCCGATCCTGGCGCGTCGCTTCAGGGCGCGTACCGGGCAATCGGCGCGGGCGCCGATGGGGCGCTTGAGGCCAGGTCGATGGTTCTCACGCCCGAAGGCGGGCTGCTTCTGGACGACAGGCAGGGCGAGTGGATCCATTTTGCGGGCGGGGTGACGGTCGTCATGGTGGACGGTGCGTATACGCCGGTGCTGCTGGCCGATCAGGGCGAAACCCTGCTGATGCTGGAAACGTACTCGGGCGCAAGCCTGTTGTGGGCGCGGGAGGATACGTTCGCTGCCAGTCCCGACGCGGCAGCCGCGCTGACGGGAATATGGGCGGGCGATGACTGCGCGCTTACGCTTCATCCCGACGGAAGCATCAGCCTTGATGGGCAGGGCGGGGCAGTCCGGGGCGCAGCCTCGGTATCGGAAAGCCTCATACGCATTGAAAACAGGGAAACCGTCGAATATATCTGCTATTCTCTCGAGGAGGAAGGCGTCCGGATTGGCAGGGGATCGGCCGCGCTGCGCGAACCCGATACCTGGCCGCTGCTGACGCCGCAGCGGTGATGAAAGCAAACCCGACACGAAGTCGCGTCCTGCGCGCGATCGCGCTCATGCTGCTGGCGGGAATACTGCTGGCGGGAGGCGTCAATCTGTACGTATGCCTGCTGGGCGGCGCGTACTTCGCGGAGGCACGGGAAGCCCCGCAGGTGGATGCGATCATCGTGCCGGGCGCGCTGGTGTGGGGCGACACGCCCTCCCATGTGCTGCGCGACAGGCTGGATACCGCGCTGGCGCTCTACGAGGCGGGCGTATCCAACAGGATACTGGTCAGCGGCGACCACGGGCGCGCCGAATACGACGAGGTCAACGTGATGCGCGGCTATCTCATGGACCATGGCGTGCCCGAGGAGCATATATTCATGGACCACGCGGGCTTTAACACATGGAACACGATGATCCGGGCGCGCGACATATTCTGCGTGGAGCGCTGCGTGATCGTGACCAACAAGTACCATCTCTTTCGCGCGGTCTATCTGGCGCGGCGGCTGGGAATCAAGGCGTGGGGCGTCTACTGCCAGGGATACATCCCCGCCCGGATCGTCTACTACCAGATCCGCGAAGCGGCGGCGCGCTGCAAGGATTTCCTGCTGGCCGAGATCCTGCGCCCCGGCCCGGTATACGGCGGCGAGTCGATCCCGATAAGCGGGGACGGTAGAGCCACCGAGGACGGAAAGAGCTGACCATGAGAGGCGATACGCTGTACGTCACAGACCTCGATGGCACGCTCCTCGACGAGCGGGGCCAGCTTCCCGCCGAGGCGGCAGACCTGCTGCGGCCTCTTGCCGATGCGGGTATCCCGCTGACCGTATGCACCGCCCGCTCCTGGGTCAGCGCCCGCCCAATCATCGAGGCGCTGGGCATCCGGCTTCCGGTCATACTGCATAACGGTGTCTTTGTCCGCGACATGGCGACGGGTGATATGCTGCGCGCGTACCTTCTTAACCGGGAGCGCGCCGAAGAACTCGCCGATCTATTCGAGCGGGCCGGGGTGCGTCCGCTCGTACACACGATAGACGACCTGGCGGAGTGCCACGTGTATTATCCAGGATATACGAACTATGCCATACGGCGGTTTGTCGAGGATCGCCTCGCGCAGGGAGACCCGCGTTTCCGGCTGGAGGGGCGCGAGGGAAGCTGGCGCAGCGAGCGGCCGTTCTATATAAGCGCGATCGGCGAGAGGGAGCGCCTTGCGCCCGCCGCGCGCGTGCTTTCCGGGCGCACCGACCTCACGGTTATTTTTTCAGAGGACATATATGCGCCGGGCTGGTGGTGGCTTGAGGCCGTCGACCGGCAGGCGAACAAGGGCGCGGGCGTCCGCTTCGTGCGCGAACGCGTCGGGGCGGCCCGGGTCGTATGCTTTGGCGACCAGCTCAACGATCTGCCGATGCTTCATGAAGCCGATCTGGCTGTCGCCGTGTCCAACGCGCATCCCGGGGTACGAAAGGCCGCCGACCGCGTGATCGGGGCGGCGCGGGACAATGCGGTCGCCCATTTCATTTTTTCTTCGTTATCCCATATATAGTGTTTCATCGCCCGATTCTGGGGTATTAATACTACATAATGGGGGTTATGCGATGGAACCGATCGTTTCTTCTCCTCGGCGCGGAGACCGGTGTCCAGGCTGGCCGCGCACCATTTGCGCCGCGCACGCGCCGCGTAGCGCGGTACCGGCGGAGCCGACCGGGGACGCGCTGGATCCCGAAGTGGCGCGCGCTCTTCATCGAATTCTGGACAGTGAATGCGCCCGGGTAACGGCTGCGCTGGCCATGAGCCGCAAGGCTGAGGGCGAGGGGTTTCCCGAGGTGGCCCGCGCGTACCGGAAGATCGCGATGGAGAACGCCGAGCACGTCGCGATACTGGCCGAGCTTCTGGGCGTTGGAGTGCAAAGCAATACCCGGAGCGATCTCACTGCCCGGGTCAGTGACGGAAACGGGGAGATCACGGAACTGCTGGAGCTGTCCCGGCGTGCGCGCGCGCTGGGGTATGACCGGATCCATCGTTTGGTTACTCAGATCGCCTGCGACAAAGCGCGGCACGGCTGCGCCTGCAGAGGGCTGCTCAAGAAGTATTTTAAAAGTACCGTGTAGGAGATGGCTCACGCAGGGCGAAAGTATTTACTTACTAGATATAACAAACCTATTTGAGCAATTATATAGACTCTCTTTTTTATGGCACTTTTTTGAATAAAGTGCCCAAAAACCCGGGGGTCGAGCCCGGCACTAAACTGCAACTGTTTTTATTGCG
>JBMNNN010000188.1:0-4056 GCA_050942555.1 Christensenellales bacterium
CGCCCGTCGGGATCTGCCGCCCACCAGCCCACCGAGAAGGGCCGGGCATAGCCAAAGTCGAACGAGCGGTACCGCCGCCATGTGGCCGGGATCGGGAACGGCGCGATGACGTGCGTGTAGAGCCCGTCGTCGTAGTGCGCGGGATCGTCGGTCCATTCGGGGAACGCCTGCCCCTCGAACGCGTTCCAGTCGCCCTCGAGTAGCGCCTTGCGCAGCGCGGGAGGCTTCTGTTCCAGCTCGAATATGTAGTCCTCCGACAGATGCGGGTTGTCGGTCGCCCGGGCTGGTATGAACGCGACCGTCCGCTCCTGATACCGCCCCAGCGCCTGCGACGCGACGCGGCGCGTATAGACGCCGCCGCCGGGGTTCGGGTCGATGAAATACGCCTTGACCCATCCGTGGCCCACGCCGCCGGGATTGGCCGTGCACCGCACGACGGGCCGGATCCCGGTCGTCTTCCGGGTTCTTAACCGGGTTTTGAGATAATCGTACACGGTCTGCGTGAAATGCGTCAGCTCGTCGATGAATAGGTAGTCCATTTCGGCGCCCTGATAGCGGAACCGGTCGCGGTCGTGCTGGCAGTGCCGGAACCGCATGACGCTCCCGTTGCGGAACCGGAACTCGTGGGAAGCGGCCACATACCGCCCCAGCGCGGCAGGAATCGCGGCGCACGCCTCGGCGATCAGCGTATCCTCCAGCTCCCGGAACGTGCGCCGGAACAGGTACGCCCGGACCCGCGGGGTCTCAAGGCACCGGATCAGCGCTTCCATGACCACCGCGCGGCTTTTGCCGCCTCCCGCCGCGCCGCCGTAGAGGCATTCGTCGGCGCTGCACAGGTGAAAAAGCGTCTGCCGGGGCGTGGGCGCGTAGTCAATCCGAACCTGCGCTGTCGTCATCGTCCTGCTCTTGCCGCGCGCCGGGGCGCGGTATGCTCGTGATCACCGTGAACGCGGGAGGGCTGCCGCTCTTTTGCGCGGCGCCTGCCATCCGCTCGATCACGTCTTCATACAGCCTGTGTATCTGCGCCTCGATGCGCGCGATCGAGTCCAGCCACTTTACATCCCGCGCGTTGTCCTCGGACATGCCCGCCACCATCCGGCGCGCGAGCGCGGCGTCTCCTTCCAGCAGCCGGATGCGCCGGCACAGCCGCCGGATCCAATACGCCTCATCCTTTCGCTGCGCAGCTCCGCTGCGCCCGCCGGGGATTTTCTCGGACACGTTCATCCCCCCTTCCTGCTCATGCTGACGCGGTGCGCCCGCCGCCCCGGGCGACGGGCGCGGGTCTTCCACAGTCGCAGTATAGCACGGCCTGGACGCGGATTTTCCGGGAATGGCTCCGATCACCGCTTGCATATTTCCCCCCTGCCGATATAATGAGTATCTATGGGGAGGGGCGCGATGGAGGCACTAACGCTTGCGGCATTCATGACCGCGCAGGGAGGCTATTACTATTTCCTGAAACGAGCGCAGCAGGACCATATCCGCGGATTATATGATTCTGTTTTATTTGTGGCGCTCAATTCGGTTTTTCAGTTCGTATTCCTGCTCGTCCTGCCGCCCTATGCGCCGCTTTCCTTCACCGCCGACGCATGGACGCTGGGGGGCGCGTTTTCACTGCTGTATGCGGTCGGCGCGGTTCTGCTTTTTATGGCGCTGGGCCTTGGGCCGCTGTCGCTTACCCATATGATCACGAACCTGCGGGTGTTCATACCGGTCGCGGCGGGGGTGCTGCTGTGGCATGAGCCCTTTAGGTGGACGGCGGGAGCCGGGATCGCGCTGTTCGTTGCGGCGATGCTGCTCGTCAACCGCCCGTCAGCCCGGCAGCGGGAACGGCTTTCGCTCAAGTGGCTGCTGCTTTCTATCGCGTCGGGCGTTGCCTACGGCGCGGCGATATGCCTGACCAAGGCGTACGGGATGCGGCAGGGGAGCGCGTCGTCCCGGGAATATCTGCTCGCCTACAACGCCATGCTTGTTTTCCTCGCGATCCCCTATCTGGCCACCAGACGAAAGAGCCTGAATATCGGCCTGCTGCGCGAGCGGCGATTCGTGCGCGCAGCGGCGCTCACGGCGCTCGCGCAGGACGTCATGAACCTCATTTTCATGCTCTACATCAACCGCTTCAGCGCGGCGGTATATTTCCCGATGACGTCCGCGCTGGCGATACTGGCCGCCACGGTCGTGGGCCGCGTCTTCTTCCGGGAACATATCGGCGCGCGGGGCTACGCGGGCATCATGCTGGCGATACTTTCGGTCGTGCTTCTCAATCTGTAGCGCAGCCGCGCAAAAAGCCCCGGCTGATGAGCCGGGGCTCTTATACAATATGGGCTGTTCTGCGGGTCTCCGTTTATTCGGCAAACCCCCGCATCAGGTCCTCCAGCGTGTCGCGCCTGCGGATAAGACGGGGCTCTCCCGAAAGCGGTATCAGCACCTCGGCCGGTCGCAGGCGGTTGTTGTAGTTGGAGGCCATCGAGTACCCGTACGCGCCCGCGTCCATGACGCCCAGTATGTCGCCCACCATGACAGGCGGCAGCGCGCGGCCTATGGCGAGCTTGTCGCCGCTTTCGCATATGTTACCCACGACCGTAACGATCTGCTCGCCCTGCGTTACGAGACGCCCCTCCCGGTACACCTCGATATCGTGGTGGCTGTCGTAGAGTATCGGCCGCATCAGCACGTTAAAACCAAGGTCCGTGCCGACATAGTTGATACCCGCGTTTGTTTTGGTCGCGTGCACCGTGCCCAACAGCACGCCGCACTCCGCGACGATATAGCGGCCCGGCTCCACCTTGACACGCACCGGGCGGCCGTAGCGCGCGACGAATTCGTCGATGAGCCGGGTCAGGCGATCGCCCATCGCGTCAAGGTCCAGCCTTTTCTGGCCGTCCTGCTTCATATACGGTATCCCGAAGCCGCCGCCTAGGTCGACGAACTCCAGGTCCTCGAACGTGAGCGCCAGATCGAGCAGCATACGCGCGCTTTCGATGTAGGCGGCGTCCTCAAGAAACAGGCTGCCGATGTGCTGGTTGATGCCCCGGAGCTTCAGATCATATTTTCGTATGAGCGCGCGCACGTCGTCCACGTGGTCGTCGTTGATGCCGAACTTCGTTTTCTTCCCGGCCGTGACGACCTTCTCATGGTGTCCCGCGCCAAAGCCCATGTTGAACCGCACGGCCACGTCGCTTCCGGGGAATGCTTGTCCGTACGTCTCCAGCTGGCTGAGCGAATCCACGCCGACCATGATGCCCCGCTCCCGCGCGAACGCCATCTCGCCGACCGATACGTTGTTGCACACATAAAATATCTGGCCGGGATCGAATCCCACGGACAGCAGCACATGGATTTCGCCGGGCGACATCGCGTCGGCGTCCAGCCCCTCGTCGCGTATGATCGACAAAATCGTCCGGTTGCTGTTGGCCTTGGTCGAGTAGTTGACCCGGTAGTGCGGGCTCGCGCAAAGCTGACGGATGTCCCGGCAGCGCCGCCGCAATATGTCTTCGCTGTATACGTACAGCGGGCTCCCAAAGCGTTCAAGGAGCGTGCGGGGATCACAGCCCCTGTAGAAATCGGTGTCCATCGTGTAATACTGCTTCATCGGCGTTTCCTTCCGTTTTCTTACCGGGTTTTTAATTGTGACAAATATAGCCCAGGCGCGCCGGGGTGTCAAGTGGGATTCATCTAGTAAAGCCGGTACGCACTGGTATCGTCAGGCAATGTACACTGGAAATGCCGGATGAAGTTCTAACAGCGAACTTTAGTATCTTAAGTTTTCCCTAAATGATGCTCTCCCCGTCATGGGAGACCAGAGAAACACGGCTGACGCCTTCGATCCGGGAAACCGCCTCCAGCAGCGGCGCCTCGCTGCGCGTGCGCAGCTCCACGATCATATCCAATTCGTCCTGCACGAGATTGCGGGCTTTTACCCGGGGATATCGGGCATGTTTTTTTATTACGGCCAGGATATCTGCATCCGACTGTATTCCCCTGGCATTGATGGTCAGCAGATAGGGCGCTTTTTTCAGCGGTACCAGATCCAGCACTAATATTATGATAGTCGCT
>JBMNNN010000019.1:0-21719 GCA_050942555.1 Christensenellales bacterium
TACAGATTAACATGGATTGACGATCCCTGCACCTTTTTTGAGCCTCCCGCCCCCGCGGGGGCGGGAGGCTCCCTTCGGGATATGTAGTCATGCCTGCTTATTTACCCAGAACTATTTTACACTAACAATAAGCGGGCACCGACGCCCGCCGCTGAAAGCTTATAACAGAGCTGGTGTTTTGTCGGGCGACCGATAGGGTATCATTCACATAGATGATCACAGAAATTGACGAAATTTGTTGAAACCGGTTACCGGAGAATGTACAATGACGACATGCCAGTCGAAAACGGTTATACAGCATCATAGCGATAAGGAGCAGCGGTATGCCGAACACCTGGATGGTTTCATTGCTATTCTTTACCGCGGGTACGGTTGTGCTGGCCAGCGGGGTATTTACACTGCAGGGCAATCGAAAAGCGTCGGCCAACAGGGTTTTCTTTGCCCTTACGGCCGCGATCACAATTTGGTCGTACGGCATGGCGCTGGCGACCGCTGCGGCCGATGCCGCGGCGTGTGAAAGGTTCCGGCGGATTTCAGCCGTTGGCTGGGGTACGGCTTACGCGTTTCTGCTTCACCTTATACTGGTCATAACGGACAAATCCTCGCTGCTGAAAAAGTGGTGGTTTCTATCATGCTTGTATTTACCGGCTCTGTATACGGTTTTTGCCTTTGCCGTGCCCAACGGGCTGCACCCTGTCCCCTACGATATTCGCCAAAACGAATTTGGATGGATCAACGTGGCGCAAAACAATCTATGGGACTTTATATTCTATGCGTACTATATCGGCTATACGATGACAGGTTTGCTGCTGCTGTATCGATGGGATAAAAAATCGCCGGATACGATAACAAAAAAGAAAGCGCGCATCATCGGTATATCGGTCCTTTCCGCGCTGGTTCTGGGGACCATGACCGACGTGGCGCTGAGCAGCCTGATATCCACGCTGCCTCAGATGGCGCCCATCATCATGCTGGTTCCCGTCCTGGCGATATACCATGTGCTGCAAAAGGACAGCTTCGGCATCGCGCACGGCGTCGATAAAAAAACCAGCTATATCATTTTATTTACAAGCGTTCTGCTATACATAGTCCTTGCCGCCCTCCAAATCCTTTTTTCGGGCAATCACATGGTCATAGGCCCGGGCGCTGTTGACAAACCGGTTATCAGAGGAATCATCGTCCAAATCCAGATGTTGCTTTCGCTGTATCTCGTGCTTAAAGAAAACCGGCCCGGCTATATTTCGGCGGCGATATTGAACCTGATCAGCCTGTTAAGCGCGCTTATTTACATGGCTCGATACATGTCGGCCGAATCTTTGCCGGGAATCGTATCCTACGCGGGCGTCCTTGTCATCGTTACGCTGATCAAAAACTATAAGGAGAAAAATAACGCGTATATCAGAGAATTGAGCAGAAAGAGGGTCAAAGAAGAATTCTATTCGAGCATTTTTCAGAAAGCCCCTGTCGGGATCGCGATCATGAATGATAACAGCCATGCAACAGATGAAGAATTTGAAGGCATCAATATTAACCCGATGTATGAACAGATACTTGGCCGCTCTAAAGAAGAGCTGCAAAACATTACCTGGCAGGAGATGACGCATCCTGACGATCTGGATACAGACATAGCGTATTACGAAAAATTTTTAAGGGGCGAACTCGAGCAATACGCGTTGGAAAAGCGCTTTATAAGGCCCGATGGGTCTATCGTGTGGGTGCATATGCTGATCGCTCCGTTTCACACGTCGGACGGAAGCCCCGGTCACCATCTTTGCATCATCACCGACATCACAAAGCGGAAGGAAATCGAGGCCACGCTGAAATATCACAGCGAGCATGTGCCGCTGACAGGGCTTTTTAACCGCGATGTATTGGTGAAGCAGCTGGCGCGAGACGCATCGAAATCCGCCGAAAAAAAACGGGCATTGGTGTGCATCAATCTGTCGGCTGTACATACGTTAAGCCTGCGCTACGGATTTCGTTACAGCCAGACCATGCTGAAAAAATCGCGCGCTCCCTGAAGACTTTTTGCGGCGATAATACAGCGCTGTATCATACCTACGAGTACCGGTTAGTGTTTTACATAAAAGGCTATCACGACAGGGACGAGCTGGCCGCTTTTTGCGAAAAAGTGGCCAAAAGGTTGAATGCCCATCTTTATGTCTACGGAATTGGCGCCGGTATAGGGATCCTGCCCATCGAGCCATCGGATACGGGTCACACCGAAAGGATATTGAAAAACCTGATGAACACAAGCGAGATGGCGGCAAAGAACAGTCACAGCAATACCAATATTTTGTTCTACAGCGCGGAAATCGATAAACAGTTTGCCCGTGAAAACGGGATCAGCAATGAGATCACAGAGATCCTGGAGGGTACAGGGGCCGACAGGCTGTATTTGCAGTACCAGCCGGTTTTGGATATTGCCTCAAATAAGATCAGCGGGTTTGAGGCTTTGGCAAGGCTGATGAGCGATCAATATGGACCTGTCCCCCCATTGGAGTTCATACCGATCGCTGAGAAAACAAACGTGATTGTTCCGCTGGGAGAAAAAATCATCCACAAAGCGCTCCATTTCCTAAAAAGACTCAACGAGCACGGTCACGACGCGATCATCGTAACGATCAATATTTCGACAATACAGATACTAGAGAACGGTTTTGCAGACAGGCTGCTTCATATGATCCGCGACATGCAGCTTAACCCGCGCAACGTGGGCATCGAGCTTACCGAGTCCGTGTTTGCCACCGAGCAGACGCAAATCAATGCGGTGATCGGAGTGCTCCAGGCTGCCGGGATTAAAGTGCTGATTGACGACTTCGGGACAGGCTATTCCTCCCTTGAACGTGAAAGCGAACTGCAGTTTGACAGCCTGAAAATAGCGAAAAGCTTTATCGATAAACTGATGGTGCTAAAGCCTGAAGAAACGATCACCGGAGATATCATATCGATGGCTCATAAGCTGGGCCAATGCGTGATAGCCGAGGGTGTCGAGCATGCAAAGCAGCTCGATTTCCTGCGGGATCACGGCTGCGACAGGATACAGGGGTATCTGGTCAGTAAACCGCTCGATGAAGACGCGGCTCTTGCGTTTCTACAAAAGCATAATGACCGATAACGGCTACGTTGGGGGAAAGCGGCGCGATGGATAAAAGATCAAACTGGATTCGTAGATATTTGAGCAGCGGACGGCTTGACAGGTCGGATATTACCTACGGGAGAGCGCATGTTTTAAATGCGACGCTTATTTTCATGATCATCGCATGCCTCTTTTATGCCGTTATGGATATATTCTTTTTTAAGCTGTACGGCGCCGCGATCGTCAATGCCGCAGCGGTCGTTCTGTCGCTCTTCACGCTCGTTTTCTTTAAAAAGACCAACAACTACAGGGCTACCGCCCGTATTTCGATCGCGATTTTGATCGTATGCCTGGGCGCATTCTTTTATGTTTCGCAAAACAGGCATTTTGCGCTGTACTGGCTGGCTATTTTGCCCCCGATCGTGTATTTTTTATTGGGTATTAGGCACGCGAGGATTGTTTTGGGCATTTTCGGCTGCTATATGCTGTACTTTTTCCTGTCGGGCAGGGGGACATGGACTCCCGCGGAATTTGACATCGCGTCAATCCTCAATATTGCGGGAGGGACGCTATGCCTCATGCTGATGATCGCCTTTTATGAGAAAAGCCGGGAAGAGGTTTGGCATGCGCTGAGACAGACAAATACCCAGCTGGAAAACAGCCAGAATGAACTCCGCCTGATACTCGACTCATCGGCTGAGGCGATCTACGGCATCGACATGCACGGCAACTGTACATTCTGCAACAAAAGCTGCCTGGAAATGCTGGGGTACAGCGACCAGTCGGAGCTGCTGGGTAAAAATATGCACTGGCAGATCCACCATACCCGTAAGGATGGAACGCCGAACCTGATTGAGGACTGTAAAATTTTCAAGGCTTTTATCAGGGGAGAAGGCTCTCAGGTGGATGACGAGGTGTTCTGGCGCGCCGACGGCACGTCGTTTGATGTCGAATATTTTTCATACCCGCAGATAAAAAACGGAGAAATCACCGGCGCTGTGATCACGTTTATGGACATCAGCGAGCGGAAACAAAAAGAGGCGGCAATACAGTATCTGAGCTGCTACGATACGCTGACCGGGCTGTACAACAGGAGATGCTTCGAGGAAAACCGGGTGAAGATCGATAGTCCCGATAATCTTCCGCTGTCGGTCATTTTTGCGGATATCAACGGGCTGAAGATGACCAACGACATATTCGGGCATACCGCGGGCGACGAGCTTATAAAGAAATCTTCGGAAATACTCAAACGGGCCTGCAGGCAGGGCGAACTCATCGCGCGCGTGGGCGGCGATGAGTTCATCATACTGCTAAATAAAACGACGGCGGACAGCGCGCGGAAAATTCTTGCCCGGATTAAAGCCGGGTTCATCGACGCCCGCGTGGCGGCCATCAAGTGCAGCATTTCTCTGGGCCTTGATACGAAGACAAGCCCGGACCAGTCGCTGGACGAGATCATATCCAATGCGGAAAACGCGATGTACAGGGACAAAATGCTGCATCGCAAGGCAATAAACAGGGACATAATCGATACGATCATCGGGACGCTGCACGCGAAAAACCCCTGGGAGAAAGACCATTCGATCGCCGTGAGCGCGATGTGCTCTGATATGGGTACCGTCCTGCATCTTCCCCAGACCGAAATAAGCAAGCTGAAGCGGGCAGGATATCTGCACGACATCGGCAAAATCACGCTTGACGACCGCATCCTGTCCAGGGAAGCGCTGTCAGAGGACGAGCGCGAAGAAATGCGGATGCACCCCGTGGTCGGATACCGGATACTCAATCTGTTCGACGACACGCTGGATTTGGCGGAATACGTGTACAGCCATCACGAAAAATGGAACGGAACCGGGTATCCAAGGGGCTTAAGGGGCGAGCAGATCCCGCTGCTGTCGCGCATTATCGCGGTCGCCGAGACCTATGACCGCATGCGCAGCAGGGGCGGGCTATCGATCAATGAGGGGAAGCAGGCGGCTCTCGCGTTTATCAGGCAGGGAGCGGGAACGCGGTTTGACCCGCATATCGCCGGCATATTTGTCAGGCTGATCGAAAAGAACGAGGGAGCCTAGGAAGCGGATCGGCCGGATTGCATCCGTTTCATATTGTATGTATAATACAATAAGGATATAAAGTATGGGGGTATCTGCCATGCAAAAGCCCGATTCCTGGCCCTTTATTGAGCTGATCAACCAGCCGCTTCACGAACGCAGACCTGCATGGTGGCGGCAAAGACCTGCCGCTGCCTGCGAAGCCTCTCTGTCGGAGGGCGTCCGGATCGAGGACGCGTTTCCCGATCCGACCGGAACGCTTAAAACCGCTCGGGATGATTTTCGCAGGTTTCTGTCGGTCGTCGGCATCGCCGAAACCGCCGCGTCCCCCTATGCGATACGGATCGGGCAGGCAGATACCGGCTGCTCCGAATCGTACCGGATCACCGTGACCGACCGGTGCTGCGCGCTTGAGGCGGGCGACACCGAGGGCATCCGCCGCGGCCTGGTGGAGATAGAGGAGCAGATCCTGAAAACCGGCGCGCCGGCGCTGCCGCTGGGCGTCACCTCGCGCAGCCCGGTGATACGCACCCGGCTGTCCCGCTGCTTTTTCGGGCCCATCAAGAGGCCGCCGATGTACCGGGACGAGCTCGAAGACGATGTCAACTACTATCCCGACGAGTACCTGAACCGGCTGGCTCACGAGGGCGTCAACGCGCTGTGGCTGACCATCACGTTCCGGGATACGGTGCCCTCCGACGTCCTTCCCGGGTTCGGCAGGAGAGCCGATGCGCATATCCCGAAGCTGCGGCGGACGGTGGAGCAGTGCGCGCGCTACGGGATCCGCGTCTATGTGTTTTTCATCGAGCCCACCGCGTTTATCGACGAGCGCGACAACTTCCGCTACCTCGATATTCGCCGCTACGAAAAGGATTTCCCCGAGCTTCTTGGAAACAGGCAGGGAAACCTGACGGCTTTCTGTCCGTCCAGCGATCTGGCCAGACGCTTCCTCTATGGCGCGGCCAATACGCTGTTCACGCTGGTACCGGGCCTTGGCGGCATGATCGACATCAGCGTGGGCGAGCGCTTCACCCACTGCGCGTCGGGACGGTGCGCGAACAACAATTGCCCCCGCTGCGCGCCCCGGGAGCCCTGGGACGTACTGGCCGACGTGCTGACCAGCTTCCGGGACGGCATGCGCGACGCCAGTCCCGACGCACAGCTCATATCGTGGCCCTACTCCCAGTATATCGTCTGGGGGCCCGACCTGACCGTGCGGGCCGCGGGCCGTGTGCCGGGCGGCGTGGTGCTCCAGCACAACTTCGAGTCGGGCGGAACGCCCGAGCAGCTGGGCCGCACCCGCACCGTGCAGGACTACTGGCTGTCCTACGCAGGACCCAGCGATCTGTACCGCGCCTGCGCCGCCGCAGCGCGCGGACGGGGCACGCGGATTTTCGCGAAGCTGCAGGTGGGGTGCTCCCACGAAGTAGCCACGGTGACCCATGTGCCCGTGCCGGGAATCCTCTACGAGAAGTACCGCGCGATGCACGAGCTGGGCGTCAGCGGCGCGATGCAGGGCTGGTATTTCGGGAACTATCCCTCGCTGATGACGCGGGCCGCGGGACGGCTGTCGTTCGGCCCCCTTCCGGCCAGCCGGGAGGAGTTCCTGCTCGAGTACGCCCGGATCGACTGGGGCCCGTGGGCAAAAGAGGTCGCCGCCGCCTGGGAGCGCTTCCGAAGCGCGTACGAGCAGTATCCGCATTACCATGTGTTCGGATACTACGCGCCGATGCACGACGGACCCGTCTGGCCTCTGTACCTCACGCCCGTGAATATGCCGCTTATACCCAACTGGAAATACATGCCCGAGTTTCCGCGCTGCGGCGACCGGGTCGGGGAGTGCATGCACGACTCGCACACGTTCGAGGAGACGCTGCTGCTGTGCGCGCGCATAAAGGAGCGGTGGAGCCAGGGACTGGCGATACTGGAGCCTGTGGCCGAAGCGTTCGCGGGCGACCCCGTCCGCATGCGCGAGATCGGATGCGCGCGGGCGCTGGGGCTTCTGTTTGAGAGCGGGTACGATATCCTCCGCTTCTACTACCTGCGGGAAAAGCTGGCCGATACGACCGGAGCTCCGGCGCTTGCCTGCCTGGCCGAGATGAGGGACATCGTGCGCCGGGAAATGGAAATCAGCAGGCAGCTCATCGGATGCTGCGCGCTGGACCCGGCGCTGGGCTTTAATTCGGAGCACGAGGGATACAGGTTCGATGCCGCGCGGCTGGAGGAGCGGATACGGGGGCTTGCAGCGCTGTTGCGGGAAGATTTCCCCGATGTCGAGCGGCGGGTGTCCGAAGGCCTTCTCCCTTTCCCCTGGTATACCGGGCAGGAGCCCGACCGGGAAGCGTACCGGTGCGCCCGGGTCGCCGCGGAAGACGGGCTTTTCACGGCCTGGGACCAGATCAGACCGGAAGCGTATCTGACCGACGCGGCCGGGAAGAAAACCGCGCGGTTCAGGGCCTGCCATAACGGCGCACATCTCTATATACGGATTGATATGAAGGAGCCTTTGCCTGTCACGATCCAGCTTTTCCCGGTCCGCCTGTGGCCCGACAGAACATACGTAGCGGAGCCCGGGGACGACTGTGCACAGCTTCAGCGCTGGTTCGGCGAGGGCGAGGTCCCATATGCGGACAGGCTTCCCATGCGCAGCGAGCGGGACGGGGAAGGGTATGCCGTGACGCTGCGCGTGGACATCGACGAGCTGGGGAGGCATCCGGAGACCCGCCTCAATCCGCTGCGCATCAATCTGAAGCTGGGCAGCGAAAACCCGGCCGCGTGGGTGCACCGGGAATCCATCGCGCACCGGCTGGCGCAAAGCCCGGTCAACCCCGACGATTACGGATGGTTTTCTTTCGGGTGATAGGATAGTGGGGGGCTGCTGCGGGAGCGGCCCTTCCGGGAGCTGCCGATACCGCCCGCACGGGTTCGCATCGAAGAGGTCAGGCGGCAGGACGGCGGCCTGCGCATTACACTGGCCGCCGACACGTTCGCTCACGCCTTCCGCCTGAACGTCGGCGGAGACGCGCGGCTTTCCGATCATTATTTCGACATGCTGCCCGGCGACCGGCGAACGATACTGCTGGAGGGAGAAGTCCCCGAGCAACTGAATGTGGCGGTGCTGCCGGATTGAGTATCACGACTTTGTGAATGCCGCTATTGTACCAAAAAGGGGTGGGGATGATACCCGTACACTGAAAAGGCCAGGGCGGCAGCGTTTACTTACCAACGTTTACCTGTTCTTCTCTATTTGAGAGTCTGAACAGGCTTTCTTTTATATGGTACATTTTAGAAATGCGCCCAATATCAAGGGTGTCGAGAAGCGCCGGGAATCCTAAACAAACTGTTTACTTCTACGCAATTGTCTAGCCTCCTGTTTAGTGCCGGAGCGCTTCAATACCCTCGGAATTTCCGTGCCGGACTTCCCCGCAGCGGTTCTCCTGTGGTATACTGAAAGCCAAATTCCTGCGAGGGAGAATCGGCTGTGAAGACAAACATACTCGTGCTGCTGCCCCTCAATACCCCGCAGCGGGAGCTGCTGGAGCGGAGCGCGCCGGGCTGCGCGTTCACATACTCCGACGCCGACAGCGTGGACGACGAAGCGATTCGCAGTGCGCACATCATGATCGGATCGCCCGGCGCCGCCCGGCTGTCGCAGGCGCGCTGCCTCAAATGGCTGCAGCTGCAAAGCGCGGGCGCGGAGCAATATGTGCGGCCCGGCGTCATGCCCGAGGGCGCGATTCTCACCAACGCCTCGGGCGCATACGGCCCGGCGATATCGGAATACATGATCAGCGTGCTGCTGAGCATGTATAAAAAGCTCCATCTCTATCGCGACAACCAGAACCGCGCGCTATGGCGCAGCGAGGGCGAGGTGCGCTCGATACGCGGCTCCACCGCGCTCATACTGGGTCTTGGCGACATCGGAGGCGCGTTCGCGCGCTGTATCCGGGCGCTGGGAGGGTATACCATCGGGGTACGCCGCGCCGATACGAAAAAGCCCGACTATCTCGATGAACTGTATCTGAGCGATTCGCTCGATATGCTGCTGCCGCGCGCCGACATCGTCGCGATGGCGCTGCCCGCCACGCCCCAGACTTACCGCATCATGAACGCGCGGCGGCTGGCGCTGCTTAAGCCGGGAAGCGTGCTCATCAATGTGGGGCGCGGCACCGCGGTGGACACCGAAGCGCTGTGCGACGCGCTCCTAAGCGGTCGCCTGCTGGGCGCGGCGCTGGACGTGACCGATCCTGAGCCCCTGCCCGCGGAGCACCGCATGTGGCGGCTGCCCGGCGCGATCATCACGCCGCATGTGGCGGGCGGCTACCATCTGCCCGCGACGCTCACGCGCATCGTGGAAATCAGCGCCGAAAACCTGTGCGCGTTCCTTACGGGGGGCAGCATGCGCAATATTGTCGATTTCTCCACCGGATACCGGAAAACCGAGTAGGAAGCCTATAGTTTCAGATACCGCGATATGCCATAGCGCCTGATAAGCGCGCCCAGCGTGTCGGGCCCCGCGACGCCGTCAGCCGTAAGGCCGCAGTCCTTCTGGAACCGGACCACTTCCCTGCGGGTCTCCTCGCCGAAATAGCCGTCGGCTTTGACATCGTACCCCAGCGTGCGCAGCATGATCTGTATCTTGCGAACGCGCGTGCCGGGTTTGCAGCCGTACTGCGGCCATTTGTACACGCGCTCAAACAGCCGGGCCGGTATCGCCTTTCCGTTATAGCGTCCGCTATAGCTGTCCAGATAGAACGCGCCGGAATCGATATGCGCGTAATAGGTATGCGAGCCCCAGTTTGATGTGCTGCTGGTAGCCCGGAAGAAATAGGTATTCTGCGGCACGACCCATGTCTCGTATTTGAGCACGTCCCGCGCGGCCCGGACGCAATCGTCGTTCGGGGTCACCGACCGATCGTAGCAGAACTGGTTTGGCGCTGTCACGACCTCCCGGATCGTGTCGCCGGGATAGCCCGGCGCAAGCACCCGGTTCATGACGACGTTGCCCACCGCGAGCTTCGCCTTGTAGGATTCGCCCCGCGCCTCCAGATGGATGACGACGGCCAGCATGATGAGCTCTTCCTGCGTGTACTTGTAGCGGTTCGAGGAAAAGCCGTACTGGTTGTAGTACTTCTTCGCCGATACGCTGAACTGCGCGGTCAGCGCGCTCATGCTTACCGCCTCGGTCTCTTTACGCGGCGCGCTCGCCCTGGGGCTGGGAGACGCGGCCGGGGCGGGCGTCGGGGTCGGCTCGGTGGATTTTGTGGCGCTGGGCCGGGGCCTGCCCGGACGGAAGACGGGCATACCGGCGTCGGTGCCGAGGGCGGGGAAGACGACGTACGCTGCCCATGCAAAAGGCGTGGGCCGCGGCGCGGCGACATCGAATGCGTATGCCGGAGACCCGGCCTCAGGCCCAGGCGGCGCGGGGCCGGAGCAGCCCGCAAGTGCCAGCACGGCGGCGAAGATGATATGCGCTCCCCGGCGCGGCTTTTTCGGTTGCATATGTTGGCTCCCATCATCATATTTATGGGCTGCCGCCCGCAGGTCATACCTACCATTATTGACGCGGGAGCATTAATATATAATACGGCGCGCCGCGCCCGGCGATGCGCATGAAAAAAGGACCCGAGAAATTCTCCGGATCCTGTCGCGGCCTGCGCGGGTTCTTACCGCCGCTTACCGGCTCACGATAACCGCGTTGCGATAGATATTCTTCGCCCGGTATAAAAACAGGCTGAGCACGAACCGGAATACGAGGTCAAGGCCCAGCACGACCCATACGGCGGTGATGCCCATATGAAAACAGCCGGTCAGCAAGAGCGCCAGCGGGATCCTGACCCCCCAGAGCCCGAGGGCCGCGACGACCATCGGAACCCTCGTGAATCCAGCCCCCCGCAGCGCACCGCTCAATACGCCCGACAGGTTCTGCGGGAGCTGGACCAGTCCCATGATAAAAAGGTACTGCGCGCCGATCGCGATGACCTCGGCATCCTTTGTCAGCAGCCCCATGATCGGGGCCGGGAAAAGGAGCAGCAGAAGTGCCGTAAAAACGGTTACATACAGCGTGTACCTTGCGATCTCCCCGAAGTATTTTTTTGCCAGACCGCTGTGTCCGGCGCCCAGCCTCTGGCCAATGAGCGCGGTCGTGGCAATGCCAAAGCCCGCTGCGGGCGTGTAGGATATCGACTCGGCCTGCAGGCCCAGCTGATAGGCCGCAAGCGCGGTTTCGCCGAACGAGAGTATGATCCTCGTGAGTATGAGGGCGGCGATCTGCCAGAACACGTGCTCGAACGACGTAGGAATCCCGACCCTGTATATATCGCGCACCTCGCGGATATCGAGCCGCCACAGACGGCCCGCGCCGACCAGGACGCCGTCTCTGCGGCACAGCGCGGTTATGCTCAGCGCCGCGGCGATCAGCTGGCTGATCGCGAGGGCAAGCGCCGCGCCCATCACGCTCGGCATGCCGCGGCCAGGCCGCCCGTATATGAGCGCGTAACCCAGTATCACATTCGCGAAGTTCATGATGAGCGCGATCTGCATCGGCGTTTTCGCGTTGCCCATACCCTGCATCGCGCCCGCCGCCACCAGCGTGATGACCATGAACGGAAGGCCGAACGAAACCGTCCTCAGGTACAGCACCGCGCTGCCTGTAAGCTCCGGCTCCGGGTCAAACAGCCCGAGCAGCCGGGGGGCCTGCCAGTAGATAAGCATCCCCAATAGCGTGACGATAAGGGCCGCCGACAACAGGGTCTGTACGATGACCTTTCTGACTCTGTCGTGGTTTCCGGCCCCGTGAGCCTGCGCGACGAATACCGAAGCGCCCGTCGCGATGCCCCGAAAGAGCGCCCATACGATCTGTGTGATCCGCGAGCCCAGGCCCAGGGCCACGACCGCTGTCGTGCTCTTGTTACCGATGATCGCCATCGATATAAAGCCCGCGGTCATCTGCAGCACGCTCTCGGCCGTGATGGGCAGTATCATCGACAGGATCCTCGAGCGGATCTCTCGGCGCGAAAAATCGGGTTCCGGTGTCATTCCATTCCTCTGGGCGGAAATACCGCGCGTCCGCCGCGATCATGTTTTCGGGGATGCTTCCAAGCGCGTACCTATTCTATCATATCGGGTTATAAAGTGCAGCTTGTGGTACACCGTTTATAAGCCGCCGGACCGCAATTTCAGACGGTCTCCTGTCGGTATCGGACCGGGCGCCCGTCATTTCGCGCCGGGGCTGTTGATTCTTCGTTATTTCCCGTTTATAATGGGAACAAATACCTCATTCAATAAGAATAGGCGGTGCGCGCATGATTACGATCCGAAACCTTGTCAAAAGCTACGACCGGAAAGTTAACGCGGTCGACATCGATTCGCTGGATATACGGGAGGGCGAAATATTCGGCTTCCTGGGCCCCAACGGCGCCGGCAAGACCAGCACGCTGCGCATGATGGTGGGGATACTGCCGCCCGACAGCGGCAGCATCGTCATAAACGGATACGACATCGAAAGGGAGCCGCTCGCCGCCAAGCGCGAGTTCGGCTATGTTTCCGACGACCCGAACCTGTTCCTGCGGCTCAAGGGAATGGACTATCTCAATTTCCTGGGCGATATGTACGGCGTGCCGCAGGATGACCGGAGGCAGCGCATCGGAGAGCTTGGCGAGCGGTTCGAGCTGACCCACGCGCTGGGCAACAGGATCCAGAGTTATTCGCACGGCATGCGGCAGAAGCTCGTGCTGATCGGCGCGCTGCTGCACGATCCGGGCGTCTGGATCATGGACGAGCCCATGACGGGCCTCGACCCGAAGTCGTCGTTCACGCTCAAGGAGATGATGCGCCGGCAGGCCGATGCGGGAAAGACCGTCCTTTTTTCCACGCATGTGCTGGACACCGCCGAGAAGGTCTGCGACCAGGTCGCGATCATACACCGCGGGAAGATACTCTTCTGCGGTACGATGGAGGAAATGCGCGACCATTTCGGCCAGAATGAGTCGCTGGAAAAGCTGTTCCTCGAAATCACCGGGGAAGCGTAAGGAGGTACGATATGGCGGAAATCAGGAAAGTCGCGTCTCTGGTGCGCGTGATGCTGCGAACGTTCAGCTTCAATATTGCCTTTGCGTCCTCCCGGGGGAAAAAGGAGCGCAAGGCCGTTTCGGCGGTGCTGCTCATAGTGGTGCTCGCTGTCAGCCTGGGGCCCCTCGCGTATGCCGCGGGCTATATGATCCTGAATGCCTACGACGCGCTGAGCGTGCTGGGCATCGAGTCGCTGATACTCGAAGGCTTCACATCCATCGCAGCGATGGTCATATTCCTGTTCGGAATCGCAAACGTGATGGCGGTATTTTATTACGCGAGAGACACCGAGCGGTATCTGGCGCTGCCCGTAAAGCCGACGACCATCCTGTCGGCGAAGCTCATAACGACCGTCATATACGAGTACATTGTCTGCGCGCTGATGGTGCTGCCCGTCTATATACTCTACGGCGTGCGCAGCGGGGCGGGAGCGGTATTCTATCTCTACAGCGTCGCCGGATGCCTGCTGCTCCCCGTGATACCCATCGCGCTGGCGGGAGCGCCCGTCATGCTCCTGATGCGCTTTACGCGGATATTCCGCAACAGAGACGTTGTGAACATGCTCTTCATGCTGCTGCTGCTCACGGCGATCATGTTTTTCCAGCTATCGTTCAATAACCTGCTGATAATGAGCGGCTCGGAAAGCGAAATGATACGGGTGCTTACCGACAAGCTCGCGTCGCTGTCGGGCGGCGTGGGACAGGTGTTTATCGGTGCGGGATTCCTGAGCGCCGCGCTTCGCGACGCCGCGCAGATAAAGGGCCTACTATATATGCTCGCATTCGTGGCCGCGACCGCGGTCGTCTATGCGCTGTTCCTGGCGCTGGGGCGGGCTGTCTATTTCCGGGGCGTGCTGGGCCTTGGCCAGACCGCGACGGGCAAAAAGACGACGCTGGCCCAGGTCGGGAACATGACCCGCGGCAGGGGCGCGATGGCATCGATCATGGTCAAGGATATGCGCGTCATGCTGCGCACACCGGTGTATTTCCTAAATAATGTATTCATGATCTTTTTCCTGCCGATATTTATGGTCGTTCTCTTCACGATGCAGGGCGTATCGAGCGATCCCGATATGGCGGCGCTTCGTGCGATGCTGGAAGGGCTGACATTCTCGCTTCATGTACCCGCGTCCTCGCTCGCGCTCTACGGCGCGATGGCGGCCGGTGCGCTGATGGGGTCGATGAACTGCATCGCAGGCAGCGCGCTGTCCCGGGAGGGGCGCCAGTTCAACCTGATGAAGATCCTTCCCGTTTCCTATGAGACGCAGATCGCGGCAAAGACCGGGCTTGGGTATCTGGCAAGCATCGCAAGCGGCCTGCTGACGATGGCGATTGTGGCCGTGTTTATTAAAATCCCGCCGCTCTTTTCGGCCCTGATGCTGATCCCGATGCTGCTGGGCGCGCTCGTGCCCAATCTCGCGGGGATACTCGCAGAGCTGTATATGCCAAAGCTCCACTGGACCAACGAGCAGACGGCGGTCAAGCAGAATCTCAACGTGCTGCTTGAGATACTGGCGGGCTTTGTCGTGACGGCCGTGGTAATAGGCGGCGGCATATGGCTGACCAACAGTCTGGGGCTCATGCCGCTGGCCGCGCTGGGCGTGTGCGTCGCGGCCGGAGCGGTGCTCAATCTCGCCCTGTATGCCGCAGTGCGGCGCGCGATACCCGTACAGATGAATAAGCTCTACGCGTCGTAGCGATCGGCCGCCTCACCCAGCACATGCAGGGACGGCGTGACTTTGCCGTCTTGGATGCGCAGCACGGCGTATCCGGGGCGCGCTCCCGCCAGGCTTCCCGGATTTATGAGAAGGATTCCGCCCCGAACCGAGCAGTCGGCGCAGTGCGTGTGCCCATAGCACACGATCCGCGCCCCGTGCTCGCGGGCGTACCCGATGAGCGGCGCAAGGCCGCTCTTTACATGCTGAATATGCCCGTGGGTAAGGAGGATCCGCTGTCCCTCCAGTGTGAGCTCGGCCGACAGCGGCAGATCGACCGCGAAGTCCTGGTTGCCGCGCACGGCGGTCACCGGCCTGTCGTAGGCGGCCGCGACGGCGGCAAGGTCGCGCGCGCCGTCTCCCAGATGAAAGAGCCAGTCGATTTTTCCCATCTCCCCGATAGCCTGAAGCACCCGCTCTCGGCTGCCGTGGCTGTCGCTGACGATACCGATGCGCATCCAGACGCCTCCCCGGGTAGCCCGATTTGTACAGGCACATTGTAGCAGAGGTTCGCGGTGAATTCCACCGCCTGGGCAGGGCGCCGTCATTGCGGCGCTTTATTGCTGTGCGCTTCGATCATTTCCGTAAGGTGCCTTCCGACCTTCAGCATGAGCCGCGCGATGTCCTCGTATAGCTCTGTGGGAAAACCCGAATATATATTGTCGGCCTCGAATGTAAAGTCGCCCCGGTAGCCGATGTCGGACAGCGCCTTTGTGATGGCGTGCCAGTCCATCTTACCCAGAAACGGCATCGTATGCCTGTCCATCGCAAAGTCATTGTCATGCACGTGCAGCGCTCCCAGCCTTTTTTGTCCCAGCTCGACGATCATTTTTTGCGCGGTTTCCCCGACGAGGCCGCAGTGGCCCACATCCAGGCAGCATGTAAAATACCGGCTGTCCAGCATATCGTACATCCTTATAAAGGTTTCGCCCACGCCGCAGGCCCCTGCGCGGTTGGCGTTCGCCGCAGAATCGTGCCAAAACATGTTTTCGAGCGCGACCTTTATGGGAAACTGCCGGAGCAGCGGGACAAGGCTTTCGAACATTTCCAGATTGAAATCCAGTATTTCGTCGGTGGTTCCCGGGAAAGTCACCGGATGCACGACGATCTGCCGGGCTCCCAGCATGGCGGCGAATTCGATCGAGCGTCTGATTTTTGGAAAATTCCTGTTGTATTCGTCGTTGTCTTTGAGAAGCGTCGGAAACGGAGCATGCGCCTGATTAAAGCAGGTGCCGCTCTCCTCGGCGATGCGGCGAAGCGCACGCGCGTAGGCTTCGTAGCCGCTTTGGTTGATCGGATGGTCTTCCTGCCTGATTGTCTCGAACATCGAAAAATCAAGCGCGTCAAAGCCGATCTTCCCCAGCTTTTCGACGGCTTTTCTTTCGCCAAATGCCCGCGCAAAGTAATCGGTCTGGGTCGATACTCTCATATCGGTCGCTTTCCTTTCAAATGAAATCATTAAGACAGGCTCATCTGATTATACCGCAACGGGGTATTGCGTCAATATGATGTGGGAGCATTTATTTAACTGGTATATACCGCTTGCGATGAAAAACACGCAGCCCAGAAAACGGACCCGCCGAATGCGGGTCCGGCCGGATAACCGGCAGTCGTCGGGAGCTTTACAGCTCCCTGCTGTGGAAATAGGGGCAGTTCCGCCAGCTCCGCCATTGCGGCGCGGCGGCCGCGTCCTCCCTGAAGGCTGCGGCAACCGGGGCCGACCCGGGCATTCCGTCGAACGATGCGTCCTGGAAAACCCCGGTTCCCGGCAGAAACGCCGCGGCCCTCCATCCTGGGCTGCGGTTCTTCGCGGCGCAATAGCCGCCGTGGTTGAGGTCGCATTCCTCAACGGGACAGAAGAACGCGTCCCTGCGTCCTACCGGACCGAGTAGCTTGCGCACATGCTCTCATCCTTAGGATCGCCGCTCGCGCCTCCCGGGCAGGGGCTGACCAGTATGCTGTCCAGGCTGCATTCCCGGCCCGCCTCGTTATAGACGCAGCTGCGCACGTTGCAGAGAATATGCTGTCGGTGCTTATGGTTATCGTGTGGCATTTTTCTCGCCCCTTTCTTTGGTCCCTTTCTAGTTTGCTTTTGGAGGACCGCGTTCATTCGGTGCAATTTCTGGCGCGGCCGGTGGCTGCAGGTTTATCCGGAGAGCAATTTGTTTGCCAGCCGGCCGGGTTTCGCGGTATAATGAGCGCATGCAAAGGACCGGGGAGGATGAGCATGTCTTTACTGAAGGAATTTCGGGCATTTATCGCCAGGGGAAACGTCGCGGACCTCGCGGTGGGCGTCATCGTGGGCGGGGCTTTCAACAAGATCGTGACCTCGCTCGTCAACGACATACTGATGCCGATCGCCGGACTTGCTCTGGGAGGCGTCGATTTCACGTCGCTGTCCTTCACGGTGGGCGAAGCGGTGATCGGCTACGGTCAGTTTTTACAGTCCGTAACCGACTTTCTGATCGTCGCCTTCGTCGTGTTTCTGATCGTGCGGTTCCTCAATCGCATCCGCAAGTATACGATCAGGGAGAAGAAAGAGGAAGAATAATAGGCGGCCGTGCCCGCTCCTCGGCTATGTCCTGTCGACCGAGTCGGTCGCCTGCGCGAAGTCGATCATCTCCGATGTCTGCAGCGTCATTCCGTTGTCGAGCTGCGCGATCTCGTCGTGTATGACCGGCTGCTCGTTAATGTACTGCTCAGACGCCGGGCGATGGACGTCCTTTTCGTTGGGCGCCTCGCCCCGTTCGTTGACGATCAGGCTGCCGGCGCTGGTCATTCCGGCCCGCAGGCCGTACTTGCGCACGATCTCGGGGTCGAGCGGTATCCTGCCGCTTTGCGTTTGAAGGTATAATTTTTCCATCGGGTCCTCCGTATCGTTTTTCATTACCGATAGCATTCCCGCGCGCGCGGCGTTTTACGGAGCGCTTCTTGCGCCCGATTCTGGGCCGGGAGGAAAAAGCCGGGCGACGCGGGATATTTCAGCGACGATTGTAAAACGAGGTGTATCGGATGAAGGAAATAACGCACGAAGCGGATTTTTGCGTGGTGGGCGGCGGGCTTTCCGGGATGTGCGCGGCCATCGCGGCGGCGCGGCACGGCGCGCGCACGGTGCTGATGCACGACCGGCCTGTTCCGGGCGGCAACGCTTCCTCAGAAATTCGCATGCACATATGCGGCGCCGACCGCGGGGACGCGCTCGGGCTGCGGGAGACCGGGATCGTCGAGGAGCTGGAACTGGAAAACAAATTCCGCAACCCGCAGTGCAGCTATTCGATATGGGACAGCGTGCTCTATGGTGCGGTTAAAAACCAGCCGAATCTGACGACGCTGCTCAACTGCTCGTGCGTGGAGGCGCGCATGGACGGCAGCCGCGTGCTGTCGGCGCGGGGCTGGCAGGGAACCGCCGAAACCTGGCATACGGTCCGTGCTACGCTCTTTGCCGACTGCTCGGGAGACAGCGTACTGGGGCCGCTTACCGGGGCGCAGCTCCGGTCAGGCCGCGAGAGCCGGGACGAGTTCGGCGAATCGATAGAGCCCGAGACCGCCGATGATAAGACGATGGGGATGAGCTGCCTGATTCAGGTGCGGGAGCACGATCGCCCGGTTCCGTTCACGGCTCCGTCGTGGGCCGCGAAGGTCGGGGACCTCGAGGGGCTCCATGTGCCGCAGCGGCGGCACGACATGCGGGGAGGCACCAACTACTGGTGGCTGGAGCTGGGCGGCGAGGAGGACCCGATCCACGATACCGAGTCGCTGCGGGACAGGCTGGTGCCGCTGGCGCTGGGTGTGTGGGACCATATCAAAAACGGGGGCGACCACGGCGCCGACAACTGGTCGCTCGAATGGATGGGCTTCCTGCCGGGCAAGCGGGAAAGCCGCCGGTATGTGGGCGACCACATACTCACCCAAAACGACGTGGCTTCGGGCGGCGCGTTCGACGACATCGTCGCCTACGGCGGCTGGTCCATGGACGACCACCATCCCGCGGGCATACTCTACCCGGGCGACCCGACGATATTCCACCCCGCGCCGCAGCCCTACGGCATACCGTACCGGTGCCTGTACAGCCGCAATGTGGAAAACCTGCTGTGCGCCGGGCGCAATATCAGCGCCACCCATGCGGCGCTGTCGTCCACGCGGGTCATGGGCACCTGCGCGATACTGGGGCAAGCGGCGGGCACGGCGGCCGCGCTGGCTGTGCGCGACGGCCTGACGCCGCGGCAGGTCGGGCAAGGGCGCATCCGGGAGCTGCAGGAAGCGCTGATGGAGGACGACTGCTGGCTGCCGGGACGCGTCCGGGCGGTCGCGGAGCTGTCCCTGCGCGCGGCGCTTACCGCCGACGCGGGCGATCCGTCGCCGCTCCTTAGCGGCATCGACCGGTCGCTGGACGGACGCGACAACGGCTGGACCGGGCGATGGATCCGGCTTCTCTGGGAGCGCGACGAAACGCCCGCTTCGATCCGGCTCGTGTTCGACAGCGATCTGGCGCGTCCCGAGAAGAACATGCCCTGCCGCTGGCCGGTTGGGGGATACCATATAACGCCCCCCGCGCCGCTGGCGCGGGACTTTGATGTGGACATACTGCGGGACGGCCGCTGGGAGACGCTGCACGCCGTCCGGGACAACTATCAGCGTCTGGTAAGGCTGCCTGCGGGCGGCGTCTGCCGGGGCGTGCGCGTCCGGCTCATACGGGACTGGGGAGGACGCCCCGACGTGCGCATGTTCGCTCTGGAGGCGCGGTAGCGCGCATCATCCGCGAAACGCATCCTCGAGAAACTCTCGGATGGCCCGGGCCGTGGGAGGGCAGCCCGGCAGCCAGCGCGCGCATCCGGCGGCGCACCGGCCGATGCCTGTCCCCCGGGGCTGCTGGTCGCGGTAGCCCTGCCCGATGCGGATCCTGCCCGTGACGCGCGCCAGCGTCCCTGCGTCCTGCATGCGCGAGAGCGCGTGCAGCAGGCTGCCGTAGCAGGCCGAGCAGGCCTGCCGGGCGTCGATATGGCGGGCGAGCTTCTCAATCCGGCGGGACGGGGAAGCCTGCGGCAGCGACGGCGGCTCGTTGAGCGGCACGATATCCGCGGGCTCGTAATGCGCGCTTCCGGCGCCCAGCGCTGCCGCCATCGATATATAGGGCACATCCCCGAGCGAAAAACCCAGCAGCGCGCACACCCATGCGTCGAGCCTGACCGGGTCGAAGCACAGCGCCGCCCGGTCCATCGCAACGGGATTGCCCCCCTCTTCAAATTCGAGGTCGCCGCACAGCCCGTCGGCCAGCGTGACCGAGGGGCGGAGCGCGGCAGCCAGCAGTGCGATCGGGCGCTGGAGCCCCAGCGCGTGGAAGCGTCTTTTTTCCCGGTCGGGAATGCAGCCCTTCATATTTTTGAGCGCGCAGGTCATGCGCGTCTGGCAGTGGCCTTTGATGACGGGCATATTGATGAGGTATCCGGCTTCGAGCGCGCTGCGGCAAATCGAAAGCGTTTCGCCGTCCACCGTCACCTGGACGGTTTCGTCGCCCTTTAAGTCCAGTAACCTCACGTCATACCGCCGCGCCAGCTCATCAAATCCGCAGTCGCGGAACGCCTGGCGCGTCGACGCGCCCACCCAGGAGCCTTCCATGATCGTGATATCGGTGATCCCGCAGTCGATGAGATAGCGCAGCACGCCCTCGACCAGTTCGGGGTGGGTGACCGCGCCCAGCGAAGCCGGCCCCGGAACCACAAGGTTCGGCTTGATGGCGACGGAGGCTCCGGCGGGGATGCGGCCCGCGACTTGGGCCGCGGCCAGTAAATCCATGGCCATTGCCCGGGCGTCGCGCCCGTAGCGGACCCAGATCGGTTCGTTCATATCGGGATTCCTTTCTATAGATGGCGTGATTATAGCAGGGGGGACATGGGGTGTCAAACCGCTCTTGAGGCAACAGCATTAGCATTTTGACGCTCCGCTGGGCTACTGCCTGCTGCGCGTATGCTGCGGCTCCGCCTCCGCCGTCTCTGGATCCGGCACTAAAATCAGCCCTACTGATAATGAAAAAATGAACTACCATTTCGATGTTTAGTGCCGGGACTTGAAACATCGGGGGAACGTTGTCTTGATTAGAGGCGACGCTGGGCGTCGCCCCGCTACTATCAGGCACAGCAGACAGAACGGAACTGATATTGTCGTAACAGAAGCAAAGGGAAAATGCGAAGGCTGGATCGGCAGCGGGGGTCCGGGGGTCTTGAAGCGCCCCTGCGGCTCGCCTGCCACAAAGTCGTAGCGCAAGCTTCCGAAGGTCGCCATGGTATAATTGGCGTAAGCCACCATGGCGGTCGAGGGGTTAGCGGAAAGCGCCGACTTTGGGGCCAGAGCCGCAGGATACAGGCGCTTCTCGACCCCCGGGTTTTTGGGCGCTAAAAAAGTGCCATAAAAAAATAAAGCGCATTCAATCGCTCAAATAGTGCAAAACAGGTACAACAGCTACGAAAGTGCTCCGCTGGGAGTACATACTGTAACCCTGAACCGCTCTGCGCTGCTTGAGTTTCCGCAAAACTGTACGGGCGTCAAACATAGGTTACACTTTTCCGAAAGAAAAACTTCGATCGGTCTTGTCAAGGTTAGGGTGGAGATTTGCGCAGCAAATACGACCCGACCTTGACAAGGCGAATCGTGGTATCATGGAAACCGGCCTTCCGGCAGACATGACCGGAAGGGCTTCATCACCTCACATCACGGCTAGATAATCATCCAAGACCTGATTGGGGGAGCGGAAATTCAAGCAAGTCATAATGTAATTGTTAGACTTTCGCTGGTATACAGCCAGCTGTTT
>JBMNNN010000020.1:0-21547 GCA_050942555.1 Christensenellales bacterium
CCGGCCATCACATATCCTGCAAGGCTCCCGCCCGACTGCGTAATTCGCGCGAATATACCACTGAATTCCTCGATCCGCACCCGCTTGCCGCGCAGAAGGCGCCCCAGCGCCTCAGCGCTTGTCGACGGCTCTGCGCGCACCGTCAGGAACTCATTGCACCGCACCTGGTACTCCCTTTCGTTTCCTGTACCGATGGAAGGCTCGCTTTTGCCCGACAGGAACCGTGTCAGCACATACCCAATCAGGCTTTTATCCGCAAGCGCCACCCGCGAAAAATCTCCCTCCTGACCCAGTATGCGTACCTGCGCTCCCGGCTGGAGCTTGGCGAGACGGTCGGACCTCGTATCCGGCGCCGAGCGAAGGCTGATATAATCCTCGCATACGACCGTGAACAGCTCCTCGGGCACGCTCGTTTCCTCTGCCGTCACCCTGGTCAGATATTCGGTAAGGATAAACCCCATCTCCCCGCTTTTCGCAACCTTCACGCGGGCGAATATCCCGTCGTGCCCCGACACGTCGACCCGCGTGCCCGGTGTCAGCGTGGCTATCGCGTCGGCCGCAGTGTTAGCACTGCTTCGCAGGGTTACGAACTCCCGGCACACTACGGCGTGCATCCCGAGCGTCTGTGGAGACTCCGTGCCGGGATCCGCGTCTTCCCCGGCAAGTATGAGGTAATCAGCCATCACATAGCCGTATGCCCCGCTGACGGGAACATGCACACGGGTAAAACCGTTCTCCGCGTCCAGCACCCGTACCAACGTACCGGGCGTAAGTTTGACTGTGCGCTCGGATCCGGTATTGGGGGCTACGCGCAGGCTGAGGAATTCGTTCACCTGCGCCTTGTACAGGTTTCCGGCCACAACGCTCTGGATTTCCTCCGGGGGCTGCGCTCCCTCTACCAGATAGCGGCGCAGCACATAGCCCGTCTCTTCAGTTCCCTCTACCGACACGCGCGCGAAGTCTCCCTGATACTCCCATACGGTGACAAGGGTGCCCGGTTCCAGCTTCTGGATCGTTTCCGCGCCGGTGTCGGGCGCGGAGCGCAGGCTGAGGAACTCCTCCGCCATGACCGTAAACAGGCCGATCGCGTCGGACGGGACCGGCGAGGGCTGAGCGGGCAAAGACTGCGTGGGTGTGGGCTGAGAGGTCGGAACCGGTGCGGTTTCACCCGGTGTGACATCGGGCGTCGTACTGGCTGTCACGGCAGCGATGAACCGCCCACAGGCAGTCAGCGGTAAAAGGAATAAAAGTGCTAGAAATGCTGCCGACGCGCGATAGATGCGTCGGGAATTGTTTTTAGAAGTCATATAGAGCAGCTGTTTTGCTGTTTTCCTATGCTCCACAGACGCTTTTCCCCTCCCCTATTTTTCCGCTGCCGCAAAGCGTATAATCAGTTGATCAGGCGCATTTAGCGAAACGGTGCTTTCCCGGCAACGCGAAACATGGTATCATTGCAGTACGACGCATCGATGCGGCATATAGTTCCCGCGATCCGGGCCGCCATATTGAAGCACTTAAGCGACCCGGACAAGCATATTCATAGAGTGTAGGTGAAAGATATGGAGTCTATGCAACAGTTCCCCCGGACGATGGTAGGCGGCCGTTCGCTGCCACGTATGATCATCGGCACCAACTGGCTCTTGGGCTACAGCCATACCGGAGCAGCCGCCGACAGCTTCATCAGGAGCCTGCACGACAGCGCCAGGTCCATCGCTGACGTGTTCGTTCCCTTTCTGGAAGCCGGAGTAGATGCCGTCATGGGCCCCATACTGGGCGCTCCGCTCCTCGATGACGCGATCCGGATGGCCGAGGATACGGTCAGCCGCCGTATGATCCGTATCGATACCCCGACGCTCAACGTGGATGACACCGCAGCCGGGCGCAGGGAGGCCGAGGAAAAAATCGCAGCCTGTAAAAAACTTGGCGCCGACTTCTGCCTTATTCATCACGGCTCCGCCGAACAGCTCGTCAATAAAAACCTCCGCGCCATACCCCGCCTGCCCGATTACCTCAAGATGATACGCGATCACGATATGATCCCGGGGCTCTCGGCCCACATGCCCGAGCTTGTGCTCTACTCCGACGCCAACGAGTACGATGTCGAGACGTATATTCAAATATTCAACTGCATGGGCTTTCTGATGCAGATCGAGATCGAGTCGGTACACAGGATCATCTGGTCGGCAAAAAAACCCGTGATGACCATTAAGCCCATGGCCGCAGGCCGGTGCACGCCGTTTGTGGGCATTACATTCAGTTACTCGGTGCTGCGCGACTGCGACATGGTAACGGTCGGATGTCTGACCCCCCAGGAGGCGCGCGAGGACATTGAGATCGGCCTGGCCGCCATCGAGCGGCGTCCGCCTGTGCTTGCCGCTCGCAGCAGCCCCTGTAAAACCGATATTATCCGATAGGAGGAAGCCGCCGATGAAGCGATTCGGGGACGAGAGAGATTGGTTTTTCCGCAGCCGGCTGGGAATGTTCGTTCACTGGGGTCTCTATGCGCTGCCGGCCTGGCACGAGCAGATACTGTGGCGGGGCGACATGAAGCGCGCCGACTACGAGCAGCTCATTAATTCCTTCAACCCCACTGCCTATGATCCGGATACGTGGCTTGATCTGTGCGAGTCGGCCCACATGGACTCGGTCGTCTTTACGGCCAAGCATCATGACGGCTTCTGCATGTACGACACCGCGTATTCCGACTACAAGATCACCAATACCCCCTACGGCCGCGATGTGCTGGAGATGCTGGCCAACGCCTGCGCCAGGAGGAACGTGAAGCTGGGTATTTATTACTCGCTGCCCGACTGGCATCATAAAAACTACCCCAATCTGGGCCGCCACCACGAGATGTTCGGGCCCCGGCCGGGCGACGAGCCCGACGAGGAGCGGTACCTCGAATATGTCCGCAACCAGGTGGTCGAGCTGTGCACCAGATACGGTACGATCTGGCAGTTTTTCTGGGACGTCAACGTGGCGGGATTCCACGATCCGTCCATCAACGAGACGCTGCGGCGGCTTCAGCCGCAGATGGTCATCAACGACCGGGGGCCCGGGCCGGGCGACTATGACACGCCCGAGCGGAAGCTGCCCGATGGCATGTCCTTCTCCCGGCCCACCCAGGCCTGCCAGTCACTGGGCCGCCAGAGCTGGGGATACCGCGAGCGGGAGGATTATTATACCGTCCGATTTATGATGGAGAGCATCGCCCGGACGCTGTGCCTGGGCGGCAACTATCTCCTAAACGTGGGGCCCTGCGCCGACGGAAGCATCGCGGAGCCCTACAAAAAGGCATTCGCCGCCATCGGCGACTGGTACGCAAGAGTAGGCGAAGCCTTCCGGGATACGCAGCCGGCCAGCTACCTGCTGCAGGGCGGTTCCATGGGCGGCTCGTGGGTCATGAGTGACGAAGCGCTGATGACGCGGCGGGGCAATACCCTCTACGCCTGCCTGTGCGCTCCGCCCCAGACAAGCGGCTTCTCGCTGCGCCCGCTGACCGTCCAGCCCACCCGTATCACGCTGCTCAACGATGGCAGGGAAATCGAAGGGAGCGTCGAGCTTATCCCGTGGCTGTGGACCGAAAAGCCGTATCTGCATCTGTTCAACCTGCCGGTCGAGGAATTCGCAGGCGAGGTCATGGTCGTGCGTATGGAGATGGACAGCGCCACCATATGACCGGGTTTTCGTTTTGCTGAAATTTACCCGGCGGGCGGATTTATCGGGTCGATGGCGTCCGTACCCCGCGCGTACCTGCACCACTGCGCCAGCGGGCAGCCGGAGCAGTTGGGGTGGCGCGCCAGGCAGACCTGGCGGCCGTGCCATATGAGCCAGTGATGGGCTGCGGACCATTTGTCCCGCGATATCGCCTCCATCAGCTGCCGCTCGGTTTCCAGCACGTTGTTCGCGCTGGCGAGCCCCAGCCTGTTCGATATCCTGAAAACATGCGTGTCCACCGCGATCGCGGGAACGCCGAACGCGTTGGAAAGCACGACGTTGGCGGTTTTCCGGCCCACGCCCGGCAGGCTTACAAGGTCCTCCAATGTGTCGGGAACCTGTCCGCCAAAGCGCTCCATAATCGCGCGGCTGGCCAACACGATGCTGCGCGCCTTGTTCCGGTACACGCCGCAGCTGCGTATCCACGGCTCCAGCTCGCCGGGCGTGAGCGCGGCAAATTCCCCGGGTGTGCTGAAATGCTGAAAAAGCCGCCCGGTGATTTTATTGACCTGGCGGTCGGTACACTGGGCCGACAGTATCGTCGCCACCAGCAGCTGAAACGGCGTCCCGTAACGCAGCCCGCAGGCATAGCCGCCATATACCTGTTCCAGCGTTTCAAGGATCTTTATGCGCTCGTGCTCCCCCATCCCTACCCCCGGTCTTGTTTTTCTTCTGCTCTTTTCATTATACGGTATGAGGACGTGTACATCAACCGGTTTCACTGCGGTAACAGCGCTGCGCCCATTACATTATTTGGCAGGCGGAAATGATCGAACCGGGAATGACCATGGACGGCCATTCCCGGTACATGCGCTCTATACTTTGCGGATTGGCGTGCACCGGAGGCGCGTTCCCTCCGGTTCTGCCCTGTAGAATCCCACCAGCGACTGGGGCACGACGCGCTCATAGACCGAAAACACGCGCTTTAAATCATTTAGGTCGAACTGCACCGAGAGCCCACATCCGGCAGCGGCCTCGTGCGGGGTATGGACGACCCGGACCCTCAGTCCGGCGGATCGTAGTTCCTGCTCCATCCGCAGCGCCTGCTGCCTGGAGCGGAAGACGATCAATCCATATGGTTCTGTCACCTGCGATTTCCTCCTTTCACCGGAATGCCAGTGACGACTGCTCAGCCGTGATAATATACTATACTGTTCATGTGCTAATAACGGTACAGCGGGAGGGATCCCCTTGATCTATCTTGACAACGCCGCCACCAGCTACCCGAAACCAAAACAGGTCGCTCGTGCAATGAAGTGGGCGCTGGAGCAGTGCGGAAATCCCGGCCGGGGCGGGCATGATCTGTCGCTGCGCGCCGGGCAGGTGGTGCTGGGATGTCGGCAGGCGCTATCCGATCTCTTTCACGTCGCGGATCCATTCCGCATCGTTTTCTGCTATAACTGCACCGATGCGCTCAATCTTGCGCTGAATGGTATGATCCGACACGGGGGTCACGTGGTGACGACCGTCTGGGAGCACAACTCGGTGCTGCGGCCCCTGTTCGCGTGGGTCCGCAGGGGCATCATCACATGGAAGATAATCAGGCCCGACAGCAGTTATCTCATCACGGCCGAAGCGGTACGCAGGGCGATCGAGCTGCCCAATACATGCCTGGTCGTCATCAACCATGTCTCCAACGTAACAGGCGTCATCCAGCCGATCGGCGAAATCGCACAGGTCTGCCGTGCAGCCCATGTGCCGCTGCTGGTGGACGGCGCGCAGGCGGCGGGGCATATCCCCGTGGACCTGTCGATCCTGTCGCCCGATCTATATGCATTCGCGGGACACAAGGGTTTGCTGGGGCCTCAGGGCACGGGCGGGCTCTATATCGGCCCAGCCGCGTGGCCTGAGCCGCTGCGGCGGGGCGGAACAGGCAGCGCGACCCGGCAGCTGTTGCAGCCCGACGACATGCCCGATCGGTACGAGAGCGGTACGCTGTCCACTCCCGGAATCTCCGGACTGTGGGCAGGCGTCGAATTCCTGCTGCGCTACGGGGAGCTCGCGCACGAACGGAGCGAGCGGGCGCTAAAGATGCTGACCGAGGGCTTGCGCGGTATACCCGGCGTAACGGTCTACGCTCCGCCCGGAACGCCCCGCGCGGGCGTCGTAGCCTTCAATGTGGGCGGGATGGAGTCTGTTGCCGTGGCCGAAGCGCTGGCCGAGCGATACGGCATAGCTTGCCGGCCGGGCTTTCATTGCGCACCGCTGGCTCATGAGTTCCTGGGGACCAGCAGTACCGGCGCGGTGCGGATGAGTCCGGGCCCCTTTACGACCGAGCGGGAAATAGAAAAAACAATCCGGGCCGTAGCCCGGATCGCCGCAGAAGCCATATAATACGTTATGGGGTCGTGCTATATCCCAGCCGCCAGTCGGATTCCCCGCCTCCGCGCACCGGAAATACCACCCTGAACACGTCCTGCGACAGGTGCTCGAACAGAACGCAGTCGCTCCGGCTCCTGTCGAACTGATAACCCTCCGGTACGCGCACGAACATCTCATAGGACTCTCCGGCCACGGTCTGCGACCGCCCCCACAGCGTCAGGCCCTCTTCATCCCAGCCCATCGACCGGATCTCGGCCGCTCCCTGCGTGATATGCCGCGACGTGGATACGATCTGCGGACGGTCGATCCTGCGTCTGACAGAGAGCACCCGGCTCCCGTGACCGGGCACCTCGAGCGTGACGGTTTGCGCAGAGGAACCAAGATACTTCTTTTGCCAGAAATCAAAAATGAGGTATTCGATCCCGTCGCCGGTCTCCAGATGCACATCATCGGCCAGGCTTAGCGTCACCTGGGCGGTTTTCTCATCGAGATTCATCACGTGCGCTACACTCCACTGCTCATATGGGCGGCAGATCGCAAGGCTTGCCTTGACGATGTGGCTGTCGAATGTGTTCTCCCGCACGTCCATCGGGCGGATGTCAAGGGCTGGCGTGACGCGCCGGAGCAGCTCTACCCTGTCGGCGGGGAGACTGGGAAGGTCGTCACCGTAATTGACCGGCAGACCTAGTATGCCCACCAGCGAAACGCGGGAGACAGCCTCATCGTGCCGGTTGTACTTGGGGCGCAGCACGAGCGTATCAGGATCGTTGAGGCATATGATATTATGAAACGTATAGTACTTCATGACACGGGCCACGCACTGGGAGACGAATTCATCCCACTTGAATATGTCGCCGCCGATGCGCATCGCATCAAAGATATCCATCGCCATCGTGATCTGCCGGAAGTCGTCGCCCGAGCAGGAGAGCATATAGTAATTCTCCCCCACCGTATCGCGGGCTTTTTGAACCATCGCCCGGATCGCGTCCTCTGTCGACACCGACGGATCGTGGAAGCGGTTGTGGTTCTCGTCGCAGTACTGGATCGTAATGGGCATGCAATCCCATTTGAGGGCCTCGTAGCCCCAGTCGATGAGCTGAGCGAATGCTTTGGGAATGTATTCGTTGAGTACCTTTGGATGGGTCGGGTCGAGGAACCAGCTTCCGCACCAACTGGGACGGAAGCACAGCACTGCATCGGGATTCTCCCGCATAAAATCGGTTTCGTTTACGTCGTTGGTAGCGCCGATCCACAGTGCAGGAATAAGGCCCAGCTCCCGGATGGCGGCGGCTACGGGCGCCATGCCCCGAGGATAGCGCGTAGGATCGGGATTGAAAACGTCTACGCCTGGCGCATGGCGGCCCGTGAAATCGCGGTGATACCACTCCCAGTCCACCCAGATCGTGTTTGCGCCGTAGGGCTTGAGGTTTTCGGCCATCCAGCGGGCGTTTTCGAGCACCTTTTCCTCGCAGGCGTCGAACTTCACCGCGTACCAGGTCATCCATCCGGCTGGCGGTGTGGGGAACGTGCAGTTCTTATTATAGGGGCTGTACCGAATGCCGAAGCGGTTCGCATACAGATCGCGATGTATGCGCACAGTGAACTCCCGATCCGTGTGCAGCGCAAACCGGTACGCTTTGCGATCCCAGTCGTATCGGAAGCCCGGCGTGGGGCAGCCGGTGAACGCAAGCGCGGTATCGGTTTGCCGGTCGAACAGCGCATCGTCGCTCGCGGAAGCCGCCGGTCCAAGCGCCGCCCGCAAATCGGTACCGCTTCTATTAAGGCACATCGCGAACGTATCGGTGTCAGGCGCGGCGCCCCAGCGGGCCCATCCCTCGAAACAGAAACTGTACTCCTCGCTGCATTCGCACCGTACGCACAGACGGTCTGCGGTCAGCAGGAATTGAAGCGCGAAATCGCCCTTTATTTTGGCCCTTCCCGTGTAGCGCACCTCAAGCAGTATTCCGTTTCCCCCGGGGCCTGCGTGTTTGAGCGTCCGGCATTTCGTCTGTGCGAAGTCGTCCATACCGAAGACGTGTTCACCGCAGCTGTCAGCGCCTACAAGGCGCGCGGACTCCAAAATCACGCCCATCGGCGTCCACCGCGCTTCGAACGTATGCGATGCGGTGTCATAAATGAGCTCAAGATCCTTGTAGTTCGCATATGCCCAGCTGCTTTGCTGCATGATACAACCTCCAGTTATAAAATTATTATCACAAGGTTAACTATTCGATGAAACCTATGGAAATCCTGCATTCTGCGCATGCGAAAAAACCCGGAGCCTTTACGGCTCCGGGTTTTTCGTGGTCTGTTCAGATTTCGGGGAGATCGGCAAGTCCCCGGGCCAGCTTCTCATCGGAGAAGGGCACGTCCTTTATGAGTCCACTCTGGTACGCTTCGTAGGCGGCCATATCGAAGAACCCGTGTCCCGACAGGTTGAAAAGGATCGTCTTCTCCTGCCCGGTGTGCTTGCACCGCTCGGCTTCCTCTATAGCCGCCAGTATCGCGTGCGCCGATTCAGGAGCGGGAAGGATGCCTTCGGTATGCGCGAAGAACGTCGCGGCCTTGAACACATCGGTCTGATGGACTGCCCTGGCTCCAATGAATCCGTCGTGGCACAACTGGCTCAGTAGCGCCGAACCTCCATGGTAGCGCAGTCCCCCGGCATGTATGCCGTCGGGCACGAAATTGTGACCCAGCGTATACATAGGCAGGATCGGCGTCATCATACCCGTGTCGCCGTAGTCGTAGGCGAACTTACCCTTGGTGAGCGTCGGACAGGCGGAGGGCTCCACCGCGATGAACTCGGTATCGCGCTTCCCTTCCAGCCTGGCTTTGAGGAACGGGAATGCGATACCGGAGAAATTGGACCCGCCGCCGCAGCAGCCGATGACGACGTCCGGATAGTCGTCGATGAGCCCGAACTGCGTGATGGCCTCCTGTCCAATTATGGTCTGATGCAGCATGACATGGTTGAGCACGCTGCCCAGCGAGTAGTTGGTATCGCTGTGCGCGACGGCATCCTCTACCGCCTCTGTGATGGCGATGCCCAGCGTTCCAGGATTGTCAGGATCGGTCTTGCGCACATGACGGCCGGCAGCCGTGTTCTCGCTGGGGCTTGAGAATACCTGCGCTCCATATGTCTGCATGAACAGCTTGCGGTAGGGCTTCTGCTGGGCGCTGACCTTGACCATGTACACGGTGCAGTCGAGGCCGAAAGACTTGCAGGCGATGGAAAGCGCCGCGCCCCACTGTCCGGCGCCGGTCTCGGTGGTTATACGCCGGATCCCGGCTGCTTTGTTGTAATAAGCCTGCGGGATGGCAGTGTTGAGCTTATGGCTGCCCGAAGGCGTCGCGCCCTCGTACTTAAAGTAGATCCTCGCGGGCGTATTGAGCGCGTCCTCCAGACGGTACGCGCGGATGAGCGGTGAAGCCCGGTAGGTCTTGTATATATCCATGACCTCTTCGGGAATCTCGATATAGCGCTCCATCGACATTTCCTGTTCGATGAGCGCAGGCGGGAAAATCGGCAGAAGATCCTCTGCGACGGCGGGTTTCTTGGTCTGTGGGTTCAGCGGAGGCAACAGCTTGTTGGGCATGTCGGCGTGGATATTGTACCAGGCCTTGGGCAATTGGTTCTCGGATAGGTACACTTTGTTTGGGACTGATCTCTTCTTACTCATCTGGCTCAACTCTCCTCATCTATTCTAGCCGCATCGCGGCTTATAATGTGTGCATTATACGTGAAGGCGAAAGCGTTTGTCAAGTTTTTTTCGTGGAATATTTTGCTTTTGAGGGAACGCCCGCACAAGGCCGCATATCCTTATACTGCTGCGAAATCATTTGACATATATTGCCGTGACCGATTACAATATGGGCGTATAAGTATGAGTTGCGAATGAAACGGATGTTTCATTGGAAAGGTTAATACGCGATGCATTTTACCGATGGTTTGTTCACGATCGCTCTGCCCTTCGTTGGAGGGCTGGGCCTTTTTCTATTGGGCATGAAGCTCATGAGCGACAGTCTGGAGAAAACGGCGGGCGCCAGGCTGCGCAAGCTCCTGGAGGCGCTGACCAATAACAGGCTGCTGGGCGTCGTGGTGGGCATGGTATTCACGATGATTATCCAGAGCTCATCGGCTACCACCGTCATGGTGGTGGGACTGGTCAACGCGGGCCTCATGAACCTGACGCAGGCCACGGGGGTCATCATGGGCGCAAACATCGGCACCACCGTAACCGGGCAGCTGGTCGCGCTGAATCTGAGCGACTGGGCTCCAGCCTTTCTGTTCGCGGGCGTTCTGCTCCTCTTATTTGTCAGGAAAAAGAAAGTCAGCAATATCGGCGCGGCTCTGGTCGGATTCGGCATCCTTTTCATGGGGCTGTCGATGATGTCGACGGCCATGAAACCGCTGCGCGAGATCGAGGCCTTCATCAATATATTGGCGCGCTTCCGCAACCCGGTGCTGGGCATACTGGCCGGTGCAGCGCTGACCTGCGTGATTCAAAGCTCATCCGCGTCGCTGGGCATACTGCAGGCGATGGCGCTGGAGGGGCTTGTGACGCTCGACAGCTCGGTATACATAATACTGGGCTTTAATATCGGCACATGCATCACGGCACTGCTTGCATCCATCGGAACCCTGAAAACCGCCAGGCGCGCTGCCCTTATCCATCTTTTCTTTAATTTGCTGGGTACGCTCATCATGCTTCTGCCGCTCAATGTGCTGCCGGTCGCCCGCTGGATAGGCGCTCTGACGCCCGACAATCCAATGAAGCAGATCGCCAACTTCCACACCTTTTTCAATATACTGGCTGTCGCGGTGCTGCTGCCCCTGTCGCGGTATCTGGTGACGGCGGTAGAAAAGGTTCTGCCGGGCAGCGATCCGGGCGCAGAGCCGATGCGGCTTATGTTCATTGACGAGAAGGTATTCGCGACGCCCCCCATAGCGGTGGCGCATGTCATCCGCGAGGTGGATCGCATGGCCGATCTGTCCGTAACCAATATCAGAGATGCGATCGACGCGTTCCTCAATAAAGACGAGGAGCTGATCCGGACGGTGCTCAGCCGGGAAAAAGTCGTAGACTATCTCAATCATGAGATCACGCGCACGCTGGTGCACATAAACCAGCTGGAGATTACGCCTGAGGACAAGCAGATCGTCGGATCCCTTTTCCATGTCGTCAACGATCTGGAGCGCATCAGCGACCACGCGGAAAACATCGCCGAATACGCGTCGGCCCGGATCGAGGGGATCCCCTTCTCCGAAACAGCCCTGTCGGAGCTGCGCGAAATGTCCGCGAAGGTACTCTATATGCTGGAGCTGGGCATTTCGGTTTACCGCGATCGGGACAAGCGCCGGGCCAAAGCCCTGGAGCCGCTGGAGCAGGAGATTAACAATATGGAGAAGCACCTGCGCAATACCCATATCGGCCGCCTCAACAACGGGCAGTGCTCCGCTTCATCGGGGATGATATTCATCGAAACGATCAGCAATCTCGAGCGCGTCGCCGACCACTCCACCAATATCGCCTACTCGATACTCAGCGACTGACACCGCTTGTCCGCCAAACCTGAGGGCTACCGTGATGCTCGATAAAACCATACCCTACAAGAGCATAATTATGAGACTGGATCCCCCGATCCGGACGAAAGCGCCGGAACTGCCCGCCGGGTATTCGCTGCGCCTGTACCAGCCGGGCGACGAGGGCCACTGGGCGCGTATCGAAACATCGGTGCTGGAATTTCCCTCGGAGGAGCGAGCCGCCGCCTACTATGCCGAGCGCTTCCTTCCCTATCCCGACGAGCTTGCCAGGCGGTGCGTCTTTGCGGTAGATGCACGCGGTGTCCCGGTGGCTACGGCTACCGCGTGGTGGGTGGGAGAGGACGCTGAGCGGCGCGCCTGCCTGCACTGGGTGGCCGTCTGCCCGGCTCATCAGGGCCGCGGGCTGGGAAAGGCCGTGGCTATCAAAGCGCTTTCACTCTTTTCCGGCTGTGGGGAAACCGGGCCGGTCTACCTGCACACACAGACCTGGAGCCATACCGCCGTCCGTATGTATGCGAGCCTGGGATTTCGGATGCTAAAAACCGAAACATTCGGCGGCCACCGTAACGACTACGCGCAGGCTGTCGGCGTGCTGGAGGGCGTACTGGATCCAGATACCCTCTCACTAATAAAGAAAAATGCGGTATAGTGTTGATATTTTTTTAACAAACGGGTTGCGCCAGGGAATCGCAGCCATTATAATAAAAACGGCTGAAAAAGGATCCGCGAAGTCATGAACACTTTTCAGCCATCCCTGCCTGTGGTACAATAAATGGCAGCCGTCATCCAGCGATAAGACTAAAGGAGTGTCTCAGATGATGAATAAAAAATCGGTCAAAGATATCGATATCCGGGGAAAGAAAGTATTGGCCCGGGTGGATTTCAATGTGCCGCTCAGCAACGGTTCGATCGCCGACGATACCCGCATCCGTGCGGCGCTCCCCACGATCCGCTATATTCTGGATCAGGGCGCGTCCCTGATACTGTGCTCTCATCTGGGCCGTCCCAAGGGCGGATTCGATGCGAAATATTCGCTGGCGCCCTGTGCCCGGCGGCTGTCTGAGCTGCTCGAAAAACCCGTCGAGCTTGCCTCCGACGTTGTGGGAGACAGCGCGCGCGCCCTTGCCGGCGCGATGAAGGCCGGGGACGTCATCATGCTGGAGAATGTGCGCTTTGAGTCCGGCGAGGAGAAAAACGATCCCGAGCTCGCGCGCCGCATGGCCGATCTGGCCGATATCTATGTCAACGACGCGTTTGGCTCGGCCCACCGCGCCCACGCTTCCACCGCCGGAGTCGCCGCACATCTTCCCGCCGTGGCCGGCCTGCTGATCGAAAAGGAACTCACCGTCATGGGCAAGGCGCTGGCCGACCCCGAGCGTCCGTTCGTCGCAATACTGGGCGGCGCGAAAATAAAAGATAAGCTTGGCGTCATTCGCAACCTGCTGGACAAGGTGGATGTACTCCTCATTGGCGGCGGCATGAGCTACACATTCCAAAAGGCGCTGGGCGGCGAGATCGGCAATTCGATCCTGGACGCCGACCGTATTGATTTCTGCCGGGAAATGCTCGAGCTGGCCAGGAGCAAGGGTGTACGGCTGATTCTTCCGGTGGACAACGAGGCTGCCAGGGAATTTTCCAACGACGCGATGCACATCACCGTACACAGCACCGAGATTCCCGCCGGGTGGGAAGGCATGGATATCGGCCCCAAGACGCAGAAGCTGTTTGCCGACGAAATCGCCAGGGCTAAAACCGTCGTATGGAACGGTCCGATGGGCGTGTTCGAGTTCGCGAACTTCGCGCAGGGCACCCGTGCGGTCGCACAGGCGATGGCAGAGATCGACGGCACCACGATCATTGGCGGCGGAGACTCCGCGGCGGCCGTAGAGCAGATGGGCCTGGCTGACCGGATGACCCATATATCGACCGGCGGCGGCGCGTCGCTCGAGTTCCTCGAGGGCATCGAGCTTCCTGGCGTGGCCGCTCTGGACGACAAATAACCGGCTCCTGCAACAATACTACGAATCGAATCCGGCGCTGGACAGCGCCGGATCGTTTACAGGGAGGGTATATCTATGAGAAAACCCATCATTGCGGGGAACTGGAAAATGAACCACGCTCCTGCGCAGGCAGCCGCGTTGCTCAATCAGCTTATCCCGCTCCTTCACAATCCCGCCTGCGACGTGGTAGTCTGTCCCCCGTTCGTATCGCTGGCCGAGACGCTGCGCCTGACCCGGGGTACGCCCATCGCCGTGGGCGCGCAGAACTGCCACTTCGAGGAAAGCGGCGCATATACCGGCGAGGTATCACCCACCTTCCTGGCCGAGATGGGCGTCCGGTATGTGATTCTGGGCCATTCCGAGCGGCGTGAGTATTTCGGGGAGACCGACGCGCTCATCAACCGAAAGGTCCGGGCTGCGCTGTCCTGCGGCCTCATCCCGATCATATGCGTGGGCGAGACGCTGGCCCAGCGGAAGGACGGCGTGACGGCCGAGCTGGTCTGCTATCAGACCCGCGCGGCGCTGGCCGGGCTCTCTCCCGCACAGGTCGGCGGCCTTGTCATCGCCTACGAGCCCATATGGGCCATCGGTACGGGCAAGACCGCGACCGCCACCGACGCAAACACCGTCATGGGCATCATACGCAGCCAGGTACGCAAGACCTGGGGGGACGCTGCGGATAGGATCCGCATACAATATGGCGGCTCCATGAAGCCCGGCAACGCAGCCGAACTGATGGCACAGCCTGAAATCGATGGCGGACTGATCGGGAGCGCGAGTCTAAAAGCCGACGACTTTGCCGCGATCGTTCACTATCAGGCCGAAAGGAACGCATAATGCGCAAGCGACCAACAGTACTTATCGTAATGGACGGCTTCGGCCTGGCCGAGCCGTCTGACACAAACGCCATCGCGAAAGCGCGAAAGCCCAATCTCGACCGGCTTATGGCGAAATACCCGACCACGTCGCTCCGCTGCCAGGGTATGGACGTGGGCCTGCCCGACGGGCAGATGGGAAACAGCGAGGTTGGTCACCTGAATCTGGGGGCAGGCCGGATCGTATACCAGCCCCTGACCCGCGTATCCAAATCGATACTGGACGGAGACTTTTTCAGCAATCCCGCCCTGACCGGCGCGATGGAGCATGTCAGGGAGCACGGCACCGCGCTGCACCTGATGGGACTCGTATCCGACGGCGGCGTTCATTCGCATATCGACCATCTGCTGGCGCTGGTACGGATGGGACGCGACGCGGGAATAGACCCGATTTTCATCCACTGCTTCATGGACGGCCGCGATGTGCCGCCCTCGAGCGGAAAAGAGTACATCGTATCGCTGGAGCGCTCCCTTGCCGAACTGGGCGCCGGGCAAATTGCCACGGTTTCGGGCCGTTTCTACGCGATGGACCGCGACAACATATGGGAGCGCATTGCGATCGCCTACAACGCGCTGACGCTGGGACAGGGCATTACCGCCGCATCGGCAGCCGAGGCGATGGAGCAGTCCTACACAAAGGGCGAAACCGATGAATTCGTGCGACCGACCGTCATACTGCGGGATGGCCGTCCCACGGGAACGATCGGCGAAAACGACGCGGTGATCTTCTTTAATTTCCGGCCCGATCGGGCGCGGCAGCTGACCCGCAGCTATATCGATCCCGCGTTTACCGAGTTTGAGCGAAAAAAGGGATATTTCCCGCTGTATTTCGTATCCATGACCACATATGACACCACTTTTGAGAACGTGCATGTGGCATTCGGGCCCCAGGAACCGAAGAATACGCTGGCCGAGTATCTCTCGAAGCTCGGCAAGACGCAGTTTCATATCGCCGAGACACAGAAATACGCCCATGTAACCTACTTCTTCAACGGCGGGGTCGAGCAGCCCTATCCCGGCGAGGACCGCCTGCTTATCGACTCTCCGAAAATAGAGAACTTCGATCTCAAGCCCGATATGAGCGCTTACGAGGTGACCGACGCGGCCGTTGAGCGGATCGGTTTGGGACAGTACGACGCGATATTCATCAACTACGCAAACTGCGATATGGTGGGCCATACGGGCGTAATGGACGCTGCGGTCTCCGCTGTGGAGACGGTGGACGCCTGCGTAGGCCGGGTAGTCGAAGCGACGCGCCGCGCCGGAGGGCAGCTCATCATCACCGCCGACCACGGCAACGCCGAGAAAATGTGGGATGATGAGTCCAGCGAGCCCTACACCGCCCACACCGTAGAAAACCCGGTTCCCCTCATCGTCGTCGACAACCGCCATATCGGAAAGACGCTTCGCAGCGGCGGAAGGCTGGCCGACGTCGCGCCCACGTTCCTCGAGCTTATGGAGATACCGCAGCCCCCCGAGATGACCGGGCGGTCGCTGCTGCACGCGTAATGGGCGACAGCCACGTCGCCCTACGCTATAAAAGTCCATCCACATCATTGCACAGCCGCCCAATCCCTATTATAATAAAAGGCAGATTTGGGCGGCCCGCTTTTTACTATGGCCGCTGGGGAGGAAGAAATGGATACGATATTGTCCCGGTTCAGGGAAAAACTGGCCGCAGGGCAGGCGGTCATCGGGCCGTTCATGAAGACCGGAGATCCGGCGTTCGTCGAGGCCGCCGGTTGGAGCGGGTTTGATTTCTGCATACTGGACACAGAACATGGGCCGGTATCGATCGAGTCGATGCAGAACAACATCCGCGCCGCGGCGCTGTCGGGCATGGCGCCCATCATCCGCGTGCCGGGTATCGGAGAAGAAGCCATCGGAAAGGCGCTGGACATCGGCGCGGCGGGCATACAGGTGCCCCAGGTGTGTACGGCTGAGGACGCCCGGAGGGTCGTTTCGCTGGCGAAATTCCATCCGATGGGAAGCCGGGGCGTTTGCCGCTTCGTGCGCGCCGCGCGCTACTCGGTGACCGACCGCTTCGAGTACTTCAAAGCCGCGAACGAGACGCTGGTCATACTCCAGCTCGAGGGCCGCGAAGCGCTCAATAACCTGGACGCGATCATGGCTACCCGGGGCGTCGATATCCTGTTCATCGGGCCCTACGATCTGTCGCAGTCGCTGGGGCTCACTGGCCAGGTCGACCATCCCGCCGTCGTGGATAAAATGATGCAAATCGTGACCGCCGCGCGGGAAAAGGGCATCGTGGTGGGCACGTTCCTGGACACCCACGCCCATATCGCCCGCTGGAAGGCGGCAGGAGTGCAGTATTTGTCGTATTCGGTCGATGTGGGGCTTTTCGCCGACGCATGCCGGGAGGTCGTCCGCGCTGCGCGGGAGGAATAATCGCGCCGCAACGAAATGGGTTTCGCGACAGTATGGAGGGTCCGGGATAAATATTCTTGTGTTTTCCGATTCGCATACCGATGTGCCACAATGCTGTCTGTCGTACACGCGCAGCACCCCGACGCGATACTGCATCTGGGCGATCATTTCGCAGACGGGCTTTTGCTGCAAAAACAAACCGATCTGAGGACACACCTCGTCAAGGGGAATACCGATCAGGAATACGACGCGAGCGAAGAAGAACTCATTACCTTTGAAAAAACGCGCGTGTACATGACGCACGGCCATATGCAAAGCGTGCACAACAGGTTAACGGAACTATGCGATACCGGCGCTCGCAATAACGCGCGCATTGTCCTTTTCGGCCATACGCGCTAACCATACCTGAGCTGTATCGATGGCATATGGCTCATGAATCCGGGCCGGATTGGCCGTATATCAAGCAAGATAATCCAAGCCACATATGGAAGCATAGCGATCGCGGGCAATCGAATCAGCTGCACTATATCCGAAGTGTAAATATACTTTCTCCACCTGCTATTATAGCGAAACACTCCCTTCCGGGAGTGTTTCGCAGTCAGCCTATTCACGCACCGATACGGGCGCCTTTTCTTCCCTTTCTTCCACCCGGAATATAAGCCCCTCCCCGTCCGCGTCGACCACCAGCGTCCTGTGCTCGGGAACCTGCCCGGCGATGATCATCCGGCCCGCCTCGGTCTCCAGATGCTTCTGCAGATAGCGCTTGATCGGACGCGCTCCGTATGTCGGGGAATAGGCTTCCTCGGCAATCCGTCGCACTGCGCGCTCCGTTACCTCAAGCGCGATGTGGCGGTCGGCCAGCCGCCGCCCGATCTCCTGTGTCAGCAGCCCGATAATGCGCTCGATCTCGTCCATCGTCAGCGGCTTGAAGAGCACGATCTCATCGATACGGTTCAGGAACTCGGGCCGGAAATGCGCCCGCAGCTCGGCCATGACCTGCGCGCGCGCCGTCTCCTCGATGCTGCCGTCCGCGCCCAGCCCGTTCATCAGGTACTGGCTGCCGATGTTGGACGTCATGATGACGACCGTGTTCTTAAAGTCCACGGTGCGTCCCTGGCTGTCGGTCAGGCGGCCGTCGTCCAGAAGCTGCAGCAGCGTGTGAAACACGTCGGGATGAGCCTTCTCGATCTCGTCGAAGAGTATGACCGAATACGGCCTGCGCCGCGCGGCCTCGGTAAGCTGACCGCCCTCCTCGTAGCCCACGTATCCGGGAGGCGCGCCGATGAGCCGCGCGACCGTGTGTCGCTCCTGGTATTCGCTCATGTCGATGCGGATGAGGTTGTTCTCGCTGTCGAAAAGCTCGTGGGCCAGTACCTTGGCAAGCTCGGTCTTCCCCACGCCGGTGGGCCCCAGGAAAAGGAAGGAGCCGATCGGTTTTCCGGGGTCCTTGAGCCCCGAGCGCGCCCGCAGCACCGCGTCGGCCACGCTTGTTACAGCCTCGTCCTGTCCGATGACACGGCGGTGCAGCGCGTCCCCGAGATGCAGCAGCTTTTCCCTCTCGCTCTCTACCAGGCGGGATACCGGGATGCCCGTCCACATCGACACGATCTGCGCGATCTCTTCCTCGGTGACCGCCTCGCGCAGCAGCCGCTCGCCGCCGCCCTGCTGCTGCCTGGCCCGCTCGGCCTCAAGCCGTGCCGTAAGCGCGGGCAGACGGCCATGCTTGAGCTCGGCCAGCGCATTGAGGTCGTAACGGCGCTCTGCCTCCTCGATCTCGTGGTTGACCTGCTCAATTTCCTCCTGCAACCGCTTGATGCTCTCGATGCCCTTCTTTTCCTCCTCCCACCGGGCGCGCATCTCGGTTTCCTGTTCCCTGAGCGCCGCTATTTCCTGCTCCAGCTGCGCATAGCGCTCGCGGGATGCCTCGTCCTTTTCGCGCGACAGTGCCTGCCGCTCGATCTCGAGCGTCAGCACGCGCCGGGAAATCTGATCGAGCTCCGAGGGGAGGCTGTCTATCTCGGTGCGCAGCATCGCGGCCGCTTCGTCCATGAGATCGATCGCCTTGTCGGGCAGGAACCGGTCGCTGATGTAGCGGTGGGATAGCACCGCGCACGCGATGAGCGCGTTGTCGGTGATGCGCACGCCGTGGTGAATCTCAAACTTCTCCTTAAGCCCCCGCAGGATCGATACCGTATCCTCCACCGAAGGCTGGTCGACCAGCACCGGCTGGAACCGGCGCTCCAGCGCCGTGTCCTTTTCGATATATTTGCGGTACTCGTCCAGCGTCGTCGCGCCGATGCAGCGAAGCTCGCCCCGGGCCAGCATCGGCTTTAAAATATTGCCGGCATCCATCGCGCCCTCGGTGCGCCCCGCGCCCACGATGTTATGCAGCTCGTCGATGAAGAGTATGATCCCCCCGTCGGACTGCTCGACTTCCTTGAGCACCGCCTTAAGGCGTTCCTCAAACTCGCCCCTGTACTTGGCCCCCGCGATGAGCGCGCCCATGTCCAGCGCGAATACCGCCTTGCCCCTGAGCCCCTCGGGCACGTCGTTGCGCACGATGCGCTGGGCCAGGCCCTCGACGATTGCGGTCTTGCCGGTTCCCGGCTCGCCGATCAGTACCGGGTTGTTTTTGGTGCGGCGGGACAAAATACGGATCACGCGGCGTATTTCCTCGTCGCGCCCGATGACCGGATCCAGCTTCCCGGCCCGGGCCAGCTCCACCAGATCCTTTCCGTAGCGCTCCAGCGCCTCGTAGGTGCTCTCGGGATCCTGTGTGGTGATGCGCTGGCCGCTGCGTACCTTTTCGAGCGCTTTCAAAAACTCCTCGCGGCTGACGCCATGCTGCGCCAGTATCCGCGCCGCGGGTGTTCCCCGCTCGTCGATATGCGCCAGCAACAGGTGCTCGACGCCCGCATATTCGTCCCTGAACTTCTTCGCCTCGTCCTGCGCCGCCAGCAGCAGCCTGCTCACGCGGCGGCTCGCGTACAGACCGCTTCCGCCCGATACCCGGGGAAGCTTCTCAAGCTCCGCGTCGATCTGAGCCTCGATGGCCGCGGCATCCGCGCCCATGATATGAAAAAGCCTGGCCGTCAGCCCGTTCTCCTGGCTTACAAGCGCTTTGAGAAGATGCTCTCCCTCAAGCTGCTGATGCCCCAACCGTACCGCGACTTCCTGCGCGCCCAGTATCGCCTGCTGGGCCTTCTGCGTGAATTTTTCGATATTCATGAAATCACCACCTCATTCGGAATACCGGTCAGACGCCTCTGCGCGGACCGGCGATTTTTTGCAGCTGTTCATAGAGCTGCCGCTGCTCTGCGGTCAGCGAGGGTGGATTCACCAGTGTAACACGCGCATAAAGGTCTCCCCGCTCTCCTTTTTTATCCCTATATCCCCGCCCGGCGATGCGGATTCGCTGTCCGGTCTGTACGCCGCCGGGTACGCGCACCATGATCTGCCCGTCGGGCGTCTCGAACGGCACCTGCGCGCCCAGCGCCGCCTCCCATGGCATGAGCCGGAGCTCCGCGGTCAGATCCAGCCCGTCCAGCGTATAGCGCGGGTCGCTCACGCGCGCCTTGAGATAGAGATCGCCGGCAGGCCCCCCGCCTATACCCGGCCCGCCCTGGCCGCGCAGCTTGATTCGCGCACCGTCGGCTGTGCCGGGAGGTATGCTGAAATGCAGCGTCCTGCGACCGCCGTCCATCTCCAGCGATATGGACTTCTTCGCGCCCCCGAAGCCCTCCGCCACCGTAATCGTGATCTCGGACTCCACGTCCTGCCCGGGCATCGATACCGTCCGGCTGTGGAACGAAAACGGATCCGCATTCGCGCTCCTTCCCCGGCCGAAAAACATCTCGAAGAAGTCTGAAAAGTCCCCGCCCTCGTCGAAGGGTACGGTTCGCGCGCTTCGGCGCGTCCACGCGCCGAAGCCCGACGGATCAAAGCCCGGCGGAGGCGGGTTCCGGCGCAGCTCGTCGTACTCCTGCCGCCTCTTTTTATCCCCCAGCACCTCATAGGCCTCGCTAATGCGCTTGAAGCGCTCCTCGGCCGCCTTGTCTCCCCCATGCGCATCGGGATGGTATTTCTTGGCCAGCTTCCGGAAGGCCTTTTTGATTTCCTCGTCGGATGCGGTTTCCTGCACGCCCAGCGTTTTATAATAATCCGGTGTCCGCATCGCGGTCCTCCTTTTAAAGTTTGACTTACTTTGACCTTTAATAATTATAGCATGGTTTTTCCAAAAAGCAAGGGGAAACGGCATCGGACAATAAAAAGTATGTGCAGGCCGCAGCCGAGAGAAACGGGTTGTTTACACAGACTTGTGTTACAGATTAAGGTGTATGTAATATCATGTGTTTACGGGTGCTACAACCCAGGCTACTCTTTCTATCTACGTATCGCTGAGAAAGAAGAGGGGGCGCAGAACCCTGTCCTATCTATCGGGCGAGGACACGAAATGGATCGCGGCGGTCGCCAACAAGAAAACGGATCCCGGAGACGGGGTGTATTTGGTCATAGACTGGGCGCGGGACGCCAGTCAGGCATCGCAGCGCTGAGAAAGCCGCTTCCGAACTGCACGGAAGCGGCCTTATGCTATCCTGCGCCATTGATGGGAGCCCGGTCGGGCTGCCCCTCGTACGCTTTTTTTATTCGCGCGCGTACAGCAGCACCGCGATCTGGCCGGGAGCAAGCTCGCAGGG
>JBMNNN010000189.1:0-3963 GCA_050942555.1 Christensenellales bacterium
CCTTAAACCAGCACCGCCCGGTGGCCATCCCGGCGGCCATGTCGGTGCTGCCCACACCCGTGGAAAAAGCGCCCAGCGCGCCGTACGTACAAGTGTGAGAATCCGCGCCGATCACCGCGTCGCCGCTGACAACGAGCCCCATTTCGGGCAGCAGCGCGTGCTCGACGCCCATCTGGCCCACCTCAAAGTAGTTGACGATATCCTGGCTGCGCGCGAACCGGCGCATGATCGCGCACTGCTCCGCGGCCGCGATATCCTTGTTGGGCGTAAAGTGATCGGGAACGAGGGCTACTCTCGCAGGGTCGAACACGCGCTTTGCGCCGCATTTCTCGAATTCGTTAATCGCGATGGGGGCGGTGATGTCATTGCCCAGCACGAGATCCAGCGCACACTCGACAAACTGCCCCGCCTTCACGCTGGCAAGCCCCGCGTGGCGGGCGATAATCTTCTGGGTCATCGTCATTCCCATCGGCCAAACTCCCTTTCTATACTGTCTCGCTTTCGGAGGAAAGCAGCTTATACTCGATCGAATCGATCAGCGCGTGCAGACTGGCTTCGATCACGTCGGAGGAAACCCCCAGCGTCGACCAGGTGCTGCGCCCGTCGGTGGACTGTATGACCACCCGTACGCGGGCGGCCGTCGCTTCCCGGGTGTCCAGCACCCGGACCTTATAGTCGACCAGCGATACGCGGGACAGCTCGGGGAAATAGTTGGACAGCGCCTCGCGCAGCGCCTTGTCCAGCGCGTTGACCGGGCCGTTTCCGTCGGCGGCGGCCATCCGCTGCTCGCCCTGCACGTCGACCTTGACCACGGCATACGCGCCAAGGCTTCCGGGCATGCCGTTGGGTTCATCCATCACCTTGTAGTGCGTCAGCTCGAAGGAAGGGCGGTACAGCCCCAGATGCTTGCGAACCACAAGCTCGAAGCTGCTTTCCGCGCCCTCGTAGCTGTAGCCCTCGTTTTCCAGCTCCTTGAGTTTCTCGATGAGCGCGCGCGTTGCCTCGGAATCCCGGGACAGCTGTTGGAACTGCGCCTGCAGCTTGAGGGACAGCGCGCTGCGTCCCGCAACCTCCGAGAGCATGAAACCGCGGCTGTTCCCAACCTGCGCCGGATCCACATGCTCAAACGAACGAGGCAGCTTGCTCACGCCGTCGATGTGCATGCCGCCCTTGTGGGCGAACGCATCGCGTCCGACATACGGGAGCTTGTCGTCGAGTGCGCGGTTCGCGACGTCGGCGGCTTCCAGCGCCCTGTCGGTCAACGCAGCCAGCCGCTCTGCGCCCACAGCGGTCAGTCCCATCTTTAGCTCAAGATTGGGGATGATCGACGTCAGCCGCGCGTTGCCGCACCGCTCCCCAAACCCAAGCAGCGTCCCCTGCACATGCCGCGCGCCTGCGCGGACTGCGGTCAGCGTATTGGCTACCGCCAGCTCGCTGTCGTTGTGGGCGTGTATGCCTACGGTGACCGTGGTGCATCCGCATACGTCGGCCACCGCCGCCTCTACGTCCCAGGGCAGCGCGCCGCCGTTCGTGTCGCAAAGCGCCAGGCACGCAGCGCCGCCGTCGGCGGCAGCCTCGAGCGCCGCCAGCGCGTACTCGCGGTTGCAGCGGTATCCGTCGAAGAAATGCTCGGCGTCGAATATGACCTCCCGGCCGCGCTCCCTGAAAAAAGCCACGGTATCCCGTATCATCTGCAGGTTTTCATCGAGCGTCGCGCCCAGCACATGCGTTACGTGCAGATCCCACGCCTTGCCGAATATCGCGACCGCCGGTGTCCCCGCCGATAGGAGCGCCAGCACGGCGGGGTCGTCGCCGGGCCGGGTCTGCTTGCGGCACGTGGCGCCGAATGCCGTCAACCGGCTGTTTTTAAGCCGCAGTTCGGCCGCGGCCTCGAAAAAGGCGCGCTCCTTTGGGTTGGAGGCAGGATTCCCGGCCTCGATATAGTCCATGCCCAGCTCGTCCAGCAGCGCCACCATTTTCAGCTTATCGGGCAAAGAAAACGTGATGCCCCGGGCCTGCGCCCCGTCGCGCAGCGACGACTCGAACAATATGATCTTTTCGGGTTTCACGATCTCCCCTCCACAGTGGCGCAGTCTTTCAGCTTATTTATCCTTCTTCCAGCTCATCAGCGCGCGCAGCTCGCGCCCCACCTTCTCGATAAGGCTCTCGCTCTCGATGCGGCGGCGCGCCAAAAACGCGGGACGCCCTGCCTGATTTTCGGCGATCCAGCGGCTGGCAAACTCGCCCTCCTGGATCTCCCGGAGCACCTTCTTCATCTCCTTGCGGGTTTCCTCGGTGATGATGCGGCGCCCGACCTGATAATCGCCGTATTCGGCGGTATCGCTGATCGAGGAGCGCATGAACGAAAGACCGCCCTTGTTGACAAGGTCGATGATGAGCTTCATCTCGTGCAGGCACTCAAAATATGCGCTCTCAGGCTCATATCCCGCCTCGACCAGCGTGTCAAATCCCGCTTTCATAAGCTCGCACACGCCGCCGCACAGCACAGCCTGCTCGCCAAAGAGATCGGTCTCGGTCTCCTCGCGGAACGTGGTTTTCAGTATGCCGACGCGATCCGAACCCAGTCCCTGCGCGTAAGCAAGCGCGACATCCAGCGTGTCGCCCGATGGATCCTGATGCACCGCGACCAGGCTGGGCACGCCAAAGCCCTCCTCGTACTGACCGCGAACGGTGTGTCCGGGCGCCTTCGGGGCGACCATGAATACGTTGACATCGGCCGGGGGCACGATCTGGTTATAATGGATATTGAACCCGTGGGCGAACGCAAGGTACTTCCCGGCGGCCAGAGCGGGCTTTATCGCGCTCTCGTAGAGCGCTTTCTGCTTCTCGTCATTGACGAGGATCATTATAACGTCGGCGGCCTTTGCGGCCTCCGCGGCGGTCTTGACCTGAAGTCCCGCGGCCTCGGCCCTGGGCCACGACGGGCTTCCCTCGTAGAGTCCCACCGTCACGTCGAATCCCGAATCCTTGAGGTTGAGCGCGTGGGCGTGTCCCTGGCTTCCGTACCCGATGATCGCGATTTTCTTATTCGCGAGATGGGAGCGGTCGCAATCCCTGGCGTAATACAGTGTTGCCATGATTCATTCCTCCTCGTATTCTGATACATATTGTTCCAGAGAACCGTCTCCGCGTTCTAGGGCTCCAAGCCCCGTGCGGGCCAGTTCCGCAAGTCCGAATGGTTCAAAAAGCGCCAGCACGGTGTCCACATCGGCGCTGCTGCCCACCGCCTGGATCGTGACGGTTTCATGCCCGATGTCCACGATGCGCGCATGCAGCCCGTTGACCATATCTACGACTGCAGTGCGGTTCCCGTCATTTACCCGTACCTTGAGCAGTACGAGTTCGCCAAGCGTTGAGTCCTTAGGGCGCAGCATCCGTATCTTCTTGACGTCGATGAGCTTGCTGAGCTGCTTGATCACCTGCTCCAGCGTCCGGTCGTCCGCCTCCAGCAGTATGGTCATGCGGGACAGGGCGGGGTCCATCGTCGTACCCACCGTAATGCTGTCGATATTATATCCCCGCCTGCTCAGCAGCCCCGATACCCGGTACAGCACGCCGGGCTGGTTTCTGACGATGCAGGATATGACCCTCTTGTTCATTGGCTTGCCTCCCGTCTTCGGGTTATACAAAACCCCATCTCCGCAAACCCTGCAGAGACGGGGCTAACAACCTCGCGGTACCACTCTACTTGCCGTATGGCCACTTTCAACAGGCTCGATAGTAAGCCCTGAGTCTATAACGGGACCTCCCGGCCCTCCCTACTGCGCCTTTCAGGAGGACGGTTCAGGAGCGATGTGCGGCTCCCATCATGCGCCGACTCGCACCATCCGTCGGCTCTCTGGGGCATGATCGCGGGATCCGCCGCTCTCCATCCACACCTTTTGCGTATTTCCTCGGATTATATCACGCGCCGGGCAGCGTGTCAATCACTTTTTCACTTTT
>JBMNNN010000021.1:0-21263 GCA_050942555.1 Christensenellales bacterium
GCGTTTTCATGACGCCTATGCGCGGGAACATGAAGTCCACGACCGTCGCGTCGGACCGGTTATCGATGTCGGCCGCAAAGCACAGCTTCTCATCCTCAAGCCACGCCCGCATCGTCACCGTCACGTCCAGGTGCCCGTCCCGGACGGCAAGCCCCCTGACGGTAATCGTGACTTCTTCGCCTTTCTTTGCGACCTCATAGGTCTGATCCGCGGGATAGGCCACGTTTTCCCAGTTTGAGCCCCTCTTGAGTACCATCTTGAATATACCCGCCGCCGGGTACTCGATCACGTTACCGTGCCCGGCGCGGTTGTTCTCAAAGTGGACGAGGCGGCCCTTTTCATCGAAACCCGCCGTCAGGAATGAATTATTAAGCTCAATCATGCTCTTAACCTCCTTTAGTATTTGGGTACAAGTTTTCCCCGCACCTGTGTGGGCGGTATGCGGCCGTCGGCGATCTCGTATATCTTCCGGTTGGATTCGACGATGCTGCGCAGGCAGTCGTCATACTCCCGGTTGCACACGTCGATGAGCCCGTGCTGCATGCATTCTCCGTCGAAGCGTCCCAGGAGCGGCTGGTCGTTGAACTCAAAATAATGCGCTCCGACCAGGGAAGGCTGGGCAGCCGCGTTTTCGAGATAGTAGGAGAGCGCTTTTCCCCGCTCGGTCTGGTTCTCCGCCGACAGGAGCCCGTTTGACAGGAGACCCTTGTCGGAGCCGCCGATATGCCACTCGCCGATCATCTGGGGCTTGTCGATGCGGGCCTGTACCCGCTCGATTGTAGGAACCGCGGTTTCGGCGTAGCGATTGAATGAAAATATCGAGAAATACGAAAAGCCTTCTAGGTTCACGCCCTCCTCTGGTATATGCGAATAGCGCATGCCCAGGTTCATATGATCCGGATCGACTGCGCGAAGCGCCTCGGAGGGTACCCGGCAGTACTGATCGATGAGCCGCGCGCTGAAATCCGTAAGATCCCGCCCGGACGCTTCCGACAACCGGTCTGCGCGCTCAATCGGCGCTCTCAGATCCTCAAAGGACCCAAGGGAGATGTTCCAGGCCTCGTTCAGCCTGGCTATGTCGTCCGCATACCGCTCCCGCAGGAATGATATCAACGCGTCCCGGCTTGCCAGCGGCTTCGGATGGGCCAGCACCCGCTCAGCCAGATTGATCGACGACTGGAAAAGCCATTCGGGCTCGTTCGTGATGAAGTATCCGATCATATACGGGTCGCCCAGGAAGGGCTCCATCTGCCGGGCGAATACGGCGGCGCGCTTTGCGTACTCGGGACTGAATACGTCGGGAAAGTCGCGGAACACGCACTCGTCGGTCAGAGGAAACTCCTTAAGCGTCCATACATAGGGGATCTTAACGCGATGCAGGTAGTCCATCACCCGCTCGTCGGGATAGTTGACGACGCCCACGCCGATGGTATTAAAGCCCCAGCGGCGAAGCCGCGCGCCGTTTATTTGGAGCCATGCGTCCCACCAGTCGTCCGGGCCGAACGCCCGGATCATATTGGCCCGCGCGAAGTTGAACATGTACCGGTTCTTCCCCGCTTCCCGGCCATTGCGCTTGACAAACTCGGCGTTGCGGTCGGCGGTGAACCAGCAGTTCTGCCACGTCGGATCGGATTTGTCGGGCAGCCACTCAAAAAGGTGCTCCATGCGGTCCACGAAACCGTGAACGCCCATACGGCTTCCATAGCAGCACCCGTTGCTGAAAAAAGCATAGCCGTCGGGGTCCACCAGCCACCAGCGCCTGCCGTCGTGCCGCGTATGAAAAAAGCCCGTCGCATCAAACCGCTTTTCCAGCCAGCCTCCGTATCTGCTCCAGCCTGCCGGATAGTCGCGGTCGGTTTTTGCCCGCTCCCGCTCGGTGCGCAGGTTGCGGACGAGTTCTTCCACCGAGCGGGTCTTGCCCTCCCAGTCCATACGGTTGTACTGGCCCAACGGATCCACCATCGGCTCTCCTGCGACCGTGAAATCCGGCAGGCTGTCGGATAAATACAGGTCGTAGAGCGTCAGGCTGCGGCAGCGGCGTCCGGGCAGCAGGCTGATCCGCATGCGGTTCATCCGCGATATATGGGTAGGTTCGCCGCTTACATGCCCCTTATAGGCTCCGGGATAGGTGGGTATGAAAAACCGCTTCGAGGAAAGCTCGTTCAGCTGGATCGCCATGCGCACCCGCTGCAGCGGTATCATGCCGTATCCCATACGCAGATCCTGCTTGTCGCCTCCGTTTTCCCGGTCGAAGAAATCCAGCTCCACCCGGGCAACCGAGTCGATATCTGCCAGCAACTCGAGCACCACGAATTTCTCCGGGGTCCATGTGACGCCGCCCATCCTGGCCGTCTCGCCGGCCAGCTCCAGTACGATCTCCCCGTCTGCGGGAAGTATGCGCAGTCCCTCCGGACTGTCTGCGAAGCATCCCTTGATGACCGCAAGCGCGCCAAGATCGATGCTCTCATGGGACATTGTCGTTTTTGCTCCTCCTTTTCACCGGTTGAGAGCGCTCGTTTCCCGCACCCCTGCGGGTTTCCCCGGCTCTCCCGGCATATCATATTTCATCGTACACCCGTACGAAGTCTACAGCGAACGCATCGGGCAGCACAGCTTTCTTAAGCTCCTCGTCGGGCTTATCGCCCTTGCGGTATCCCTTACATTCGGTCGAAACGAGGATGAACTGCTCGGTGTCGGATACGGGCCCGTGGGTCCTGCACGTCTCCCTGCCGTCGCAGTAGAAAACATAGCCGTCCCGATTCCAGTCCACGCCGAAATAGTGGTACCCGTCGGGGGTATCGGCGACCTTATACCGGATACGGCCCTGATGCTGCGTGTCCTGTCCATAACCATTCCATATAAGGCCGCTTGTTACCTCCCCGTCCCGCGTAAAATTTTCCATAATGTCCACCTCGATGCCCGCCCGGCTCGGCTCCGGGCAGCAGCCGATGATGGGCGACTGCAGCCAGAATGCCGACCACCAGCCCGGCTGTGTCTGGAGCCTGCATCGGATTTCATAGTAGCCGTATTTATGGAGAAATTTTGGCTGTGAGAACCTGGCGATCGGCCAGACGAACTTCGCGTGGGGATCGCCGGGCCGGTCGAGGTAATTCTCGCCGGTCTGCAGGTGCGGCGAATAGTAATGGCCGTCCCGCTCTATGAGGCTGAGGATTAGATTGCTGTTGCCGTCCAGCGATGCGCCCTCGTCGGTAAACGTGCTGTGGCGCTGCTGTATGAGATGCAGGCGAAAGTCCCATTTGCTTCGGTCGAGTTCGTGTCCGTCGAATTCATCGTGCCAGACGAGCTTCCAGCGCTTCCCGTCGGGCAGCAGGCTGGGCGCGTGGCTCGCATCGATACGGTGTTCCGTCATAATGCGTCGCCTCCTTTATTTTTTTCTTAGCCGGGCTCGACGATCCACAGCATGACAGCCCAGGGCTCCAGCTCGGCCTCCAGTACCAGATTTTCCGCAGAAGCCCGGAACTGGGCAGTCCGCTGCAGGCTGCCGTCCCATTCGGGCACCAGCAAGCTGTTGCTGTGGCGGCTGTCGATGAGATAGGATGTCACCTTCGCCCCGGAAACTCCGAGGGTTTCAGCCAGACCGGGCAGATTCACCGTCAGGTCCAGCGGTCCCTTGTCGCAGGTCGTCACGGCCATCACCGCCAGGCCGTCTCCGTCGCGGGTAGCGGCCACCAGATGCGCGGGAGACAGAGCGTTGTCCACAGCTAGGCGGTCGGACTTCATGCGGGCCAGGGCTTCGATGGCGCAGCCGCAGGGCGTTGCCTTGACAGTGCCGTCGTCGGCGGTGATGAACTGGGTCAGCGAAAGCTGGCGCACCGGATCGTGGTAGCTGCACCACGGGAAAATATAAAAGTCATGCAGGTCAGCGGCGCGGATCATATTGCGCACCAGCCCGGCAGCGTTGACCAGGTTGTCGTAGGGCTTCGGCGTGATGTGCAGCCATCCGTATTCGTCCATGAACACGGGAAGGTCATGGGGCAGATCGAACTCAGCCAACAGCCCGTCCAGGATTTCCCGCGCCCGGCGGATGCGCTCGAAATCGTGATGGTAGTCGTGGAAGGAGAAAAAGGCCAATTGCTTGTGGGGATCGGGACTTGCAGCGTAATCGCGCAGGAAGATCCGCCAGCCGTAGGCGAAATCCGGCCCGTGGCAATAGGTGGGGCCGCCCACCTCCAGCGGAATATCGTAGCCCTCTTCCCGGTTCAGTTTGGCAACGATCCCGTTGATCCACGTGTAGAAGATACGATAGTAATCATTCAGGCCCACCACGCCGAAGCTGGTCAGTTCGCTCTCATTGAGTACCTCCACGTAGCGCAGGTTTGGGCACAGTGCCTTGTAGTGACGCAGGCCCCGCTCAACGGCTGTCTGATACTGTTCGGGGGTGATGATCCCGTCAAGCACCTCCCGCTCGTAGCGGCGGATATTAAGCAGCATGGCATCGCAGCAGGGGCTTATGGCTCGCAGGTGATCCTCGAAATAGATCTCGCTGGGCTCTACCACCTTCCAGTCGTAGGGATAATGCCATGGATCTCCATCGTACCGGTGGATGCCGATCCTAAAATTGAAGTCCCAGGTATCGGTGCGATAGTCCCACATCTCGTCCAGTGTCAGCCAGCACCGGAACACACGGGGCTGGCCATATCGCTTCTCCAGCTCGGCGGTCAGAGGCAGCGGCGGCGGGTAGCGCAGCGTGGTATTGACATATTTTTCTACGCGGGGCCAGGGACCGGTGATGCGGTCGGGATATACAATGGCAGTGGCTTTGCTGATGATCTCTTCCATAGCTTTCTCCTGTACGAATGAACGGGGAGAGGACGGCTCTCCCCGTTTCGATTTATGGGATCAGTTGGGATTTTCCTCGGCGTAAACCCGGGTGGCTTCTTCCTGCCAGACTTCTCCGCCTTCAGCCAGCCAGCGCTCAACAAATCCCTGATACTCCGCTTCAACGTCGCCCTTGGTCACGATGAGGGTCGCGAAGGCCTCGTTGACGATGCTACTCAGGGTGTCGCCATATTCGATGCTGGCCTCCAGCGGGCTGTAAATCGTAGCGTCAGGTATCAGATACTGCTTAGCCAGTTCCTGGCCTGCCCGGGTCTGGGGATTATAGGTGCGGAACTGGGCATGGTTAGTGGGTACGAAGTAGACCCAGTATACGAATCCGCCCGCGTTGCGGTGGGTGGCTGCATCGTTATACGGCGGAATATACTCAAATGTGCCCGCCTGCTTGTCAATCCACTTGTAATGGACGCCCTCGATACCGAAGTAGAGCAGCTCGTCGCCTTCCTCGGTGGTGAAGTAGTTTGCCAGTTTCATCGCGTCCTCGGGATGCTCACTGGAAGCCGCAATGCCCCAGTAAGCGTTGGGCTTGGGCTCTGGGACACCGCCCGGCCCGCCGGGACCAGCGATGATCAGAAAGTCGAATGTGGGCTTGGGATCCTCAGTGTAGCGGCCCAGCCAGTTGTTGGTGGTTCCCACCGCTTCCCATCCGTATACGCCGTAGATGCCGTTCCACAGCTTCTCGAAGCTGTTCATGGTCGGTATTGTTGCGAATTCGGTTTCCATAAGCCCCTCCTGGTAGAGGGTTCGCATGTACTTGATAGCGTCTAGGAATTTGGGGTGGCGCAGCCAGGAGGTGACCGTGCCGTCCTCCAGCTGGATGTTGCGTCCAACGGGAATACCAAAAGCGCCGAAGATCGGGCTGTATGTATTTGTCGACATGGAAATACCGATACCGATCGTGTCATCCTGACCATCTTGATCCGGATCATCCTGCGTGAACGCCTTAAGAACGTTGTACAGGCTGTCCAGATCGGTGGGCTTGTCGAGGTCCAGTGCGTCCAGCCAGTCGGCCCTGATAGACAGGTTGTTGTAAAGGATGTTGCCGTTGCGGATTACGCCCCAGATACCATCGCCTCCGCCGTTAACGCCGAAGTCCAGATGATCGCCCTTGTCGGCCAGGATATCCGGACCGTAATTTTGCAGCAGCTCGGTAAGCTCCAGGATCAGCCCGTTTTCCTTGAATTCCTTGCCGTCGCTCGCGCCGAACCCAAAGATATCGGGCAGGGTTTTCGAGGCGATCATGGCGCTCAGTTTCGTCTGGTAGTCCGCGCCGGCCACATAGGTGACGTCCATGATATAGCCGGTCCGGTTTTGGACCTCCCGCAGCACGTCGTTATAGGAGCTGGGCGTGTTGTCGCCGCTCATGAGGAAGCTGATTACTATAGGTTCGGAAGACGTCGGTTCGGGAGTCGGCGCCTGTGTGGGTGCTGTGGCGGGCGCTTTTGTCGCGGCGGGAGGCTGCGTTGCATCTCCGCCGCTCTGGCTCGTACAGGCCGCCATGCCTACCACCAGCAGCGCCGTCAGTATGAGGGCGAGTGTCCGGATGGTTCTCTTCATTGCGTATTCCTCCTTTTATGTTATCTTCCGGCGGCGCCGGAAAATCGCTCTCCTATCCCTTGACGGAACCGATCATGACGCCCTTGACATAGTATTTCTGCAGCCACGGGTAGACGAACAGCACCGGAATCACCGAGGCTGCGATCGTGGCCATTTTCATCGTTTCCTCGGTCAGGTTGCTCACTTTGCTGTAATCCTGAATACCCGACAGCGAGCCCAGAGCGCTGGCCGTGGCCAGCAGCGAGCGCAAATATTGTTGGAGCACCTGCTTTGATGTGTCGTTTATATAGAGCACCGCGTCGATGTAGCTGTTCCAGTGACCCACGCCGTAGAACATGCCCACCGCCGCGATCGCCGGCATGGACAGGGGCAGCACGATGGACCACAGGACACGAAATGGCGTAGCGCCGTCCAGCACAGCCGACTCCTCCAGGCTGGAAGGCAGGCTCTGGAAAAAGTTGCGCAATATGAACATATTGTAGGCGCTCACCGCTCCGGGGATCACCAGTGCCCACAGCGTATCCAGCATCCCGAGCTGCTGCACCACGAGGAATGTGGGGATCATGCCGCCCGAGAACAGCATCGTGAAGAATATCATCATCGAGAAAAACCCGCGGCCGCGCAGGCGGCGTACCGACAGCGGATATGCTGTCATGGCCGATAGCGTGAGGCTGATGGCGGTGCCGCCCACCGTGCGGATAACCGTATTTTTATAGGCCACGAAGATCTGGCTGGACTGGAACATCAGCTGGTAGGCCAGGGGGGTGAACCTCCGGGGCCAGAAGAATAATCCTCCGCTCATAGCCGCCTTGGAATCACTGAAGGAATACATGATGACATGCCAGAAGGGATAAAGCGTGATCAGGGCGGTGAGGAACAGGATCGCCGCGACGACGCATCCTCCTATCTTTTCGAGCCTCGTTTGTTTCATCGATCATGCACCCTTTCCTACATGATGCCGCTTTCTTCGTCGATCTTCTTGGCAGTATAGTTGGTCAGCAACACCAGGATCAGACCCACCAGCGATTTAAAGAGCCCGGCGGCTGTGGCTACCGAATAGTCGCGCTGCACCAGACCCAGTCTATATGTATACGTATCGATAATATCGGCCACCGATACGACCAGGCTGTTGGATATCGCGAAGATCTGGTCGAAGCCCGCGTTCATGATCTCTCCGACGCGGAATATGAGCAATATGACGATGGTGGTACGGATAGATCCCAGCGTAATATGCCACGTCCGGGCCAGCTTGCCCGCGCCGTCGATGATAGCCGCCTCATAGAGCTGGGGGTCGATGCCCGATATGGCTGCCAGGTACACGATGGTGCCCATCCCCGCGCCTTTCCAGATGTGGGAGATGAGGATCACCAGCCGGAAGGTTTCCTTGTTGCCCAGAATATTTGGAATGGGCCCTTTGTATCCAAACATCGTCAGAACGCCTTTAAGCGCTCCGCTGTTGGTGGAGAACATAGCGAACATGAGTCCATATATGACCACCCATGACACGAAATTGGGGAGAATCACGGCAGTCTGCACGAATCGCTTATAGGACCGGCTGCGCACCTCGTTGATTAGGAGGGACAGAAGGATGGGAACCGGAAAGCCGAAGACTAGCTTCTGCAGGCTGATGATGATATTGTTGTACAGGGCGCGGATAAAACCGGCTTTGGTAAACAGGCTGATGAAATGATCCAGACCCACCCAGGGCGCGTCCTCAAAGCCCTTATATATGCTGTAATCGCGGAAGGCGATCGTAATGCCGTACATGGGCCAATACTTGAAAAGGATGAAATAAACAAGCCCCGGTATCAGCATCACATACAGCAGGTAATCCTTCCACATTGTGCGCAGCGTTTTTCTCGCTCTGGCCCATCCGTTCTGCCGAATACCGCGTATCGTCGTATCCAAGCGCTGCACTCCTTTCGATAATGAGTCGAAAGAGAACCTTTGTTTCATTTAATAAGTTGTAGACGAGTTATTGTTTCGTCGTTTGGCGATTTCAATATAATATGTGTGCCGCATTTGTTCAAGTATCTATTTTTACACGAGCTATCAAATTCTGCACAATATGCATACGAACCGGTATGCGCCGGTATGCAAGACGCTCACCGGGAGCCGAGACTGCCACAGCGGGCTGCGTTGCGGTACTGGGATGGCGTACAGCCATGCATCCTCTTGAAATTCCGGTAGAAGCTCTGTTCGCTCTCGAATCCGCAGGCCGATGAAACATCCGCGACCGTCATGTCGCTTTCCCGGAGCAGCTGCGCGGCCCGCTCCGCCCGCAGCTGGGTCAGGTAATGGGCCGGCGATGTGTTTCCGATATTCTTCATCAGCCGGTACAGATAGGTGACGCTGATATAGAAATGAGAGGCTATTTCCTCGGGAGTCCTGATGTTTTCGAAATTCTGACGGATATAGTCGCGTATCTGTTCGTACAGCGTCTGCCTGCGCCCGCCGTAATACCGTATGTAGCACTCCTGGATATGCTCTGCCAGCGCTGCCAGCGCTGCCATATGGCTGTCTATATCCCGCGCCTTCATAAAATTATCCATATAGCAGTCCACCAGCTCGTCTTCGCTGTCTATATCGATTTCCAGCAAAAGCTGGCGAAGCGTACCGCTCATATGTAGGAAAATCTGCCTTAGCGCGAATTCGCTGCGCGGCGGGTTATTCTTGAGAAACGCGCCGATTTCCGCGAGAATCGTGGCAGGCCGGTCGGTATCCGTCGTCCTGAGCACATTGAGCAGTTTCTGCAGCAGCTCGAAGGGATAGACGAGGCGCAGCTCACCAAACCGGATTTGCTTTTCATATATTTCCACGAATCCCGGACCGACCACAAGCTGCCGCTCAAATGTGCGGAGCGCCTCCAGAAACGCGACGTTCAGCTCCGCAAGCGACGTCTTGACCAGGCTGATACCTCCGGTCATACCGCGCCCGAACGCATCGCAGAACGCCCTGACCCCTTCGTTGAACCAGTCGCGCCAGTAAACCCCGTCCTTCGCGGGCTCGGAGTAATTGATGATGATAAAAAAGCGCCGCGGCTCGATGAGTACCATCCGGCAGTCTCCCTGCCCGCTGAGCCGCTCCTGCCAGAACTCGTTGAAGCACTCGACGCGCAGCAGTTCTGCGGGACTCACGCCGGGATCGTCCTGATGGTAGCATACGACAGCTACCCTGAAATGAGGATGCTTAAAGCGTATCTGCAGACTCTCTAGCGCGGCTTCGTTGCTTCCGTCGGCAGGAGGCTGCATGACCAGCTGCATGAGCGCCTTTTCCTGCAGCAGTGGCAGATTGCGGCTGACCATCGCGCGCAGGTCGTGGTTCTCGGCGAATACGCGGTCAAATACGCGGGACAGGTAGTCGCTCCTGTCCGCATGCTCTGTCCGGCTGAACCGCCCCGCAACCGAACGATACAGCCTCTCCAGCGGCCTGTAAGCATACTGGGTCCCCAGCGCCGCGAAAGCCAGCGCGATAACGATGAGCGCGCCCACCGTCAGCGTCATGCCCGTCTCAAAGCGCTGCCCGGCAATGAGGCTCAGCCGGGGTACCGCGATCCGGTACGTCCAGCCTGTAATCCCAATCCTCTGGCTGACGACGAAGTACGCTTCCCTGCCCAGACGAACCATGCCGCCGCTACCGGGACGGGCGCCTATGAGCTGCTCCCAGTCCCCGGCCGTCAGGTTTCCCCGCGTAAAAAGGACGCGCCCCGCCGCGTCCTCGACATGCACCGCTTCCCCATCCAGATCGCTGCCTGCGCCCAACAGATCGGTTACAACTTCGGGCTTCAGCTGCATGACGACGAAACCGGTTTCATTGACGTTGTACCCGACCTTGTGCGCGATGCGCACGCTGTTCAGCGCGACTCCTTCGGGCGTGTCGGCGCTCGTGCAAAAAATATTGAGCTCGTTGGTCTTAAGGCCCTGCCACTCGGGTTGCGCCAGCGTATCGTATTGGCTCATGCGGTGGATCCCGTCGGCCAGCACGATATTCTGCGAAGGAAAGCACGCGAACAAACCCAGTAAGTTGCCGTCGGGAACCTTGATGCTGCGAATGCGGGTGGATGCGCTGTAATAAAGATCCAGTCTAACGGTATCCTCATACTGGTTCCAGTTTTTCAGCCAGAATATATCCTTATCGACGGCCAGTGAATACAGCGTCTGCTGGAAACTCTTAAGACTCCGATCCAGCAATACCGCGTTCTCGGCAGCGCGCCTGGCGACAAGATCCCGGCTCGTATCCTCCATCTGTCTGCGAGCCTGCAGGTAGGCCGACAGCAGCACCAGTCCGCTGACCAGCAGCATGCCCATCATCAGCACCAGAGAGGTCTTCACCTTCTGCGGATCCAGCAGCCTCAGTATGGCGCGCAGGCGTTTTTCCCGAATTGCCGTCGTCCGCATGTTTCCCTCCCGGAACGCATTATAGGTATAGTATAACACACATATCCGCGCAATCCAATTATTATTTAACTAAAATCGGTAAGCTATTTTCATCATTTAGTAAACGTAATGAAATAATGTTTCGCTTGCGGCGTCTGTCTGCCCAAACGAAAACGCCCCTGCCCGTAACACAGACAGCGGTCTGTAAAACGGTTGAGGGGCGGTTACAAAGTGTCTCTCAGTTGATGGACAGCATACGGGCCACGCTGTACAGCTCTTCGTTGAAGCGCGGAGGCATGTCCAATGCCTGTTTGATATTCATGTCGATGATCCGGTTTTCGCTGATGCCCACCACACGGTTTCCCATGCCTTCCCTTAGCAGCTCAACAGCCCGCACGCCCATCAGGATCGCGATGCGGCTGTCGAACGCGCTGGGCGGGCCTCCCCGCTGCGTATGGCCCAGCACAGTGGCCCGGATGTCCAGACCGGTGCGCTCGGTTAAACGATTCATCAGTATCTCGGCGCGGTTCTTTTCGTTCCAGTTGGCGCCTTCGGCCATGATGATGATGCTTGAATCCCGGCCCTTTTTCTTATTATTGAGCAGAAAATTGGATAGATTGTCGATATCGTACTCGGTCTCGTAGGATACCTCGGGCAGCAGTACATAGTCGGCGGCCATGGCCAGAGATACGGTCAGGGCGATGTCGCCGCAGTGCCTGCCCATGACCTCGATGACCGCGACTCGGTCGTGGGAGGTCATCGTGTCCCTGATTTTCATGACCTCGCCGATCGCGGTATTGCACGCTGTATCAAACCCTATCGAGTAATCGGTATAGGCCAAATCGTTGTCGATCGTACCGGGAAGCCCTACGGTGGGTACGCCGCGCTCGCTGAGGATCTCGGCGCCCCGGAATGAGCCGTCCCCGCCGATCACGATGAGCCCCTCTATGCCGTAATTATGGATGTTGTGCACCGCACGGCTGCGGCCTTCCTCAGTGAGCATTTCCAGGCAGCGGGCGGTTCCCAGGAAAGTGCCCCCCCGATGCATGATATCGCTCAGGTCGCGGTTTGTCAGATCCTCCACACGCCGCTCTAGCAGTCCGCGATACCCGTCCTGTACGCCCAGTATCGTCATATCAAAGGAACGCGCCCGCTTCACAGCCGCCCATATGGCCGCATTCATACCAGGCGCATCTCCTCCGCTTGTCAGTATCCCAATCTTTTTCATGGTCGTTCCTCCCGAGGTGTTAGCGCTGGCTTCCTTTCTTATTTTATGTCCGGAAAGGAAGGCCAGTTCATTTCCCGGACTCGATCTGTCCGTGCCGGGTGATGATAAGCGCCCTTCCCCGTATCTTGATCGCCGAAGTATTCTGGGTAAACTGAGCGAGCAGAACCTCCCCGGCATCCATCTTCTCTGTGTGATGGAACCGCGTATCTCTTCCGCGGGTCATTCCGATGACCTGTACTCCATTCTCGAGGGCTTTCACGCAAATATACTCCCCCAAAACGTGATCTTCTTCCACCGGAAAGCCTCCCTTCAACCCGAAATTTTTCATATTATAACACAGCGCAAGTTGATATTACTATAGGCATCTCTTATAAACTTAACATTTTGCTCACTCATCCGTTACAATGCGGACTCCGTCGGCCCCCAGTATGTCGCGCAGGCACATGAGCGCGTCCCCGCTGGCCTCGATCCAGTGATCCTTGTCCAGCCGGTAACGCCGTCCCGTACGGCGATCGTCGATCCATACCGGGCACGCGCCCGGATACCGGGCGGCGGCCCCTATCGCCGCCTCGCATACGAATCCGTGCATATGCTCCGGAAAGGTCAGCAGCACCCGGGTACCGACCGACCGGGCCTCTCCGGGCACCGCGCCCGCGAGCGGCCGGAAGCTGTCGGCCACCAGCTTCGCGTCCTCTCCCTCCCGTATCGAAACCCTGCCTGCGACCACGACCACGCTGTCCGCCTGCAGGAGTTCCTCGCAGCGGCGCATGACCGTCGGAAAGACGATGACCTCCACCGAGCCGTACAGATCTTCCAGCGTCACGAAAGCCATCATTTCATTGCTGCGGGTGGATTTGAGGCTCTTGTCGGTAATGATGCCCGCCATCTCCACCATCTGGCCGTCCTCGACCTCAGGCGTCCGGGCGTCCTGCCCTTCCTCTTCGTCCGCGCCGCCAAACATCAGCGAATTGATGGTGAAGCGCTGCAGCTCTTCCTTGTACTCTCCCAGCGGGTGGCCGCTGATATAGACGCCTGTCATCTCCTTCTCCATGGCCAGAAGCACGCGCGCGGGGTGCTCGGGAATCTGGGGCAGCGGGGGCATGGCCATCAGTTCGCTCTCCTGGTCGCCCGCCAGGTCAAACAGCGAGATCTGTCCCCTGACATTGCGCTGCCGGTTCCTGTGCACGCTGTCCAAAACGCTTTCGAACACGCTCATGAGCTGGGAGCGCCGGGCGCCGGTGCTGTCGAAGGCTCCGGCTTTGATGAGCGACTCGAGCATGCGCTTGTTGAGCGCGTCTCCCTCTACCCGCTCGCAGAAATCTCCCAAATCGCGGTAGGGGCCGCCCCTTTCGCGCTCGGCGATCACGGCGCGCACCGCGTTCTGCCCGACGTTGCGTATGGCCGCCAGGCCGAACCGGATATTCCTCCCTTCCACGGTGAAGCGCACACCCGATTCGTTGACGTCGGGCGGCAGCACCTCGATACCGCGACGGCGGCAGTACTGGATATAGGCCGCGATCTTGCCCGACTGGCCCATCACGCTGTTCATGAGCGCCGCCATGAACTCGACCGGATAATGGCACTTGAGCCACGCCGTCCGGTAGGCTACGATCGCGTACGCCGTGGCGTGCCCCTTGGGAAAAGCGTAGCTGGCGAAGTCCATCATCTCGTCGAACACCTTGTGGGCCACGGCCTCGGGAACGCCGTTGCGTATCGCGCCGGGGACGACGATCTTTCCGTCCTGCTCGAGGCCGTATACGAAATTCCTGCGCTCCTCCTCCATGACGCTGTGCTTCTTTTTTGCCATCGCCCGTCGGACCAGATCCGAGCGGCCCATCGAGTAACCGGCCATGTCGCGCACGATCTGCATGACCTGCTCCTGGTAGACCATGCACCCGTACGTTTCCGACAGCGCGTCAACCATCAGCGGGTGGTCGTAGTGTGTGGATTGCGGATTTCTTTTACCCTCCAGATACCGGGGAATGAAATCCATGGGCCCCGGCCGGTACAGCGATATGCCCGCGATGATGTCCTCGAACCGGTCGGGCGCCAGCTCGCGCATGAATGCGCGCATGCCGGCGCTTTCGAGCTGGAATACGCCGTCGGTGTCGCCCTCGGATATGAGCCGGTAGACCGCAGGATCCCCGAGATCGAGGTTGCGTATATCGATCGAAACGCCCCTGCCCTCGCGCACCATGTCGACCGCATCGCGTATGACGGTGAGCGTACGCAGTCCCAGGAAATCCATCTTCAGAAGACCCAGCTCCTCGATCGTGGTCCACGGGAACTGGGTGGTGATGATGTCGCCGTTGCGCTGCAGCGGCACATAGTCGGTAGCCGGTCCATTGAATATAACGATGCCCGCCGCGTGCGTGGAAGCGTGCCGGGGGAGCCCCTCCAGCCGGGTCGCCATATCCACCAACCTTCCGACCTGGGGATCCGCTTCCATCCGTTCCCGCAGCTGCGGATTGAGCTCCTGCGCCTTTTCAAGCGTGATGCCCAGCTGCATGGGCACCATCTTCGCGATCCGGTCCACGTCGCCGTAGCTCATATTGAGCGCGCGCCCCACGTCGCGAATCGCGGCCCGTGCGGCCATGGTGCCAAATGTGATGATCTGGACCACCCGGTCGTGTCCGTATTTCCCCACGACGTAGTCGATGACTTCCTGCCGCCGCTCGTAGCAGAAATCCACGTCGAAGTCGGGCATCGAGATGCGCTCCGGGTTCAGAAACCGCTCGAAGAGCAGTTTGAACCGAATCGGATCCACCTCGGTGATCTCCAGGCAGTATGCGGCCAGACTGCCCGAGCCGCTGCCGCGGCCCGGCCCTACCTCGATGCCCATCTCGCGCGCCTTGCGGATGAAGTCCCACACGATGAGGAAATAATCCGTATAGCCCATCCCTATGATGGTGTCGAGCTCGTAGCGCAGACGCTCGTAGAGCTCCTGGGCGGGATTTTTGAAGCGGCGGCGCAGCCCCTCCTCGCACAGGTTCCTCAGGTACCCGGCGTGATCGACGCCTTCCTCCAGCGGGAAAGCGGGCAGGTGGGTCTTGCCAAAATCGAATTCCACCCGGCAGCGCTGCGCGACGCGGCAGGTGTTTTCCAGCGCCTCGGGGCACCAGGAGAACAGCGCCTCCATTTCCCCGGGGCTCTTGAGGTAAAACTCCCGCGTCTCGAAGCGAAGCCTGTCCGTGTCGTCCACGGTCTTTCCGGTCTGTATGCAAAGGAGCACGTCGTGCGCCTCGCTGTCGTCCCGTTCGACATAGTGCACATCGTTTGTCACGATGAGCGGTATACCGGTTTCGTCGGAAAGACGCTTGAGCTCGGCGTTCATCTGCCGCTGCTCGGGAATGCCATGATCCTGCATCTCCAGATAGAAGTGCTCAGGCCCGAACATCGCCGACAGGCGCAGCGCCAGCTCGCGGGCCGAATCGTAGCGGCCCTCCGACAGCAGACGCGGTATGTCTCCCGCCAGACAGCCCGACAGGCAGATAAGTCCCTGGGCGTGCTGCGCAAGGGTTTCATAGTCGATGCGCGGCTTGTAGTAAAAGCCCTGCATAAAGCCCATCGATACGAGCTTGACAAGATTCCGGTACCCGGTTTGATCCTCGGCCAGCAGCACGAGATGCGCCGACTCCCGGTCGGCGCTCTCCATATCGGTCATGCGGCGGGCGGCCATGTACACCTCGCAGCCGATGATGGGGCGGATGCCCTCTGCCACGGCTGCCTTATAGAAATCCACCACCCCGTACATGACGCCGTGGTCGGTTATCGCCAGCGCGTCCATACCCGCCGCCTTGCACCGGGCTACGAGCGCCGGGATCCGGGCCAGGCCGTCCAGCAGGCTGTATTCGGTATGTACGTGCAGATGGGTAAACGGTGTCATGGGCGCAAAATCCTCCTGCCTTCCGGTTTCTCTCAATGCGTGCTCATGCGGCAATCCGGTCACCGTATCTGGAACCGGTTCCCCGAAAACCTGTGACCGCCAAAAAACCGCCGAATATCGGCGGTTTTGATACGCTGTCGTTCGCCGAACATATCCGGCCAAAGCGGAGGCAGTCCGCTCTTATTCGACGGAGCCGGTCTCCACCAGCCGGGTAAGCGCAGCGATCGCCTGTTTCTCGTCGTCCCCGCGGGCTACGATATGGAACTCATCCCCCCTCTTGAGACGCAGAGACAGCACGCCCATGATCGACTTGGCGTTTACGCGCTTGCTGCCCTGCTCTATCCAGATGGTGGATGCGAATTTCCCGGCTACCTGTACGAGCAGCGCCGCGGTACGCGACTGAAGCCCCTCGAGATTTTCAATGTTCATGGTCTTTCGGATCATCGTTGCTCCCCCTTCTTTCCTGAAGCTCCTGCGCGAAGGCGCACAGCCTTCGCAGACGATGGTTGACTCCCGACCGTGTCAGTCCCGGTATCATATCGGCCAGATCCTGGAGCGTCGCTTCGGGGTGCTCCAGCCGAAGCTCCGCTACCGTACGCAGCGGTTTGCTGAGCGCCGGAAACGCTCCGGCTGCCTCGATATACCGGATGGCCTCGATCTGCCGCGCGGCGGCCCGGTCGCTCTTGCGAAGGTTGGCGGTGTCGCAGTTGACGGCGCGGTTGACTTCGTTGCGGATCTCCCGGAATACCCGCACGTTTTCCAGCTCCAGCAGCGCGGTAGTGGCCCCGATGAGGCTGAGCAGCGCGACGATGTGCTCGCTCTCTTTTAAGTATACCACAAAAGCGCGCTTGCGGGACATCATTTTTACATTCAGCTGAAAAGCCCGCAGCATCAGCATCAGGCTGCGGGCCACGTCCCTGTTCGACACGACGAACTCGGCGTGATAACCCCGTTCGGGATTCGTGACCGATCCCGCCGCAAGAAAAGCGCCCAGCAGATAAGCCCGGCGGCAGCAGTCGCGCCGCACAAGGTCCGCGGGCATACCGGCCTCGAAGCGCGAACCGGTTTCCTCCTGGATCAGCACGCCGGTTTCGCCCAGTATCCTGCGGGCGATCGCGCTGTCGGGAACCCGCACCGTATACCGGGTACGCCGTCCCAGCCGACGCACCTCGCGGAGCACGATCTGGGCCGCAACGTCGTATTGATCCCGTATGAGCCGGAATATTCGCTCCGCGATCACAGCGTTCTCGGTGTCGATCCGCAGCGAGAGCGCGCCTCCCGATGCGATCTCCAGCGTGCCCGCCATGCGGACAAACGCCGCCAGCTCGCTCAGCATGCAGCAGTCGTTTCCGAATGGCTCGCGGCTGATTTCCTGCTTGGCGCGCAGGGAAAAGGAAGGCGGCATCTTGCTCCTCCTCCTTTCAGTAAGACAACGCCCCGCCGTCCGCGTACAGGGTTCCGTCGCTTCGACCGCTATTCCACGACCTTCATGATGATGTTGTCGATCGGCTTATTGGGCGGCACCATCGGGAGCACCATCGTCCTGGGGTCGATCATACACTGGACCAGCGCCGGCCCCTCATGGGCGAGCGCTTCGCGCAACACCTGCCGGATATCCTCCGGACGCTCGAGCCGCCAGGCCCTCACGCCAAATCCCTCGGCGATGCGGCAGAAATCGACCGGATTGAGTATGGTCTGCGATAGCCGCCTGTCGTTGAACATGTACTGCCACTGCCGCACCATGCCCAGCGATTCATTATCCATGAGCAGCGTTTTGACCGGAATGCCGTACCGGGCTGTCGTCGCCATTTCGTTCAGGTTCATCCGGAAGCTCCCATCGCCGGCCACATGCACGACCTGCCGCGCGGGGCATCCCACCTTCGCGCCGATCGCCGCGCCCAGACCGAATCCCATCGTTCCCAGGCCGCCCGATGTAATAAGATCGCTGCGCCGCCCGAACGTATAGTACTGCGCCGTCCACATCTGGTGCTGTCCCACGTCGGTCACGATGATCGCGTCCTCGTCGGTCAGTTCCCGCAGGCAGCGCATGATCTGGCGGGCGATATGGTCTTCGGGCGTACAGGCCCGGTCCTCGGCGCGCCATTCCTCGATCATGTGCATCCACTCTGTCTGCCGGGGGAGACTGGCGCGCTCGTTGAGCGCCTGAAGCACCATTTTGATGTCGCCTATGACGGCCTGTACCACGGGTATGTTCTTGTTGACCTCAGCCGGGTCGATATCCATATGCACGACGCGCGCGCCGGGCGCGAAGTGATCCACGATGCCCACCACCCGGTCGCTGAACCGCGCGCCCACCACGAGAAGCAGGTCGCAGTTGGTCACGCCCATGTTGGAGGCCTTGGAGCCGTGCATGCCCACAAGCCCGGTAAAAAGCGGGTGATCGCCGGGAAAACCGCCCAGTCCCATCAGACTGCAGGCGACCGGGGCATTGATGCGCTCGGCGAACGCAATGAGCTCGTCGGTCGCTCCCGAGCGCACGACGCCTCCGCCCGCGTAGATCATCGGTCTGCGGCTTGCGGCGATGAGGGAGAGCGTCTCCTCCACTGCAGCGGGCCGGGGCTGCTTGCGCACCGGCTTGCGGGGGAGCCCGGCAACCGGTTCGTATTCGCATTTGGCGAAAAAGACATCGACCGGGATATCGATCAGCACCGGGCCGGGCCGGCCCGAAACGGCCACCTCAAAGGCTTCGCGGACCACACCGGCCAGATCCTCCACCCGTCGCACCTGATAGTTATGCTTGGTCACCGACATCGTCATGCCGATGATATCGACTTCCTGAAACGTGTCCTTTCCAAGCCACGGCGTACCCACGTTACCCGTAATGGCGACGATCGGGGACGAGTCCATATAGGCCGTCGCGATGCCGGTGATGAGATTCGTCGAGCCGGGGCCCGACGTGGCGATGCATACGCCCACCTTCCCGTTAATGCGGGCGTAGCCGTCGGCCGCGTGGGATGCGCCCTGCTCGTGGGCAGTCAGTATGTGGCATATGTCCGGGCAGTCGTAAAGCGCGTCATAGAGCGGGATGACCTTACCGCCCGGATACCCGAAAATCGTATCGACCTGCTGCTCCCTGAGGCATTCCATGACGATACGCGCACCGGTTAACGTCATTCTTCCTGTCCTCCCCGTGTGAGATCCTGCAATACCGCGCCCCGATCAGCCGGAGATACCTGCCGCGCGTACCGGTACAGCCATCCCTTTGTAACCCGCGGTACCGGCGCGGGCAGCCGGGCGAGCCGCTTGGCGATCGTATCCTCATCCACTTCCAGCTGGATGCTGTGTGCGGGAATATCGATCGATATCATATCGCCCTCGCGCACCGCCGCGATGGGCCCGCCAAGGAACGCCTCGGGCGATATGTGGCCGATCGCCGCACCGCGCGTTGCGCCGCTGAAGCGGCCGTCGGTGAGCAGCGCGACCGACTGGTCGAGGCCCATTCCGGCAAGCGCCGATGTGGGAGAGAGCATCTCCCGCATGCCCGGTCCGCCAGCCGGCCCTTCATAGCGGATCACCACGACGTCTCCGGAGCGGATCTTCCCGCCCAGTATCGCGGCGATCGACTCGTCCTCGCTGTCAAATACGCGGGCGGGACCGCGGTGAACCAGCATTGACGGGGCCACTGCCGACTGCTTGACGACGCAGCCATTGGGCGCGATGTTTCCCCACAGCACCGCGATGCCGCCGGTCGGCGAGTACGGGTTTTCGATAGGCCGGATTACGCGCTCGTCCAGTATGCGCGCGTCCCCCACCGACTCGGCCAGCGTGCAGCCCGCGACCGTCATCGTCCCGCCATGCAGCAGTCCCGCGCCAAGAAGCTGCGCCAGCACCGCCGATACCCCTCCCGCCTCGTCCAGGTCGGCCACATGGCAGGGTCCGGCCGGGCTCAGGCGGCACAGGTTGGGCGTACGGGCGCTCACCTCATTGACGAGCGCAAGATTGAGCGCGATGCCCACCTCGTTGGCGATCGCGGGAAGGTGCAGCGCCGAATTCGTGCTGCATCCCAGCGCCATATCGAGCGCCAGAGCGTTCAGGAACGCCTTGCGGGTCAGTATCGCCGAAGGCCGGATGTCCCTTCGCACCAGCTCCATGAGCTTCATACCGCTTTCCTTGGCCAGCCGGATCCGGGCCGCCATGACCGCCGGGATGGTTCCGTTGCCCGGAAGCGCCATGCCCAGCGCCTCCGAGAGGCAGTTCATGCTGTTGGCGGTGAACATGCCCGCGCAGGAGCCACATCCGGGGCAGGAGCTGTCCTCGACCGCCGTGAGCTCTGAAATGTCCATGCGTCCGGCCGCGCACGCGCCCACCGCCTCGAATACGCCGGTAAGGCTCGTATCCACGCCCTGACGCCGGCCGGGCAGCATCGGCCCGCCGCTTATGAGTATCGCGGGCCGGTCAAGCCGGGCAGCTACCATCAGCATGCCGGGCACGATTTTATCGCAGTTGGTAACCAGCGCGACGCCGTCGCAGCCGTGCGCGGTGACCATTGTCTCCACCGAGTCGGCAATGAGTTCCCGGGATGCCAGCGAATAGCGCATTCCCTCGTGGCCCATCGCGATGCCGTCGCAGACCCCGATCGCAGGCATCAGAACCGGCGTTCCGCCGGCCATGCGCACGCCGTCCATGACGGCCTGCGCGACCCTGTCGAGGTGCATGTGCCCGGGCACGACCTGGCTGTATGCGCTGATGACCGCGATGAATGGCCGTGATATTTCCTCATCCGTAAGGCCAAGCGCCCGCAGCAGCGAGCGATGCGGCGCGCGCCCGATTCCTTTTTTGATGCTGTCGCTGTACATACCGCTTCCTCCTATTTTGATTGGCGTCACTGTCCGATGCGTGCGATCACAGCGTCGGTCATTTGCCTGGTTCCCCATACCGTCTCGCCGGGGCGGGCGATGTCGCCGGTACGCCCGCCTTCGCGGAGCACCGCATCCACCGCGCCCTCGACCGCCAGGGCCTCTTCCGGCAGGCCCAGCGAATAGCGCAGCAGCAGCGCGGCCGACAGTATCATCGCAAGCGGATTGGCCGCGTCTTTGCCCGCTATGTCGGGCGCTGAGCCGTGCACCGGCTCGTAGAGCCCGAACGTGCCGTCCGAAAGGCTGGCTGACGGAAGCATGCCGATGGATCCGATGATCGCGCCCGCGATATCCGAAAGAATATCGCCAAAGAGATTCCCCGTCACGATGACGTCGAACTGCCCCGGATTGAGCGCCATCTGCATCGCGGCGTTGTCCACATACAGGTGATTCAGCGTCACGTCGGGGTATTCGCACGCCATCCGCTCTACGACCGAGCGCCACAGGCGCGAGCTTTCCAGCACGTTTGCCTTGTCCACGCT
>JBMNNN010000190.1:0-3871 GCA_050942555.1 Christensenellales bacterium
AGGAGGCGTTCGTGCGGGCGGTCTGCGGCGAGCTTGCGGACATCGTCACGATCATACCGCCGGGCTACAGTCCGGAAAACTACGAGCCCTCGCCAGCCGAGATGGTGCGCGTCAGCCGGGCGGCCGTGTACTTTACGATCGGGGTTCCCGCCGAGAGCGCGGGCATCCTTCCCGACCTGCCCGACAGCGTGCGTGTCGTCAGCCTTTCCGAGGCGGCCGCGGACGTCTATCCCGAGCGGGCGTTTGAATCGGGCGGCCGGGATCCGCATGTCTGGCTCTCGCCCAAAAGGGTGCGCGTCATGACCGACACGATTTCGGCGGTTCTGGGGGAAGTCGATCCTGACAACGCCGCTCTATACCGGAGCAACGCGGATGCGTTTATGGAGGAGCTTGACGCGCTCGACCGGGAAATCGCCGGGTACTTCGAGGGTATAGCGGATCCCATATTCGTCGTGTCCCATCCGGCGTACGGCTATCTGGCCGACGACTATGGGCTGCGGATGGAGTCCCTCGAGCAGGACGGAAAGGAAGCGACGCCCCGGCATATGGAGTGGCTCATCGAGTTAGCGCGGGAATGCGGTATCCGCGCGATCTTTACGCAGGCCGAGTGCGACGCGAGTCTGCCCGACGTTTTCGCGCGGGAAATAGGGGGCGAGAAAATCGTGCTGTCGCCGCTGTCGGCGGACTATCTGAATAACATGCGACTGATGGCGCGCGCCATTGCCGACGGGTGCGGAGCCGGGACGCATGGGGAGGCGGGGCAGTGAGCGAGCCTGCGATCCGGCTGGAGCATGTCTGGGTGTGCTTTGGGCGCGTGCCCGCGCTCGAAGACGTATCCCTGGAGGTGCGCGAGGGCGAGTACCTCGGAGTCATCGGGCCCAACGGCGGCGGGAAAACCACGCTGCTGCGCGCGATACTGGGCCTTATCCCGGTCACACAGGGCGAGATACGCGTCTGCGGCCGTCCTCCCGGACATGGCCGGGCTGCGGTCGGATATGTGCCCCAGTCGGCGGCGATCGACAGGCGGTTTCCTATCACGGTGGGCGAGGTGGTACTGACGGGTCGCATAGTGGGCGGGCCCAGGCCCCTGCGCCGCTATACCGACGGGGACAGGCGGCAGACCGGGGCGCTTCTCGAGCGGGTGGGTATCGCGCATCTCGCAGGGCGGCAGGTGGCCGGGCTGTCGGGCGGAGAATTCCAGAAGATGCTAATCGCGCGCGCGCTGGCTATGCAGCCCCGGATACTGCTGCTGGACGAACCGACGGCCAGCGTGGACGCGAGCTCGCGGGATCAGATCTACGCGCTGCTGCGCGAAATGAACCGGGAGATGACGATACTGCTCGTAACGCACGATCTGCTCGCGATATCCTCGCATGTGCGCAGGCTCGCGTGCCTCAATGGCCGCCTGTTTTACCACGGCGAGCCCGAGCTAAACCAGAGCGTGATCGGCGCGCTCTATGGGTGCCCCGTGGACCTAATCGCCCACGGCGTACCGCACAGGGTGCTCAGTGAGCACAGGGAGGCTGAGCATGTTTGACGCGCTTTTGAAATACGAGTTTCTGCGAAACGCGGTATGGGCCGGTCTGTTCGCGAGCCTCCTGAGCGGCGTGATCGGCGTCATCATCGTCGAAAAAAAGCTGGTCATGATGAGCGGAGGCATCGCCCATACGGCCTACGGCGGAGTGGGGCTGGGGTATCTTATGGGCTTCGAGCCGATACTGGGGGCATTCGCGTTCTCGCTCGCGGCGGCGCTGGGCGTGGGATGGCTCCGCCGCCGGGGCGGCAGTCGGCCCGACGTCACGATCAGCCTTTTCTGGTCGCTGGGCATGGCGCTGGGCATCCTTTTCATCGCGCTCACTCCCGGGTATCCGCCCGATCTAACGAGCTATCTTTTCGGCGGCATCCTTTCGGTAACGCGAACCGATCTCATGCTGATGGCCACGCTGACGGTTGTCGTGATCGCGCTCGTCGCGGCGCTCTACAATGACTGGAAAGCGTATCTTTTTGACGACGAATTTGCGCAAATCGCCGGTATGAACACGGTGCTTCTCGAGAATCTGCTGCTGGGGCTCATCGCGGCCACGGTCGTCGTGCTGATTCGCTCGGTGGGCATCATCCTATCGCTGGCGCTGATGACAGCGCCCGCGGCCACCGCGGCGCTCTTTTCGGGCAGCCTGCGCGGGCGCATGGCCTGGGCCGTCGCGTTGGGCGCGGGAAGCTGTCTTATTGGGCTATGGATATCCTACCGGATGAATGTCGCGTCGGGCGCGGCGATCGTGATCGTATCGGTGGCTATTTATCTTGTCGCCTGCGCGGTGCGCCGCCTTGCGCACCGTAACGGACGGGCCTGCGCGGAGCTCGCCGGGGAAGGGGAGCCGAAAGCGTGAAAACCGACCATGAAGCAAGCCTGCGCCAATGCGGCCTCAAGAGCACGCCGCACCGCCTGGCGATGCTCGCGCTGCTGGAGCGCGCCGACCAGCCGATGGCGGCCGAGCAGGTGTATCTCGATCTGCGGGAGCGCGACGTCGCGATCAACCTGTCCACCGTATACAGGGCGCTCGAGTCGCTCGCCGACAAGAACCTGGTCCGCAGGCTTGCCATCACCGGGGACGGCCGGGCGCTGTATGAATACAACCGGAGCGCGCACCGGCATTACCTTGTTTGCCTTGAATGTAAAAAAATTAAGGCGATCGATTCCTGCCCGCTGGGCGGCTATGAGAAGGTGCTTGAGGACAAGACCGATTATCGCATAGAAGGACACCGGCTTGACCTCTATGGCTATTGTCCGGTGTGCCGGGCCGCGCTCAGGGAGAAAAATTGACGAAAACGAAAAGCCGCCCCGGAGGGCGGCTTTCGCGTTACCCTACGGCTTTTCCAGTATTCCGAGGAACAGCGGCGTAAGCGACGCGGTATCGACGATGCCGTAAAGGAACGGCCGGTCGAAGCATATTTCCGCGTCAAAGAGCGGCATGCCGGTCACGCCGACGATGACCGACGTGACCGCGGCGGCCTCGGTGCCCTTCTCATCGACGCGGCAGTATGTCTTTTGCAGCACGTCGCTGATGAGCAGATCGTTCGCATCCTTCGCGCTCATTCGCGACAGATTCGCTCCGTCGGAGAAGGCGACGCCCATCCCCAGCGCGGTCAGCGCTTCGCGGAGGCTATCCTCCCAGCGGGTCTCGAACTTGGGCAGCGTGAGCGCGACGTATCCGGGCTCCATCGCTTGGAGAAGCCCTGCGATCGCGGTCGCGTTCAGTTCGTCCGCATACTCGCGGACGCTTACGCCCTCGGGGGGCAGGAGCGCAAAGAAGCTGTACCGCCCGTCGTCGTAGGGCAGCATCACGCCCTGCACGCCGTCCCGGTCGAGGTATATGATCTCGCCCTCGCGGTGCATGAGCTGCGCGCCCACCGCGCCGCCCGGCGCGTAGAATATGCCCTCGGACGTATCGGAGGCCTCAAACGGCGTCTGCCAGTCGGACTTGAAGTGCACGGCGTTGATAAGGTACATGATCGTCTCCGCTGGTATTTCCCCGACAATACTGTCAATAAGGCCATTCGTATGCTCCCGGACCCAGCCGTTGATCGTGTCGGCAGCTTCGGGCTTCCGAAAGTCAAGCGCCTGCGCGCCCGCGTCGAAGTAGTCGGCGTTGGTTTTGAGGAACTTCGCAGCGACCTCGTATTCCTGCCGGAACCAGATCGAGTTCGCGATGGAAACCTGCGTTTTGTCGGTATGGGTGCGCAGTATGCTGATCCAGCCGCGGCACGCATCGTTTAGCGCTTCCTGCGACATTCCCTGCGCCGACAGCGCCTTTGTCATCGCGGTAAGCGTTTCTCCATCCGCACCGTTCATCGTCATCGCGAGCGCTAGATA
>JBMNNN010000191.1:0-3848 GCA_050942555.1 Christensenellales bacterium
TTCGCCATTGACGACATTGTAGGTAACGCCTTCTACGCCGTAGCTGTGCAGCAGGCATCCCTCATCGGTGAAACCATAATCAAAATACTTCGCGGCCTTTGCCGGATCGGGATGGCTGCTGGTTATGAACGTTTGAATCTGGAGTTGATTGGGTTTGGAAGAGCTCCGCGTCCCGTCGGGCGCAATGAGGGGGGGCAGCGTATCCCAGTCGGACTCCAGCGGAAGGATGTTCTTGCCTTCGGCATCGACCTTCCATGTGTTGGCAGCATGCCAGCCGTATACAAATCCGGTCTTGTCCTGACGGACCAGTGCTACGTATTCGTCATTGGAGATGGTCATGTAGTTATTGTCCAGCAGCTTCTCCTGATACAAGGTGTTGAGCCACTGCAGAGCCATCTTGAATTCCTCGGATTTCTCGTAGGGACCGTACAGGAACTGTCCGTCGGAGAACAGCTGGAATCCATCGGATGTATTAAATGTAAAGTAAGCAAATCTGTGTACGCCGTAAGAACCACCATAGCCACCAGCCGTCCAGGGGACCACGTCAGCTCCCCGGGCTTTGAAAGCTCTCAGAACCTCGATAAATTGATCGGGGGTTTCGGGGGCCTTGAGATTGGCTTCCTCCAGCCATAGCGTATTGATCATGGCCGTTGTGGAGTCATGCTTCCATACGATCTTTGAAATGTACCAGAACTTTCCGTCCTCTGAGGTAGCGTTGCGCAGCAGAGCATCGTCTTTTGATAGCTCCGCAACATAGTGAGGCGCATACTCATTAATATACTCGGTCATGTCTACGATAAGCCCGTCGGCCAGATAGGACTGCACCTCGCCTATACTAGCGGATACGATGTTGGGAGGAGTGCCAGATAGCATGGCCAGGTTGAGCGTGGTGGTGTAGTCAGCGCCGGCGCCGCCCTCGGTGATCTCGACACGCACATTGGTGATCTCCTCCAGGGTTTTGTAGGTTAGCTGGTCGCCGCTGTAAGGAGCATTGACAAAGGTAGGTAGCATAACAGTCCAGGTTGTTGGTTCGTCGTACAGCTTCCATTCGCTTACATCGTCGGGAGGAGCGGTTGCGCCGGCATCGTCTGTAGCGGTACCGGCCTTGGTGGGAGCAGTCGCCTTAGTCGGAGTAGCGGTGGGTTCTGTTTCGGTTTGGGCGCACGCGGCCAATATGAGTACAAGTGCCAGCAATGCCCCAAGGACGCGAACCCGTTTCCAGTGCCTGTTCATAGTGTGTCCTCCTTATAGTTTACTTTGTATCCGATGAATACAAAATGGAAAACCGTAAGCTATTAACCTTTAATCGCACCGATCATAATTCCCTTGATGAAGTAGCGCTGAATAAACGGGTACAGCACCATCAGCGGGATCATCGTAATAAATACGACAGCCGAACGGAAGGAAACCGGATTGGGTGTCAGCTCTTCCCCCATGAAGAAATCCCTGTTCAGCGTCTGGTCGGAATAGGAAATGAGCAACTCCCGGATCACATTGGGCATCGGGTGCATCGACTTTTGGGGCAGAAGTATCATGGGCATGAACCATTCGTTATACTTGCCCACGATATAGAAAAGCGTGATGGTCGCCAGAACCGGCACCGACATGGGGAGCATGATACGGACCATGACGACGATGTCGTTGGCGCCGTCCAGCTTGGCGGATTCCTCGATGCTGTCGGGGATCTGCTGCATGGCGGTACGCATGACGATGATGTTCCACACGCTGACCGCCGAGGGGATGATCATGGCAAGCCGCTTGTCGTACAGGCCCAGGTCTCTGAGCAGCAAATAGTAGGGAACCAGTCCCCCGCCGAACCACATCGTGAACGCGAACAGGAGCATGAATACATCCCTTCCGTACATCCACCTGCGGGACAGCGCGTAGGCGGCGCACACCGTCAGCACCATCGAGTACGCCGGACCCGCCGAGGCGTAGAGCAGCGTGTTGGCGTAGGAGGTAAGGATATTGGGATGGTTGGCGATCAACTTGTAGGAGGCGATATTAAAACCGACCGGCCACAGCCACACCTCCTTGCGCTCCACGGCCGCTATGCTGCTGATGGATACCGACAGCGTGTAGATCACCGGATAGAGCGTGATAGCGCATACGACAAATAGAATGAACAGAATGCACGCGTCGAAAAAGGTATCGCCGGTGATAGGCTTTCTTTTTCTTTTTACGATACTCACGACCATGTTGCTTCGCCCCCCGCTCAAAATATGTACGTACCCGAAATCCGTTTGGCAAGCTGATTGGCTCCCAACACCATCACAAATCCGATGACCGATGTGAACAGGCCTACCGCTGATCCGAAACTGAAATCCGCGTTGAGGAGTCCCCGCTGATAGGTAAATATCTGGATCGTGTCGGCAACAGAGCTTGTCAGCGAATTTTCCATCAGCAGTATCTTCTGCCAGTCCACGCCCAGCAAGCCTCCTATTCTCAGGATGAGCAGTATCGTGATCGTCGGGGCGATGCCGGGGAGCGTGATGTGCCATATCTTCCGGAGCCTTCCGGCCCCGTCGATGCTTGCGACATCGTAAAGCTCGGGGTCGATGCCCGCAATGGCTGCGATATAGATGATCGCGCTGAATCCCGCGCCCTGCCATATGCCCGTCATCACGTATAGGGTGCGGAAGTATCGCGGCTTGGCCAGGTAGTTGATGGGCTCAAAGCCCATCTTGCTCACGATCTGGCTGATGATCCCGGTATTGGGCAGCAGAAAGTTCCGCAGCAGGCCCACCACGATGACCGTCGATAAGAAGTGCGGCAGATAGGAGATGGTCTGCACAGTTTTCTTGTACCAGGGGATCCTGACCTCATTGAGCAGGATGGCCAGTATAATGGGCACCGGGAAGCCGTATACCAGCGAGTAGATATTAATGAGAAGGGTATTTCTGAGCAGCGGCCAGAAGTAGGCCGAACGGAAGAAGGACAGGAAATAATGAAAGCCCACCCATTCGCTGCCCATGATTCCCTTGGCGACATTAAATCTTTTAAACGCGATCTGGGCCCCGTATATCGGGACATAGTGAAAGATGAGAATATCCAGCAGGGCCGGCAAAAGCAACAGGTACAGATACTTTGACTGCAGGAGCCTTGTCAAAACCCTGGACCTTCTCTTTTCGGCGGGTTTGGTTTCGGTCATTGTCTTTCCCCCTGTCCCCGTAGCAGTTCATGCGCGGAAGTGCTCAGTACGTACAGTCGAGATCCAGTCGGAAAGTGAGAAGACAGGTAGAGAATTACGCCCAGAGTTCGTTAATAGCCTGTACCGTTTGGTTGACGAGACACTTTCCGCCCTCGGGGCCAACGATGCCACTGGCCACATATGCGCTGTAATGGCCGCCCTCCACGGCTTTCTGTGTGGGAAGATAGCCCAGGCTGTCGCAGGCCAGCTGGACCACTACGGTCTGAGAGGCCCTGCTGCGCGCCTTGATCTGCAGACCGTAAAGGATAAACAGCTCAAATGAGTTTGTGGCGATCGCGGTTTCGCCCAGCCGGACGATATGGATCTCGGGCGTGACGAAATGCTTTTTCTGCTGCAGCTCCGCACGCATCAGCGTGCATCCGGGATTGTAGAGCCGCACGATATCGTGCGTTTGCAGCCGTTCTCCGGGCTTAATCCCGTCCAGTATGCTCTGGAATTCGGCTTTCGCCCGCTCGGTTTCCAGGCGCCCCACCGTCCGGATGGGCAGCGCCGGGTGAATAATCCGGTGGCGGAACGCTACGCGTTCCATCGCTTCGTCGGCCGATCCGATGTTTTCCACGATCGCATCGGCCAGCCTGCGGCCCAGCTCCTTTGCGCCCTCGATTTCATGCATATTGGGCTCGCCCCGGCCGCGCCG
>JBMNNN010000192.1:0-3829 GCA_050942555.1 Christensenellales bacterium
AGGGCGCGCTTTTCGTAATTGGGGGACTCCACGCCCAGCAGCAGCAGCAGGCCGGGCGCGGCGCACACGGCGAAGAAGAGCACGATATAGCCGATGAGGAAGCCTCGTTTCACGCTTTCACCTCAGAACCGGAAGTAGATGAACGGATTGTACGTGGCCGACGACAGCGACAGCACGCACAGGAAGAAAAGCACGATCGTCGCCGCGTATCCGGTGGAGCGCAGCCAGACGGCCGCGCGCGGCGCGGTCAGCCGCCGCTCCAGCGCCGGCACGATCGGTATGCTGGCCAGCACGGCTGCGGCCGTCGTTATGAGCACGGTGGGGGAGAGCATCTCGCCGATGAGCGACAGATGCCGGGCGTTCATGCGAAAGCCGGTGAACATCGCGCCGATCATCGAGACGGCCTGACCCAGGGTATCCGCGCGGAAGAGCACGAAGCCCACCGCGACCACCAGCATCGTGTACAGCCAGGAGAGCGCTTTCATGCGCTTACCGGCCCGGATCACATGCAAGGTCTCCAGTATCAGGAAGAACCCGTGGAAAAGACCCCACAGCACGAACGTCCACGACGCGCCGTGCCACAGCCCCGTGCACAGGAACACGATGCACTTGTTGAGGCATTCCCGCGCCCGGCCCTTCCGGTTGCCGCCCAGCGGGATATAGAGATACTCCCTGAACCAGGTGGACAGCGATATGTGCCACCTGCGCCAGAATTCCCTGACGCTCAGCGATACGTAGGGGAAGCGGAAATTCTCAAGGATCGTGAACCCGAACATGCTGCCCATGCCGATGGCCATGTCGGAATATCCGCAGAAATCAAAGAATATCTGGAAGCAGTAGGCGAGCGCGCCGATCCAGGCGACGGGCATGTTCACGTCGGCAGCCGGGAGCGCGAATACCCGGTCGGCGATCTCTCCCATGACGTTGGCGATCAGCAGTTTCTTCGAAAGCCCGACGATGAAGCGGCGTATGCCCAGCGCCACGCCCTCGGTGGTGATGGTGCGCTGCTCGATCTGCTCGGCGATATCGTGGTACTTGACGATAGGTCCGGCGATCAGCTGCGGGAAAAACGAGATATAGAGGGCCACCTTGAATACGCTGCGCTGGGCCCTGGTGCGCTCCCGGTACACGTCCAGCACGTACGACATCGCCTGGAACGTGAAGAACGAAATGCCGATCGGCAGCCTGATAGCGGGAACCGGGATCTCGACGCCCGGAATGGAATTGAGATTCTCGACGATGAAGCCGGTGTACTTGAATACGATCAGCAGCGCGATGTTGATAAACGCCGACAGCCCCGCAAACGCCCTGCGCCGACCGGGGCTGCGCGCGTCCTCGATCGCGATCGCGAGCAGCGTGTTGATGACGATCGACGCCAGCATGACAAGCACGAAATACGGCTCGCCCCACCCGTAGAAAAGAAGACTCGCGATGAGCAGCAGCCCGTTGCGGTACTTTTCGGGCAGCAGCCAGTGCAGCACGAAAACCACAGGCAGAAAGATAAACAAAAAGACAGTCGAGCTGAATACCATGCGCGCCTCTTTGCGGTTTACCGCTTAGTCGGTAATATTGGTCGGGTAGTAGTAGTCAATCCACGCCACGGTCCCTTCGGTCAGGTCGATGAGCAGGCGCGGGTTGGCAAGATCGGCCGGGTCCCCGTCCACATAGGTATAGATGCCGTTGTCGTCTATGTGCGGCTCCCCGTAGGCTGCGACGACGTCGGTGCGCGATGAGCCTACGGCCACGCCCTTGGCGGTCGGGTAGCGCTCCGAGTAGACGATGATTTCGTTGATGAGGTCGGCCTTGCCGTCGGGATTGGTATAGATCGCGACGTCGCCGTAGTCGTAGGTCTTGTCAAAGCCCTCGAACACGCAGCTGATGGCCTCGCTGTAGTCGTAATCCTCGCCCAGCGCCGCAAGCAGCGGAGCCACGTCGCTGCGAAGGGCAAAGGCTGCGCCTCCGGCCGTAAAGAGCAGATCGTCGCTAGTGAACACGCCCATCTGCGGCCCGGCGCTGGGCGACGCGGCGGGCGTCGCGTCCGTGCCGCCGCTACCGGCGCAGGCTGCGGCAATAAGGGCAAGTACAGATATAAGAATTCCCGTAACGAGACGTTTCATCGCGTTTCTCCTTTTGAGGTTTGTCGGCTGAACGTAATAAACTGTTGGTTTATTGTATCACAGCGCAGATATGCATACAAGCGGGCGGATTTGGCGCAAATGGTAAGGCGGTTCCCGAACGGCGAAGATATCAGGCGAAAAACGGGAGCGGCCAAACAGCCGCTCCCGGGGCAACGCGATCGGATAAAAGTCATCCTGCGCCTCATCCGGCGCTATCATGCTCCGTCGTCGTGGTGCCGCCCACGGTCGTCGTCACGGTCATCCTGTCGGGATCGTAGGGCGCCACCGGGCCCCAGTCTGCGATACCGGCCAGGCGCTCTGCGACTTTCTCGCTGGTGAATGACGTATATACCTTCCCGTGTTTGTCCACCGCGAGTATGCCTTTGCCGCTCGTGTCGAACGATACGATTCCCGTCCAGTCGGACAGCCCGGGCAGTTCCTGGGTGCATACCAGCGTGCCGTCGCTCCTGAGGCCTGCGGTGATTTCGTCCCCGGCCGAGATCGCGACGATGCCGGCCCAGTCGCCCACATCAAGGCAGCCTTCGCCGTCTTTGCCCGTCGCCACCACCGTCCCGTCTGCCTTGAGGCCCACGATATGGTGCCGGCCGCCCGATATGGCCACAATTTCGCTCCATCCCGAGAAATCAAATTTCTTGGCGGCGCCAAGCGCGACGATGGTCCCGTCGGTCTTGAGCCCCACTGTGTATGACTCTCCGCACGCGATCTGGCGGATGTCGGTCCAGCTTTCCACCTGGGTCGCGTCGGTCGACTGGTCCTGGCCGCTGTGCTCCACCCTGCCGTCGCTCCGTACGCCGAAAGAATGGTAATAGCCGGGGCCGCCCACGGCCACCTGTACGATATCATTCCACCCTTGGGTTTTGTTCATGTTCCAGGGATTCGGGCCTGCCGCCAGCACGGCTCCGTCGGCTCGGAGCCCCAGCGTGGCTGTTGGTCCTGTTACGATTGATTCCACGACGGTCCAGTCGGCCGTGTCGAGAAATTCGCTCTTGTTCTCGGGCCCGGCCGTCATGACCTTGCCGCTTGGCGAGACCGCGAGCGCGTGCTGCGATTCGAGCGCGACCAGCTGCAGGTTCAGCGCGGCGATGCGCGCGTAATCGTCCATCGCCGCCGCCGCCTTGAACGCGACCGCCTTTTTGCCGGCCGCGACGGCGCTGTCATAGAGAGAGGCCAGCTGCGCGGTTGCGGGTTCGTAGTCGCCCGCCGCCAGGAAGGCCTCCAGCGCCTTTGCGTACCGCTCCTCCTCCATAAAAGCGATGCCGATTTGCGTGTGGGCTTCGGCGATCTGCGCCGCGCTGTCGGCGTAGTCTTTGATTTCGGAGAACGCGGCGATGGCTTTTTCATACTTGCCCGACTCAAGGAGCGCTATCGCCTCCCGGTAGGCGCACTCTTTGACCATTTCGGCGCTGTCCCTGTAGTCGTCCAGCTCCTCGAAAATTTCCGCAGCCTCGTCGTAGCCGCCGTCTTCCAGCAATGCGAGCGCGTACCGGTAGTCGCATTCCAGCACCATATCCCGGCTGTCCCGGTACTCGCCCAGCGCGGCGAATGCGTCGGCGGCCTGCTCATACTGCCCGTCGTCCAGCAAACGGGAAGCGTTGCCGTACCGCAGAGCGGGCACCACCACCAGCACAGCCAGCGCGGCGACCGCCGCTATACCCAGGACGCCGCCGACAAGGCCCCAGAGCACCTTCTTG
>JBMNNN010000193.1:0-3793 GCA_050942555.1 Christensenellales bacterium
GATCACTATTAGCGCGGTAGGCGATATCATGTGCCACCAGTCCCAGCTTGACGACGCATACGTCGCGGCTTCGGGCGAATACGATTTCACCGGCAGCTTTACCGACATCGCGCCCTATATATCGGCTGCGGATCTTGCGATCGCCAATCTCGAAACCACTATCAGCGGCAAGGACCAGCAGTATACCGGGTACCCGAACTTCAACAGCCCCAAATCGCTGCTGACCGCGCTCAAGCAGGCGGGATTCGACGTACTGACCACAGCAAACGAACACATATTCGACCGGAAATGGTACGGCGTCGAGCAAACAATCGCAAACATCAAGGCCGAGGGGATGGAGTGTACGGGCACATTCCTGAGCCGAGAAGAGTACTATGACCCGCTGGTCGTAGACGTGAACGGCGTCAAGGTGGCGATACTGGCCTATACCGATTTCCTTAGCGCGAACAGCAAGGATATCCCCGACGAGATGATGCGATTCTGCATCAAGATGCTGAATATCAAAACCGTCCGCAACGATATTAAGCTCAGCCGCGACAAGGGAGCCGATATCGTCATCGTCTGCGTGCACTGGGGAGACGAGTACAGCCGCAAGCCGACCTCCGAACACCGCGCCACCGCCGAGGATATCATCAAGGCGGGCGCCGATGTGATATTGGGGAGCCACCCGCATGTGCTTCAGCCTGTTACGTACCGCGAGTTCGAGCAGGACGCAGGGGTAACGAAGAAGTGCGCGGTCGTGTACTCGCTGGGCAATTTCCTGTCGGCCCAGACCGGTCAGTACAAGGACAGCGGCATGATCGTGAATCTGACGTTCGATAAGGACAATCAGACAAATAAGGTGACCCTCAGGGAGGTCACCTATCTGCCGACGTGGGTCTATGTGAGCGACGCGGATAAGAAGGAGTACCGGATACTCCCGGTGGGCAAGTACCTGGACGACCCCGCGCTGCTGGGCCAGCTGGCCGAGAAATTCCGCACCCGCCTCAACGAGGTATGGAAGGAAACCACTGACCTCATCGGAAGCGATGCCGTTACTCCCGTGAGGGGATCATGATGTCCAGACTGGGCATCTGCCCGCGGAACGCGCCCCGGTAGATGAGCACCACGGTATAGCTGACCACCGCGAAGATCGGTATCATAATGGCCTGCGTGATTAGCCGGGCGGGCAGCAGCGCGATATACGCTTTACCGTTAATGAGAGATATCCAGAGCGTATTGAGCACGACCGAGTTCAAACACTGTGAGACCGCGATTCCGACGAGAAGCGGGTGGACGGTTCTGAATTTGGACCAGTCAAACGCATAGAACATATGCAGGCTTCGTCCGCTTCCGGTCTTTTCCCACCGGATGCGGATATTCGATACGAAAAACGAGGGCAGCGCGCCCGACAGCGCGTATGTCACCGTGAAGCCGGGGAAGTAGGGGCCCGATGGAAATAGCAGCGCTCCGATGAAATCCGAAAGCGCTCCTACCATAAACCCGGTAACCGGCCCGAAAAGCACGCCGGCAACGATGACGGGCACAAGGCCAAAGCTCAGGCGCACGCCGGGAATCCCCTGAATGGGAACCGTAACGGACATAAGCCGGGACAGCGCGATGCTCAGGGCGACGAAAAGCCCCCCGAAAACTACCATACGAATGGAGTTTTTCTGGTTCATGGTTATCCACCTCCCGTAGGATTCCTATCATAGCAAATTAGAGGCTATCCAACAAGAGCCCCGATGAAAGGATGTAGGAATATGTCGTTTGAGTTCATAAGCGCAGGAAAAATCGTGTTCGGGTGCGGTAAAGCTGCCGCATTGCCGTCGCTTTGCAGGCCGCTCGGCCGCCATTTTCTCGTGGTGTCCGATACAGCGCTGGATTCGACCGGCCTGCCCGGCCGCATATGCGACGCGCTTCATAGCGCCGGGATTAAGGTCACCGCGTTTTCCCGGGTTTCCGGGGAGCCCACGGTGGATCTCGTAGAGGAGGCCGTGGCGCTGGCCCGCGCGAGCGGGTGCGACGCGATGCTGGGTATAGGGGGCGGCAGCTCCATCGACACGACCAAAGCGGCAGCCGCAATGCTGCGAAATAAAGGAGATCTCGTCGACTATCTGGAGGGCGTGGGCAAGGGGCTGACGCTTTCGAATGATCCCGCGCCGTTTGTGGCGGTCCCGACCACCGCAGGCACCGGGGCAGAGGTGACCAAGAACGCGGTCATCGCTTCCCATGAGCGGAAATTCAAGCGAAGCCTGCGCGACGAGCGGATGCTCGCGAACGTCGCGCTCGTGGATCCGGAGCTGACGGTGACGGCGCCGCCTACGGTGACCGCCTACTCGGGCATGGACGCGCTGACACAGCTCATCGAGTCCTACGTGTCCAGAAAGTCCAATCCGATGACCGACGCGCTGGCCGAAAGCGGCATGGCGCGAGCGGCCCGCAGCCTTCGCCGCGCCTACCGGGACGGCGGCGATCTTGACGCGCGCTCCGGCATGGCGTACGCGAGCCTGCTCAGCGGCCTGTGCCTGGCCAATAGCGGGCTGGGCGCGGACCATGGCATTGCGGCGGCGCTGGGCGCGTGCGCCGGTGTGCCCCACGGGCTGGCCTGCGCGGTGCTGCTGCCCCATGTGATGGCCTATAACGCGCCGCACATCGGAGGCAAGCTCACGGTCATCGCCCGGCTGCTGACAGGCCGCTGCGATATTGCCGACAGCGACGCGATCAGGGCCGTGACCGACTACCTTTTTGAGCTGGCGCGCGACCTCAATATCCCGCCTGACTTCCGCCATCTGGGACTGGCCGGCCGCGGGGAAGAGCTGCTGGCTGCCTGCTCCACTTCCAGCATGAGGGGGAACCCCGTCGATATGAGCCAGCAGGACACGCTCGATCTGATTAACAGCCTGCTGTGACCGCGACGGAAAACGATGCGGCCCCTTTGTCGGCCGATGCGATGCGGGCGACAGGCCGCGCGATCACCGACTGGTACCATCGGAACCGCCGCGACCTGCCATGGCGTCGCACCCGGGATCCGTACGCCGTATGGGTGTCCGAGATCATGCTCCAGCAGACGCGCGTGGAATCCGTCGTCGGTTATTATGACCGCTTTATCCGGGAATTTCCCGATACGGCGGCGCTGGCGGCCGCTTCGCCGGAGCGCGTTCTGAAGGCATGGGAGGGACTGGGCTACTATTCCCGCGCCCATAACCTGCGGCGGGGCGCGCAGTATCTGATGCAGCGCTTTGGCGGCGCGCTTCCCGCAAGCCGTGACGAGCTCATAAAAATACCCGGTGTCGGCCGCTATACAGCGGCCGCCATCGCGAGCATCGCTTTTAACCTGCCCGAACCGGCTGTGGACGGCAACGTACTGCGCGTGGTCGCCCGGCTGTTCGCTGTCCGCAGCCCGGTGAACCGCGCTCCGGTGCGCAGGAGTATCGAGTCGATCGTCCGGGATATGATCCCCGAGGGGGAGAGCGGTTCTTTCTGCCAGGCGCTCATGGAGCTTGGCGCGCTTATATGCCTGCCGGGACAGCCGATATGCGCGCGCTGTCCCGTTGAGAGCCGATGCGCTGCGCGGCAGCAGGGGCTCACCGGCTCGCTTCCTATCCGCGAACCCAGGAAAAAGCCGCTTGAGCAGACGCGCATCGTCGCGGTCATCGAGCGCAGGGGAAAGATACTGATACGCCAGCGACCGCCGAAGGGACTGCTTGCGCGGATGTGGGAGTTTCCCGGCTGGGACCATGATAAGGGCGGGGACGCCCTCTCCCGGATCGCGGAGCGGCTGTCGGCGCGCGGCCTGCGGATTGAGTCGGCG
>JBMNNN010000194.1:0-3741 GCA_050942555.1 Christensenellales bacterium
AGGGGTGCAGCGATCATTTGCACCGCATACAGACGAATACAAATGGATTCCTTCCATTATTGTCCTTGCCGCGGCTTCTATGCGGAGAGAGATAATGCATTCCATATATAGATCAGGAAAGATATAGGTGATTGACTGCTCCCCCCTTTTTATGTTAGGATAACATTAACGTTAATGTAGGACGGACAGCATGAGCAAACCACGCGTTACGCTCAGGGATATCGCCCGCGCGCAGGGCGTATCGGTCAACACCGTATCGCGCGCGCTGCGCAACATGCCCGACATCAGCCCGCAAACCTGCCAGGCCATACAGAATACCGCCCGCGAAATGGGCTACCGGGCCAATCTGACCGCCCGCTCGCTGCGCACCCGCCGCTCCCATGCGCTGGGCGTGCTGATACCCGATATCGCAAACCCGTTCTTCGCCGAGATGATCAATGGCATCGAATCGGGCTGCCACTCGCTCGGGTATACGCTGATCGTATCGAATACCGGCGAGAGCGCGCGACGCGAGCGGGACGCGGTGGATACGATGCTGTCGCGCGGCGTGGACGGAGTGATCCTCATTCCCACGGCAGACGGAGCGGCCAACGCGGCGCGGCTCGCAAAGGCGGGCATGCCCTACGTGCTGCTCTGCCGCCGTCTTGCCGGGATCAGCGCGCACCTTATTACCAGCGACGAGGTGGAGGCGGGCGCGATGGCCGCGCGCCATCTGTGGGAAAAGGGACACCGCAGGTTTTGTCTCATCACCGCCCCGCTGACGGTGTCATCGGCCAGCGACCGCTGCGAGGGTTTCCGCCGGTATCTGATCGCGCAGGGCGCGCAGCCCGGCGATCTCATCGTCCGGGAAACCGATTTCACCTGGCAGGGCGGGTACCGGACCATGCGCGCCGTGCTGGACGAAGAGGCAGGCGTCACCGCGGTCATCGGCTTTAGCGACTTCATCGCGGCCGGCATGCTGCGCGCCCTCACTGAGCATGGCGTACGGGTTCCCGCCGACATCGCGGTAGTGGGCTTTGACGGCACGCCGATGGGAGAGCTGCTCTCGCCGTCCCTGACGACCGTGGACATACGCGCCGGAGAGCAGGGCCGCAGGGCGGTACACATGCTCTCGGAAATCATTAACACCGCCGGGGAACCCAAACCCCGTCTCATTGTATCCCATCCCCATCTCATCGCACGGCAATCGACCTGACTATAAGGGAGGAGGCTTCTATGGCTGTCATCACCCAAAAAGACAAGGCCGCTCGAATACTCGAAAGGTGCCGCGAATGCGGGGTCGCGATGGCGATCCTGGGAACCGCAAGCCACTGGAACACGGAGGCGATACTGCTGGCCGGTGCGCGCTACGGCAAGAAACACGGTATTCGCGGTCTTCCGGTAGCCGTATCCATGACCTACGACTACCGCCACATGCCCCAGTGCCGCCGCGTGACGGCAAGCAGCGATCCCAGGATCGGGTTTCTGAGCGTGATGGAGCACCTGCGCGTGCTGTGCGCGGCAGACGACAGCCCCTACGCGGGCGTATGCGTGCTGCCCCATCTCGACCACGCCGATCCGGTGCGGGACGAATGGGCGCTCACCCGGGGCCTGCCGTATCTGGCCAGCGTCATGTTCGACGCGCAGCTCTACCCGATAGAGCAGAACATCGGGATGACGCGCGACTATGTGCGCCGTTACGGCCGGGAGGTGCTGGTCGAGGGCATACTCGAGCAGCTCAAGGTCGAAGGCGCGGCTGCCCCGTCGGAAAACGTCAGCGACATCGCGGAAAAGGCCGGCCGCTATGTGCGGGAAACCGGCGTCGATCTGGTGGTCGCGGATCTAGGGACCGAGCAGCAGGCTGCGACGCTGAAAAACTGCCACTTCCGCGACGATCTGGCCGACGCGATCACGCGCTCGGTCGGCAAATCGATGCTGGTGCTTCACGGCACGTCGAGCCTCAGTCCAGACGAATTCTCGTCGCTTGGCCACCACGGAATCATACGGGTCAATATGTGGACGCGCATCGCGCGCGAGAGCGGCCAGTACGCGGCCCGCCGGCTCATGGAGCGGATGGATGCGGTGGAGGCGGGCGTGTTCGACGCCGCCGATACGATGGCGTACCTGCGGGACGCGACGCAGGAAGCGGCCCGCATCATGGAGGATGTGTACGACCGGCTTGGCTACGGTAAACTGGCGGGTATGAACCTGCTTGGCGACTAATACTAGTAAGGAGGCAGTATCGATGGCGCTTGATTACACGGTGAGACTGGGATACGCTCCCACGCGGCGCGAAATATTCAGCAGGGAGGACGCGCAGCGACAGCGGAGCGCAATTCTCGAGAAAATCAAAGGGTACGACGTAGAGATACTGGACATCGACTGGCTCAACGACGAGGGGCTTCTCTACGACAGCGCCGACGCGGAGGCTGTGGCGCGCTATTTCACGGTCAACGGGGCAGACGCGGTTTTCGCGCCCCACTGCAACTTCGGCACCGAGGACGCGGTGGCGCGGATGGCGAAGCTGGTAGACAGACCGCTGCTCCTGTGGGGGCCGCGCGACGATAAGCCGCTGCCCGACGGACTGCGTACACGGGACTCCCAGTGCGGGCTGTTCGCGACCAGCAAGGTGCTGCAGCGATTCGGCGTTCCCTTTACCTACATCGAGAACTGCGCGCTCGACTCGCCGGTTTTTGCGCGCGAATTCGACCAGTTCCTGTCGGTCTGCTCGATCGTAAAGAACTTCCGCGGCATGCGCATCGGCCAGATCGGCACCCGGCCCGAGGGCTTCTGGTCGGTCATATGCGATGAGGGCGAGCTGCTTGGCCGCCTGGGCATACAGACGATACCCATATCTCTGCCCGAGATCGTGCAGGCGATGGAGGAGCTTCTGGCGGCGGGCGACAAACGCGTGGACGGCGCGGTCGACCAGTTCCGGTCCCGCTACGAGATCTCGTGCGGCGAGAAAGCGATCCGCAGCATGGCCGCCTTGAAGTTCGCGATATCCGACTGGGCGGAAAGCCGCAAGCTGTCGGCCGTCGCGATCCAGTGCTGGAACGCGCTGCAGGCGATGACCGGAGTCATGCCCTGCGTTATCAACGGCGAGCTCACCGAGGAAGGGCTGCCGATGGCCTGTGAAACCGATATTCACGGCGCGATCACGTCTGTCATCCTTTCGTCGGCGGTACGGGGCCGCACGCCCATATTCTTCTCGGATCTGACGGTGCGCCATCCCGAAAACGACAACGCGGAACTCCTTTGGCACTGTGGTCCGTTCCCCTATTCGCTCAAAGAGCCCGGCGCGCCCGCCCGCATCGGAGATCATTATCTGCTGGACAGCCACAGCCCCGGCGTCGGCGAATGGCCGATACGCGGCGGCGACATCACGATCTGCCGCTTCGACGGCATAGGCGGCTCCTACCGGCTTCTCTCCGAGGAAGGCGTAAGCGTCGACGGCCCGGTCAACCGCGGAACCTATGTGTGGGTCGAGTTTCCCGACTGGCCGGCGCTCGAGCGCAAATTCATCGAAGGCCCCTATATTCACCATGTGGCCTGCGCGCACGGGAAGCTTTCGGCGGTGCTGGACGCCGCGACGACGTATCTTCAGGGTATCACGCCCGACCACTGCTAGTTAAAAATAAATCGTGCCGTTCCGCGCCGCGGGACGGCTTTTTACTATGTAATTAATGTCTGTATAGCACGCTTGAAAAGCGCGGTGCGACATGTTACGATGATCCTATCCGATACAGAAATGAGGTTTCA
>JBMNNN010000196.1:0-3614 GCA_050942555.1 Christensenellales bacterium
CAATATACTGGGCCTATAAACCTATGTTAAAATACTAACGGGAGCACTTGTTAATTCTTTAACAACCGAAAGGGAGTGGGGAGCGTGGCAGAGGGAGCCGTTCGTGCATCAGCCAGGAGGAATACCCGGCCCCGAAAGAAGCGGGTCAATCAGATTCCCATCGGGCTGGGCGTTTTCGCGGTACTGGTCGGCGTCGGCGTGTGGCTGGCAACGAGGGACGCCAGTCTGGGTCTCTACTGGGTGACAGGTCTGGCATTCGGGTTCATACTGCAGCGCGCGCGTTTCTGCTTTACGGCGTCGATGCGGGACCCGTACCTGACCGGGAGCACTTCGATTACGCGCGCTGTGCTGATCGCGTTTGCGATCACCAGCATCGCCTTTACCGCCATCAAGTATGGCTACGCGGCCAACGGGCTGCCGATCCCGGGACAGAGCTACGTCGCGCCCATCAGCGTCGCGACGGGCGTCGGCGCGTTCATATTCGGTATCGGCATGGTGATTGCCGGCGGCTGCGCCTCAGGAACGCTGATGCGCGTGGGAGAAGGATTCTTCATGCAGGTGCTTTCTCTCATATTCTTCATCGCAGGCTCTCTGTGGGGCGCGCATGACTACGGCTGGTGGGAGCGCAATTTCATCGTTGTCGGCAAACGGATATTCCTTCCCGATTACCTGGGCTGGTTCGGCGGGCTGGCGTGCAATCTGCTGATCATCGCCGTCATCTACGTGATCGCCCACAAATGGGGAAACCGCAAAGCGGCCAATGATCAGGCCGACGATCATTAAAATAATGGAATGGAGGATTATCTATGAGTAAGGAAGTAACGCTGGATTGCCTGGGCGAGGCTTGCCCGGTACCCCTTATGAAGACCCAGAAGGCGCTCGAGAAGCTCGAGGCCGGCGACGTGCTGATCGTCCAGATCGACCATAGCTGCGCGATGAAGAATGTGCCCGAGTGGGCCCGCAAGCAGGGATATGGTGTCGAGATCGAGGAAGTCGACGACGGCGAGTGGGAAGTCATCATCGAAAAGTGCTGAGCGGGTAACAGACTCCAAAAAAGCGGGGAGATGAAGAAATGAAAGCGTTTTTCGACAAAATCAAGGAAAACGAGTTCTACCAGATGTGGTTCAAGAAAGCGCTGCCGTATGTCACCGGGGCGGTCCTGCTTTCGCTCTTCCAGGTCGTTACTTTCGCGACCACCGGCAACCCGTGGGGCGTGTCGGGCGTAATGGCTAACTGGGGTGCTTGGGTATTCGAGGCGCTGGGCGGCTCGGTGGACAGATGGTATTACTTCAGCTCCCCCGGCGCTCAGGCCACGCTGGAAGGCGGTATCCTCAACGATCCCTCCTCCTGGCGAAACCTGGGGATCATATTCGGCGCGCTGTTTGCGACGCTGATGGCCTCAGGATTCAAGTTCAAGAAGATCAAGTCCGTAAAACAGGTCGTCGCCGCGACCGTGGGCGGCCTGCTGATGGGTTACGGCGCGCGCCTGGCGGCCGGATGCAACATCGGCGCGCTCTTTTCCGGTATCGCGTCGCTTTCGCTGTCGGGATGGGTCTTCGCAATATTCATGTTCGCCGGGGCGGTGGTTGGCAGCAAGCTGCTCGTGAAGTTTTTCATGTAGCGATCGATTGCGGTGCAGAGGAGAACAAAATGGCCAGAGAAAAGAAAGTCGAAAAATATGATGTCGTCATCATCGGAGGCGGCGCGGCGGGATTAACAGCCGGCATATACTGCGGCCGCGCCCGCCTGAAGACGCTGATACTCGAGCAGTCGCTGGTGGGCGGCATCGCGACCAACACGAGCGAGATAGAGAACTATCCCGGATTCCCGGAAGGCATATCGGGCCCGGATCTCATGGACCTCTTTCACCGGCAGGCCAAGAAATTCGGGGTGGAATTCAAGCTCACAAATGCCCGGAGCGTGGATTTCTCGGGAGAGGTAAAGATCGTGGAGACCTTCCGCAACCGGTACGAGGCCAAAGCCGTCATCCTATGCAACGGCAGCAGGCCCCGCGTCGTGGGCGTGCCCAGCGAGGAGCAGTTCCTGGGCAGGGGAATCGCGTTTTGCGCCACGTGCGACGCCGCCGCCAACACCGGCAAGGAGGTTCTGGTCGTCGGTTCGGGAGACGCCGCGATCGAGGAGGGCATTTTTCTGACGCGCTTTGCGAGCAAGGTCACCGTATCGGTGCTGCATGACGAGGGCGTCATGGACTGCAACGAGATCGCGAAGGCCGCCGCGCTCAGGAATCCGAAGATGGAGTTTCTATGGAACACCGTCGTCGACAGCTACGAGGGCGGCGAGAAGCTGGAGCGTGTCATACTGCGCACCCTCAAGACCGGCGAAAAGATACCGGTCGCGTGCAGCACCTGCTTCCTGTTCATCGGCTTTATACCCAATACCGAAATGTACAGGGGCATCATCGACATGACCCCCAAGGGGTACATCATCACCGACGAGAATATGCGCACCAACATCCCCGGCGTATTCGCGGCGGGCGACGTGCGGGAGCGGTTCCTGCGCCAGGTGGCTACCTGCGTGGGAGACGCGGCGACTGCGGGCGTGATGGCCGAGAAATACATCGCGGAGCGCGAGATATTTGAAAACCAGATCATGGCAGGAGACGGATTCGCCTATATATACAACGCAGCCGAGGCCGATCAGCGCGAGTTTCTGCGGGTGATCGAGGAGATCGCGCAGAGCCACGGGGAGTATGCCTGCCACAAGGTGGACACATACAAGTCCGACTGTCTGGCCCGCATGATGGGATGCGAAGGCGGCCCGGCGGTCGCGGTCATCAGGGAAGGCAAAGTGGAGCGGATCCTGTGCGAACTCAACCGCGAAGCGATCGAAACAGCCCTTGAGAATTCCAACAACGGGAAGGATGCGATCACGTGAGAAAGACGGTACTGGCGGCGGTCACCGCCGCGCTCATGCTGATGATGGTAGGCTGCGCCAGCTTTGACTTTGGCCCGACCGGAGGGTATGTCATTACGGCCCGGGAAGCCCTTAAGGACGACAGCGCGGTGCTGGTCGACGTCCGCCCGGCCGAGGAATACGCGCTCTCCCATGTCCGGGGCGCTGTGAACATCCCGATGGCGTCGCTGGTCGTCAACGAGCCGTACCCGAACATGCTGCCCGGCGTCGATGTGGTCGAGGCGGTCATGGGCGCAGCGGGCATCACGCAGGACGATACGCTTTATCTGTATGATAGCGCGAACAATATGCAGGCCGCACGCGTGCAGTGGACGCTGAACATGTACGGCAACGACAATATCAGGGTCATAAGCGGCGGCCTGAAAGCCCTCAAGGAAGCCGGGGCCGAAATGACGAGCGAAGCCACGGCTCTTCCCGCCGCAGCATATACCGCGGGCGAGTACCGGAAAGCCTCGATCGTCACGCTGGATTACCTCAAGAGCATCATCAACATGCCCGACGAAAAGACGGTCATCATCGACACCCGCAGCGACGAGGAATATGCCGCGGGAACGATTCCCGGCTCGGTACATATCGAGTACCTGTGGAACAACTATCCAAACGGCGAGTACAAGACGCCCCGCGACATACAGAACACATACCTGAACAAGAAAATCTACCCCGACATGCGGATCATTCTC
>JBMNNN010000198.1:0-3558 GCA_050942555.1 Christensenellales bacterium
CCTTCGGTACGGGCCAGCTCGCGTGCGGCGGCAAAGGCATCCTCGCCGCGCACGGCGATCACCTCGTCATAGACGGCGGTATTGAGCACGTCGGGCACAAATCCCGCGCCGATACCCTGTATCTTATGCGGCCCCGCCTTACCCTGCGAAAGCACAGGGGATTCGTGCGGCTCTACCGCGACGACACGGACGTCTGGTTTGCGGGACTTAAGGTATTCGCCGGCGCCCGTGACGGTGCCGCCGGTGCCGACTCCCGCCACGAAGATATCCACCGCCCCGCCGGTATCATCCCATATTTCCGGTCCGGTGGTCTTCCTGTGGATCGCAGGGTTGGCAGGATTGCTGAACTGTCCTGGAATAAAAGCGTTCGGAAGCTCCCGCGCCAGGGCCTCGGCTTTGGCGATCGCGCCCCGCATCCCCTCCGCCCCCGGCGTCAGCACCAGCTCGGCGCCGTATGCCTGCAGCAGCATGCGGCGCTCCGCGCTCATCGTTTCGGGCATCGTCAGGATGATCCGGTACCCCCTTGCCGCCGCCACCGAAGCCAGTCCGATCCCGGTGTTGCCACTGGTAGGCTCGATGATGACGCTGCCGGGCCTGAGCAGTCCCCTCTCCTCGGCGTCCTCGATCATCGCCCTGGCGATCCGGTCCTTGACGCTGCCGGCGGGGTTGAAATACTCCAGTTTGGCCAATATCGCGGCCTTCAGCCCGTGCTTTTTTTGATAGTTCGCCAGCTCCATGAGGGGCGTACCGCCTATGAGCTCGGTAATACTCCTGTAAATCCTGGCCATGACGCATACCTCCAAAATGTAATACCCATGTCGTATATCATACCACTGTTTTCCCGTTTTCCAATACCGATTACGCTCGTAAGCGATTCAGCTCGTAGGGGGTCTCCTGGTAGACATAGTAGTTCAGCCAGTTGGCAAACAGCAAATGCGCGTGGCCTCTCCATAGCATGACCGGGGTTTTTTCGGGATCATCGCCGGGAAAATAGTTTTTCGGCACGCCGATCTTCAGGCCCTTCCTCAAATCCCGCAGGTACTCCCGCTGCAGCGCGTACTTGTCATATTCGGGATGGCCCATCACAAAGATCTGCCTGCCCTCCGCGTCGGACACGATATAGATGCCGGATTCCCCGGATTCCGACAGTATGCGAAGCCTGGGATCCCGCTCGATATCCTCCCGGCGCACTTCGGCGTGGCGGGAATGCGGCACATAGTATGTGTCGTCAAATCCCCGCAGCAGCTTGATCCTCTCGTCGCTGTGGACATGAGCGAACACGCCGAACTTCTTATTGGCAAGTGGGTATTTCGGAATCCCGTAATGGTAGTAAAGCCCCGCCTGCGCGCCCCAGCAGATATGCAGCGTGGAGAAGACATGGTTCTTGCTCCACTCCATGATCGCGGTCAGCTCCTCCCAGTAGTCGACTTCCTCGAAGTCCATCTGCTCCACCGGCGCGCCGGTGATGATGAGTCCATCGAATTTGTACTCGCTGATGTCATCGAATTTCTTATAGAAAGAATTCAGGTGATCCAGCGGCGTATGGACCGGAGTATGGGTAGCCGTCTTAAGCAGGATCACGTCCACCTGCAGCGGCGTATTGCCGATGAGCCGTAGCAACTGGGTCTCGGCCATGATCTTGTCGGGCATGATGTTGAGTATCACGATCTGAAGGGGCCGGATATCCTGGTGCAGCGCCCGCTCATCGGTCATGACGAATATGTTATCCTCGTTTAGTACTTTATAAGCCGGGAGGTTTTCGGGGATTTTGATGGGCATGCGCGGACTCCTTTCGGCGGTTCTTACTATTCCTATCATTATTATATGATATGTAGCTTATGGTACATGAACGGATTTGTTTTGTCAAGAAAAATTTACGTGTATCAGGGCCGAAAACCGGACTATCTTAAGAAAATATCTGATTCGCGCAGCCAATCCTGTTTCCGCCGCACCTGCGCAGCCGCCAAATTGGCGGACAGCGCGGGAAAGTCGGGAAACTCCTGTATGGCAATTAAAAAAACTTGCATTTTGTCCCCGCATTGCGTATAATGGATTTCGCCCTGAAGCGACTGGGTGTGGCGCAGTTTGGTAGCGTGCTTGAATGGGGTTCAAGAGGCCGGAGGTTCAAATCCTCTCACCCAGACCAGAAAAACCCGATACCTATGCGGATATCGGGTTTTTTGTTGCCTTTTATTTTTGCGAAACTTACAGCCTGCTCCACTTCTTCAGATCAATATCAAACCCGCTGGCCCTGAGCGTCGCCGCCTGCACCGCAAGCTCGTGCTCGTATGTGTACGGATTTTCCCTTTCGCCCCGTATCATGGCGGCAAAGTCCAGCATCTGGTCGTCGTACCGGCCGGTAAGCGCGGGCAGATCGATCGTCTGCAGCCGCGCGTGATGGTCATGCATATAGGATACATGCCCGTGACCGCGGTCAGGCACGGCGAGGGTCGCGGCCGTGGGGCCCTCCAGGGGCTTTATCTCGATGGTTCCCCGGCTCCCGCTGACAACCAATTGCCGCCTTACATAGCCCTTCACCTCGACGGAGGTGGTTTTTACCGTGGACGTGCCCCTGGCGTACTCGAAAACGGCGAATCCGTAGTCGTACACATCGACACCATCGAGCATTGTCTTATCCTGGAACGGGACGATGTTGTCGGGCATCCCCTGCATCGACAGTATAAGATCGATCAGATGGCATCCGAATATATACATTGTGCCGCCCCGGAACCGCCCCAGATATTCGCGGACTTCGCGGGTGTGCTCGGTATTCATGACCGCGTCGATCCCGAATATTTCGCCCAGCCGTCCGCTTTCGACCGCCTTTTTGCAGTACTGGATCGCCGGGTTGTACCGGTACATGTACCCCAGCTGCACGATGCGGCTTTTGCGCCGAGCTTCGCGCAGCATTGCCGCATATTCGTCGAGGTCCTCTCCCGCAGGTTTGTCCAGATGGATGTGCACGCCCGCGTCGATGCACTGGCGCGCCACGGAAACCAGATCCCACTCGTTGGTCTCGACCAGTACCGCGTCCAGGTCCTTGACCGACAAAAGCTCCCCGGGGCTCATCCAGGCAAGCCCCTCGTAGGTCTTCCTGCCCGCGTATTGTTTAAGGTTGCCCGGGTCGGGCTCGGCGATGCCCACGACCTCGAAGACATCGGGGAACTTTCGTACCGCTTCCATCTTCCCCTCGGCATGGAAATGCCCGGTGCCGATCTGCCCGATCTTGATTCTTCGCATGGCTGTCCTTCCTTTTCATCAGGTTTTCGCGTGCAGCGTTTTACCCGGCTATCCGGCCGATACGGTTAATACCACCTTGCCGATGTTCTCGCCGCGCTCCAGTATCGCGTGGGCTTCCTGCGCCTGCTCGATGGGCAGCGTCCGGTAGATCGTCGGGCGGACTTCGCCGGATTCCACCCTGGGCCAGACCGATTTGACCAGCTCGGCGAGTATCGCCGCCTTGACCTGCGGGGGACGGCTCCGCAGCGTGCTGCCGATGAGACGAATGCCCCGCGTGTAGAGGGTGCGCAGGTTGACGGCGGTCATGTCCCCCGCCAG
>JBMNNN010000199.1:0-3553 GCA_050942555.1 Christensenellales bacterium
GCTCATCCGCTGCCCTGTGCGCCATATGGGCACCGACCACGCGTTTGAGGTACTGCGCGCTATGTACAGGACGCTCGGGGAGCGGCCGGGATTTTCGTTCCTGCCCATGTCGACCGCGCGCGATCTCATCGTGGAGGCCGACAGGGTGCGGGGCCTCGTCATCGAGACGCGCGGCGGCCAGCCCGAAACCATATACGCCGATCATGTGATCGCCGCGCCGGGCAGGGCCGGGGCGCAGTGGTTGACCGATATCTGCAGGTCGCACGGCATCGAAACCGTAAGCAACGAGGTGGATATCGGCGTCCGCGTCGAGGTGCCCAACGCCGTGATGGATCACCTGACCCGGCATCTGTACGAGGCGAAGCTCGTATACTATTCCGATACGTTTGAAAACCGGGTGCGGACATTCTGCATGAATCCCGGCGGCGTGGTGTCGGGCGAGTACTACGAGGGCGGTATCGCCGTCGTCAACGGACACAGCTACGCGGAGCCCGAGAAGCGCACCGGCAATACGAACTTCGCGCTGCTGGTATCGACGCGGTTTACCGAGCCGTTCGACCAGCCGATCGCCTACGGGAAGTACATCGCGCAGCTGGGCAACATGCTCACCGGCGGCGGCGTCATGATACAGCGCTGGGGCGATCTGGAGATGGGACGCCGCACCACGTGGAGCCGCCTGGATAAATCCACGACGGTTCCCACATACACGGAAGCGGTCCCCGGGGACCTGTCTTTCGTGCTCCCGCAGCGCCATATGACCTCGATCATGGAGGCGATGCGCGCATTCGACAAGCTCGCGCCGGGTCTCGTATCCCGCAATACGCTGCTGTATGGCGTGGAGGTCAAATTCTATTCGTCCAAGGTGAAGGTCAGCCCGGCATTTGAGACCGCGCTTTCGGGCTTTTATGCGATAGGCGACGGAGCGGGCATCACGCGCGGGCTCATGCAGGCCTCGGTCACGGGAGTCATCGCCGCCCGCAGCATCATGGGCCGGTCTCTGTCCTGATCCCCGCATATTCTGTAATGAGGTGTTGATAGTTGGCAAACTTGGCAGTGGTAGGAGCCCAGTGGGGCGACGAGGGAAAAGGGCGGTTTGTGGACTTTCTGGCCACCGGCGCGGACGTGGTGGTCCGCTACCAGGGCGGCAACAATGCCGGGCATACCGTTGAAATCGGCAGCGAGCAGTATAAGCTCCATCTGGTGCCATCGGGCATATTTAATCCGCACACGCTGAGCATCCTGGCGCACGGCACCGTAATCGATCCCGTGTCGCTGGTCGCGGAGATGGATGAGCTGACCGCGCGCGGTCTCAGCATGGCGGGACTGCGCATCAGCCTCCGGGCGCAGGTCGTACTCCCCCACCACAGGGCGCTGGACATTCTCGGAGAGGCCGCGCGGGGGGATGGCGATATCGGCACCACCCGCAGGGGCATCGGCCCTGCCTACATGGATAAAGCCGAGCGGTCGGGAATTCGGATCTGTGACCTTATCGACGACGCGGTGTTCGAGAGCAAGCTACGGCGCGTCATGGACGAGAAAAACCGGATCATCACCCGCGTTTACGGCGGCGAACCGCTTACCGTAGAGCCGATACTCAACGAGTACCGGGCCTGCGCGCAGCGCATCCGCCCCTACGTGACCGATACGGTATGGCTACTGCACGAGCGCATCGAGGCCGGGGACAATGTGCTCTTTGAAGGCGCGCAGGGGACGCTCCTCGATCTGGACGTGGGCACCTATCCGTATGTGACCAGCTCGCACCCGATCGCGGGCGGCGTGTGCGTGGGGGCGGGCGTAGGCCCCGCGGCAATCCACAGGGTTTTAGGCGTCGTCAAAGCCTATACGACCCGGGTGGGAAAAGGCCCCTTCGTCACAGAGCTGCTGGACGAAACCGGGCAGTGGATACGGGAAAAGGGCCACGAGTACGGCGCGACCACCGGTCGGCCCCGGCGGTGCGGGTGGCTGGACGCCGTGATACTGCGTTTCGCGGCCCGCGTCAACGGCCTGACGCATCTGGCCGTGAGCCGTATGGACACGCTGGGAGGGATTGACCGCGTCAAAATCTGTACCGGTTACCGCCGCGGCGGCGTCGTGACCGACCGCTTCCCGGCCCGGTGGGAGGAGCTGGGGCAGTATGAGCCGGTCTATGAGGAGCTGCCCGGCTGGACCGACCAGATATCCGACATCACGCGCTACGAGGAGCTGCCCGAGGCGGCCCGCCGCTATATCGAGCGCATAGAGGAGCTGACCGGCGTGCCGGTCGCAATGATCGGCGTGGGCGCACGGCGCGACCAGGCCGTCGTGCGGTGCGATTTGTACCGGTAGAAGTCCGCGCAAAATACCGCGGGCGGGTTTTTAACCCGCCCGCTTTTTGCTCTCCGCAGTTCGTAACCGGATATCTCCCTATTACTCGTCCTCCAGCAGCGCCCACATTTTCGGACAGACCAGATCCACATCCTCAGTAAGTCCGCACTCGAACACCACAAAACCGTCGTATCCCGTATCGCGGATCGCGCGGAACACGTTCCGGTAATTGATCTCGCCGGTGCCGGGCTGCTTGCGCCCCGGCACATCGCCCACGTGAATGTGGCCGATGTATTCGATATTATCCCGGATGGTGCTGATGAGGTTTCCCTCGGTGATCTGCTGGTGGTATACATCATAGAGCACACGGACGCTGGGGCTTCCCACCTCGCGTATCATCTCCACGGCCTCGGCCGTCGTCGTCAGATAGTAGCCCTTGTGGTTGACCAGCACGTTGAGCGGCTCGAGCGCCAGCATCATGCCCGCCTCCTTGGCGAGCGGCGCTGCGGCGCGCAGCGCCGCGACCACCTGATCGTGCTGCTGGCAGCGGGGTACCTCCGGTATCTCATTGCCTGTCGTCACGACGATGATTTTTGTCCCAAGGCTTTGGGCCGCGGCGATCGTCTCGCCTATCGCCGCCACGAACGCGTCCTGCGCGTCGGCGTGTACGATTCCATGCCGGTTATCGATCTTCTCCTGTATCGCGGGATCTTTCGAGCGGCACAGTATCGCGGACAGCGCGACGCCCGCGTCCTCGAGCGCAGCGCGCATGCGGCGCGTGTCCAGACCCGTCCAGTTCAGCATCTCGATGGCCTTGAATCCCCTGCGGGCCGCGGCTGCAGGCTTTTCGTAGTCGTCGCACCGGAACCAGGAACTATGTACTGTCAGCGTAAACATACCGCTTCCTCCTATATGAGACTGATTTCTTTGCCGGTCGCGATCGACTCGTTGCACGCAAGCGTCAGCGCCAGCGATTTGCACGCGTCCGCGTAGGGCGAGCGGACGAGGGACTGGTCGCCTGTCTTGACCGCGTCGATGAATGCGCGGTCCTCTGCGACGCCCTGATCGGCCTGTTTGCGGAATATCTGCACCATGCTTCCCGTATCGATCTCCACCGACTGACGCAGCGTATACCGGATGTCGGCGTCCACGCACCGGAAGTGGAGTCCATTCTTGTTAGGCACGCTGCGGTTTAAGTAGCATCCTGTGAACAGCGTCGCCACGACGCCATTGCGGAACGTGATGACCG
>JBMNNN010000200.1:0-3511 GCA_050942555.1 Christensenellales bacterium
GTACGCGATGCTCCGGGGTCTTGACAGGCATATCGCGCTGCGCACCACATATATCGTCGGCTTCCCGGGGGAGACCGAGCCGCAGTTTCGCGAGCTGCTTTCGTTCGTCGAGGACCATCCGTTCGACCATGTGGGCGCTTTCCGCTTCAGCCCCGAGGACGGGACCGCCGCCGCGCGGATGCGCGGCCAGGTCTCCGGGAGGATCAAGCGCGAGCGGCTCGACCGCCTGATGGAGGCGCAGCAGCGGGTACTGCGCCGGTGGAATCGACGCCACATCGGGCGCACCTATGAGGTTCTGGTCGAGGGGATCGGCGAGGACGGGCTCTACGAGGGCCGGACCGAATACCAGGCCCCGGGAATCGACAGCGCGGTGCGTTTCCGGTCGGGCGAATCCCTGTCGCCGGGCATGTTCGTGCGCGTTGCGATCGAGTCGGTCGCGGAATACGACTGGATAGGAGTACATGCCGATGACGCTGGCAAATAAGATCACGCTCGCGAGGATCCTTCTGGTTCCGTTCTTTCTTTTTGCCCTGCTCACCCCGTTCGCACACCATGATCTGTGGGCGGCGCTTCTCTTTTTCATCGCCGCGATCACCGACGTGCTGGACGGATGGATCGCCCGCAGGCACAACCATGTGTCGAACTTCGGCAAGGTATTCGATCCCATCGCCGACAAGCTCATCGTGCTGGCCGCGCTGGTCCCGCTCACGCAGCGGGGCGCGGTGCCCGTCCTCATCACGATCGTACTCATCGGCCGGGAGCTTCTCGTGGGCGGACTGCGCATCGTGGCGGTCTCCGCGAACGGCCGGATCATTTCCGCCAGCTGGCTTGGAAAGGCCAAGACGATCAGCCAGGACGTCGCCATCGTGCTCATACTCATAAGGGATCCGATCCTGAACGCGATCACGGCGTTCCCGCTGGAAACGGCGGCGCTCTATATCGCGCTTGTTTTTACGATCGGGTCCACAGTCGATTATTTTGTACGCAACCGGAGCGCCTTTATGGGCAGCGGGGATACGGTATGAACGCAGAGATCGTAGCGGTAGGCACCGAGCTTTTATTAGGGCAGATCGCGAACACCGACGCGCAGTTTTTGTCCCGGGAGCTATCTGAGCTGGGCGTCAACGTATACGCCCATTCGGTCGTGGGGGACAATCCGGGCCGGCTCAGGACGGCGCTTAGTATCGCGCTCGAGCGGGCCGACATCGTCATCACGACGGGCGGACTGGGGCCCACGATGGACGACATCACCAAGGAGACGATCGCGGGCTACTGGGGCTTTCCGATGGTGCCCGACCAGCCCACGCTCGACCGAATCGAGGCGTATTTCTGCAGCAGGGGCCGGCAGATGACGCCCAACAACCGCAAGCAGGCGCTGTTTCCCGAGGGAGCCGCCATACTGCCCAACCCGCACGGGACCGCGCCGGGGTGCATACTCGAGAAGGACGGCAAAACCATCATCGTGCTGCCCGGCCCGCCCCACGAAATGAAGCCGATGTTCATTGAATCGGTGCGCCCGTACCTCATGGAGCGCAGCGGCTATGTGCTCACGTCGGTTGTACTCAAAGCGACCGGCATCGGCGAATCGGACGCCGAGCACCGGATCCGTGACATCGTCGAGGCGCAGACCAATCCCACGATCGCCCCCTATGCCGCGCCGGGGGACCTGACGCTGCGCATTACGGCGCGCACCGCCCGCGGCGAGGATCCGCAGGCGCTGCTCAGGCCGGTGGTCGCGGCCGTCCGGGAGCGCCTGGGGGGCTACATATACAGCGAAAGCGGCCAGAGCCTGCCCGAGGCCGTGGTGGAGATGCTGGCGGCTCGCGGCAGCACGCTGGCGGTGGCCGAATCATGCACGGGCGGCATGCTCTGCTCGATGATCGTCGATGTGCCCGGCGCGTCACGCGTGTTTACCGAGGGATTTGTGACCTATTCGAACGAGGCGAAGACCGCGCGGCTGGGCGTACCCGCCGATATTCTGGCCCGATACGGCGCGGTCAGCGAAGAGACCGCCGGGGCCATGGCCCGGGGGCTGCGGCAGCGGTCGGGCACAGACTACGCGGTGGCCATCACGGGCATCGCCGGACCCGGAGGGGGCGCCGCCGACAAGCCCGTGGGACTCGTGTATATCGCGGTGGACAGCGCGCGCCAGCTGGCGGTCGAGAGAGCGATGCTGCGCACCCAGAGGGATTACAACCGGACGATGGCCTGCCAGATCGCGCTGCGTATGGTGCGGGAGGCCATCGTGCGCGATCAGGGCGCGCAGCGATAGCGGCGCGGCGGGAGCAAACCGCCGCGCTGCGGTTCAGGCATGCTGAAATCCCCATAGCGGGCATCATCAACAGCAGTTTCAAGTTCGTCCTTTTGAGGAAACGATAAAAGGCGAAAAAACGTTTGCGTTTCGATGGCGTTTATATTAGAATGATACAAGGATGGGGAGGATGCTTCGATGGATGAGAAAGGAAAGGCCCTGGAGCTTGCGCTGGGGCAGATAGAAAAGCAGTTCGGGAAAGGTTCCATCATGAAGCTGGGCGAGGCCACCAAACTCATGGATGTTTCAGTCATACCGACAGGGTGCCTGAGCCTTGACATCGCGCTGGGAGTGGGCGGCATACCGCGGGGCCGCATCATCGAGATATACGGGCCGGAATCCTCTGGCAAGACCACCGTATCGCTGCACATCATCGCCGAGGCCCAGAAGCTTGGCGGAATCGCGGCCTTTATCGACGCCGAGCACGCGCTGGATCCCGCGTATGCGCGGGCGCTGGGCGTCGATATCGACAATCTCTACGTCTCCCAGCCCGATACCGGCGAACAGGCGCTGGAGATCGCCGACGCGCTCATCCGCAGCAGCGCGGTGGACATCATCGTCGTGGACTCGGTGGCGGCGCTGGTGCCGCGGGCCGAGATCGACGGCGAGATGGGGGACTCCCATGTCGGCCTGCAGGCGCGCCTGATGGCGCAGGCCCTGCGGAAAATCGCCGGGGCGGTCAGCAAGTCCAACTGCTGCATCATATTTATCAACCAGCTCCGCGAGAAGATCGGCGTCATGTTCGGAAATCCCGAGACGACGCCGGGCGGGCGGGCCCTCAAGTTCTACGCGTCGGTGCGGCTGGATGTGCGGCGGGCCGACGCCATCAAAAAGGGCGACAATATATACGGGAACCGCACCCGGATCAAGGTCGCCAAAAACAAGGTGTCGCCCCCGTTCAAGACCGCGGAGTTCGACATGCTCTACGGGCAGGGAATCTCCCAGGAGGGGTGCTTGCTGGATCTGGCGGTCGAGCACGATATCATCCGGAAGAGCGGCTCCTGGTACTCCTATAACGAGGAGCGCATCGGTCAGGGCCGGGAAAGCGCGCGCGATTTCCTGAAGGGAAATCCGCAGATCGCAAAGGAAATCGAAGAAAAAGTCCGCGCGGCGTGTCTGCCCCAGTCGGCTTTGGAGCCCGCGCCAAAGAAGCAGGATAGCGGGCGGAGCTGATTGGGCGGCTGCCCGCGGACGGTATCG
>JBMNNN010000201.1:0-3496 GCA_050942555.1 Christensenellales bacterium
GTCCATGCAGAGAACTCCTTTCGTGGCCTTTGTTTTTTTCAGATCCATTGTACCACGTTCGTTCTCTGCTTTTCATCTCTTGGTGTTACCTATGTATTGTACCTCAACACATATGCGGAAACTCAAGAAGGATTCATTTGATGAAACTCAAGGAATCAAAATGTTAAGCGGCGCGGCGGATAACCCGTTTCCTTGATTATTCAGGGATTGGATGATAGAATATCGACAACAGGCATGAGGCCCCGCCCGTTGGCGACGGACGCGCGCCGGGCCGCGCCTTTCACATATGCCTTCCCGAGAGGCAGCGATATGAGGAAAGGAGGACGCGCATTTTTATCATTCCGCGACGACATTCACCACTCAGACCGGATTTATTGATCCATTATACAAGGAGTTGATAATGAATGAAAATCGCGTTTGTGATCGACGTTTTTGACACGCAGAACAATGGCACCACGATATCGGCCGTACGCTTTGTCGAACGCCTGCGGGCGCGGGGCCACGAGGTAAGGGTCGTCACCACCGGAAAGCCGGGCGAGGGGAAGTTCATCGTGCCCGAGATGACCGTCCCCCTGTTTCAAAAACTAATAAGGGCGCAGGGATATGTATTCGGGAAGACCGATCCTGAGCGCATCGAGCAGGCCTTTTCGGGCGTCGACATCGCGCATTTCTATACCCCGCTGAATCTCTCAATCGGCGCGGAAAAGATAGCGCGCCGGATGGGCATTCCGACATTCGCGGCGTTTCATCTTCAGCCTGAGAACGTTCTATGGAATATCGGGCTGAGGCGTCTTCCCTGGCTGCGCCATCCCGTCTATCGTCTGCTCAGAATCCTTTTTTACGATAAGTTCGCGCATATCCACTGCCCCAGCCGCTTCATCGCCGGGCGGCTGCGCGAGCACGGCTACCGCGCGAAGCTGCACGTCATATCAAACGGCGTGGATCCCGCGTTCTCTCCCGGGCCGGGCGTCCGCGATCCCGGGTGGGAGGGCCGGTTCGTCATCGCGATGGTGGGCCGCCTTTCGCCCGAAAAGCGGCAGGATGTGCTCATCGAGGCCGCGGATCGCAGCAAATACCGCGACAGGATCCAGCTGGTACTGGCCGGAGCCGGGCCGCTCGAGCAGCGGTACCGCAGCCTCGGGCGGAAGCTCCCCAATCCGCCGCATATCGCGTACTATGCAAAGGACGATCTCATCGGCATGCTGCGCGGCGCCGACCTCTATGTGCACGCGTCGGACATCGAGATCGAGGCCATATCGTGCATGGAGGCCTTCGCCTGCGGGCTGGTGCCCGTCATCGCCAACGCGCGTGAAAGCGCGACGCCCCAGTTCGCGCTGGACGAGCGTTCCCTTTTTCGCGCGGGGGATCCCGATGATCTGGCGCGGCGCATCGACTGGTGGCTGGAAAACCCCGAAGAGCGGGCCCGGATGGCCGAGCGCTACGCCCGAGCCGCCGACACGATGCGCGTGGAGCGGTCTGTCGAGGCGATGGAGAAGGTATACGAGCGGGTGATCGAGGACTTCCACAAAGCCCGGGAGCCCCGGTCCGACAAGCATGTGATTAAAATGTGGGCGCCTCTTAAAAAGAACATCGATGAGAACTTCCCGTTCGTGTGCCGCAAGCTGTGGTTCCGTTTCGTTTCCTGGCTGCTGGGGTCGCTTGTCATGCCGATCCTTCTGCTGTATAACCGTCTGTTCAACGGATTCCGGATAGAGGGGCGCCATAACCTGCGCATGGCCCGCGGCGGGGCTATCACGGTGGCCAACCATGTGCATGTGATGGACGCGACGATGCTCGCGCTGACGCTTTTCCCGCGAAGGCCGTACTTTACGACGCTGCAGAGAAACCTCGAAATACCGGTCATCAGCTGGCTCATCCGGATGCTGGGCGGCGTGCCCATACCCGAAAACGCGCGGGCGATCATGGCGTTCATGGCGGCGCTGCGCGAGCAGCTGGCCCAGGGTCGGCTGGTACATTTCTATCCCGAGACGGCGCTGTGGCCTTATTACGACAAGCTGCGGCCGTTCAAAAACGGCGCGTTCCGCCTGGCGGTAGAGGGCGAGGTTCCGGTTATACCGATGGTGTTTAAGTTCCGGGAGCCGACGGGTCTGTACAAACTGTGGAAGCGCAAGCCGCTGACGACGCTCGTGGTGGGCGAGCCCATCTATCCCGCGAAAGTCGGCAGCCACCACGACCGGATGAACGATCTGCGCGATCGCACCAGGCGCCAGATGGAGCGGCTGCTCGACAGGCTCGCGTGACGAATCAGCCGATGAATATGTGGCGCGCGGCGGCATTGAGGTCGTCGAACACGTAGTGGGCGACGCGCCGGAGCGCGTCGTCGGGCGCTTTCATGTCGGGAATGAGTATCGCCGTCATACCGGCGGCGCGGGCGGCTGCCAGACCGCCGGGAGAGTCCTCGAGCGCCGCGCATGACTGGGGCCGCACGCCCATCCGGCGGGCGGCCAGCGCAAATATATCGGGGGCGGGCTTGCCGCGCTCCACCTCGTCGCCGAACGTGAGCGCCGTAAAATGCTGCGCCCATCCGCACCGGTTAATCCGCCACAGCGCGCGCTCGCGGTCTGTCGAGGTTGCCAGCGCTGCCGGGACGCCCGCTTCGCGCAGCGCACCGAGCAGCGCGTCGGCGCCCGGCTTTTTGGGTATTCCCTCGTCGGTCATGCGCCGGCGCATCAGCGCCCGCTTCGCGGTTTTCAGCGATTCGTAGGGGAATCCCGGCCCGGCGTAATCGAGGATAACCCGGCCTGTGGCGCTTTCGTCGAGACCCAGCGTATGAAGCATCACCGCCAGCGGGATATCGTACCCCGCCTGCCGGGAGACCTCGATCCATGCCTCGATGGCGAGGCGCTCGGTATCAAGGAGGAGTCCGTCCATATCGAACACAATCGCGTCATATCTGCATATTTTCATGCGGCTATTATACAGGCCCGCCGCCCTGCGCGCAATGCGGAATCGGATATGCAACAGGGAGACAGCATTTGTTCTCAGAAAAACAACGGTTACGAAAGTATTCATATAAGATGTGTGGAAGGGGAAAGCAGAGACATTTGAAAGCGCGGTTAAATAGAGTGTATGAGTATTTTTGTGTGATAAAAGAGGTAACCAGCTACAGGAACAGATATTGTCGTAACAGATGGTAAAGAAAGAGCAGGAAATCCTGATCGGCAGCGGGGGTCCGGGGGTCTTGAAGCGCCCTGCGGCTCGCCTGCCACAAAGTCGTAGCGCAAGCTTCCGAAGGCCGCCATGGTATAATTGGCGTAAGCCACCATGGCGGCCGAGGGGTTAGCGGAAAGCGCCGACTTTGGGGCCAGAGACGCAGGTTCCCGGCGCTTCTCGACCCCCGGTGTTTTGGGCACTTTTTCGCAAAAAGTGCCATAAAAAAAGGGAGTCTATTGAATAGCTCAAATAGTGCAGAACAAGTAAATGCCAATAAGCAAATGCTGTCACCTTGGGTTATGCAAGTTCTCCGCTAAAATCT
>JBMNNN010000202.1:0-3477 GCA_050942555.1 Christensenellales bacterium
TCCATTCTGTATCTAGTTGTGCTTACAGATTAACATGGATTGACGATCCCTGCACCTTTTTTGAGCCTCCCGCCCCCGCGGGGGCGGGAGGCTCCTTCGGGATATGTAGTCATGCCTGCTTATTTACCCAGAACTATTTTACACTAACTGTTACCTATGTATTGTACCTCAACATCGGATGCTTGAGTGTTGTTATCTTGTGATAATGTCACCCTTCGGCTCTCACGCATACAAACGGGAATTTGTGCATTGATTCATCTGACGATTCTGTGTTTGCACATAGAAGTCTTTCCGCATTCAGGGCATTTCAGTCTGCGCCTTGTGAAGGTATGATATCCTTTTACATATTCCTTCGCAGTCGGGACAAATAATTTCTTGCAATTCGGGCACTCAAAGTAGCCTGCATTAATGTCCAGCGTCGCGGCAGTGCCAATCCCTACCGCTGCGACTATTGCGGCAAATACAATTATCAATATTCTCACTATAGTCGGCATTTCAATGTATGCGGCAATCACGACGAGTGCAAGTACCGCAATAATTGTTATAATCCCGCACGCAATTGATTGAAACAATCTTTTTTTGTTCTCTTTGTTTTCCTTTACAAGATCCATAATAGTAGCCTCCGCTTTCATTTTATATTCGGCGTCGGTCAGCTTCTCTCCGGTTAGAAGTTCATTTACACTTATCTCAAGGGCTTCACAAAGCGGCATCATAAGAGGTACATCCGGCAATCCCGCACCGCGCTCCCACTTGCTAATTGTTTTATCGCTGATTCCAAGGATGGCGGCGAGCTGCATTTGAGTTAGGCCCTTAGCTTTTCTCAATGCGGATATGAAATTTCCCGTTCTGATTTGATCCATGACCAACACCTCCTTTCATGGCTATTTATATGGTTTTTCTTGCTTATATTACACTCACGCTCCGTAGAGTTTTCTAAAACACTCTCTACGAAGCATAGAGTCAGACAAATTAGAATTTGTGCTCCCAAAGCACATAATAACTCAAGGCTATATTGCCGGATCAAGACCCCCGGACCCCGGCTACAGTTCAGGCTAGTGCCGGAGGCCGACTTGAAACATCTTGATTTCTTGCTACCTTTCTGCATCAAGGCAGAAAGGTAGCAAAGCGGAGCGACAACTTAATCTACAGAACATGAAAAACCAGCGGAGCGTCACCTTGTGATGGTATCGTCCACATTCGCCTGCATATCCCTGCGATTCCTTCTTTGTGCCCTCCTGTGTTTGCGGTAATGAAGGCCTCTTGTGTCATCACGGGAGAGAACAGGACGCGGATACCATTACCGCGGGGGCGACGCCCGCGTCGCCCCCGCTGCGTACGATCCGGTTTGGGCGCTCTATCTCTGCACCCGCCCCGAGGCGTCCCCCGCGGCAAGCTTGCTGACCTCGTCGACCGAAATCACATTGAAGTCGCCCTCTATCGTCTGCTTGAGCGCCGAGGCCGCCACCGCGAATTCGAGCGCCTGCGCGTCTGCCATACCGGTGAGCTTGCTGTGAATGAGTCCCGCGCCGAAGCTGTCGCCGCCGCCGACCCGGTCCACGATGTGCACGACGTAGCGCCTCGACACATGGCACGTCTCGGGCGTACACAGTATCGCCGACCACCCGTTTTCGCTGGCCGAGTACGACTCGCGCAGCGTGATCGCGACGCTCCGGAATCCGAATCGCTCCATAAGCATCACCGCGACCTTCCGGTATCCCTCGGTGGACAGGTTGCCCTGCGTGATGTCGGTCTCGGCGGCCCGTATGCCGAATACCTTGTCGGCGTCCTCCTCGTTGGCGATGAGCAGATCGACATAGGGCATGAGTCCGGCCATCACGGTCCCGGCCTTTTCGGGCGTCCAGAGGTTTTTGCGGTAGTTGAGGTCGCAGCTGACCGGTATGCCCCTGTCGCGGGCAGCGCGCACCGCGTCCAGCGCGATGGCGGCCACATTATCGCCGAGGGCCGGCGTGATGCCCGTGAAATGGAACCAGTCGGCGCCCCGCAATATACAGTCCCAGTCGAATTCGTCGCGCGAGGCTGTCGCGATGGCCGACCCGGCCCGGTCGTACACGACCTTCGAGGGGCGCACCGACGCGCCTTTCTCGCAGTAATAGATGCCAAGGCGGCTGCCCCCGCGCACGATCAGCGATGTGTCTACGCCGAACTGCCTGAGCTCGTTGCGGCATGCGTCGCCTATCGCGTTGGCCGGAAGCCGGGTCACGAACGCAGCGTCGTGTCCGAACTGCGCCAGCGAAAGCGCGACATTGGCCTCCCCGCCCCCGTACAGCGCATCGAAGGAGCGGGCCTGCTCAAAGCGCAGGTATCCTGGCGGCGAAAGCCGCAGCATGATCTCTCCGAATGTGATGATTCTGGCCATAGTCTAATCCTCCGTTAGTTCGCGCGCGCCGCGGCGATCTCCGCGAGGAATTCCCGCGCCGTACGCGTGATTTTACCGTAGTCCCCGGTCTTCGCCCCGTCCACCAGCGCGCCTCCGGCTCCCAGCGCCACCGCGCCGGCCCGGATCCAGTCCTTCGCGTTGCCGACCGAAACGCCGCCTGTGGGCATCAGCTTAGCCTGGGGCAGCGGGCCCATCAGATCCCTGACGATCGCGGGCCCGAAAAGCCCGGCCGGAAATACCTTGAGGATATCCGCGCCGGCCTCCATTGCCTGCACCGCCTCGCGGACCGACATCACGCCGGGCATCACGGGCGCGCGATAGCGGTTGCACAGGCGGACGGTGTCGGGATCGAAATAGGGACTCACGATAAACTGCGCGCCCGAAAGCAGCGCGATACGCGCGGTTTCCGGGTCCAGCACGGTGCCCGCGCCCAGCAGTATCTCGCCATTGGGGTATGCCCCGGCCAGCGATTCGATGACGCGGTGCGCGCCGGGCACTGTAAATGTGATCTCGAGCGCCGCCACGCCGCCCTCTAGGCAGGCTTCAGCGATTCGGCGGGCCATATCGCCGCTTTCGGCGCGCACGACGGCCACCAGGCCGATATCGCATATCCTTTGTATGATCTTTTCCCTGTCCATATCCGTTTCCTCCCGCTAAATCGATTATGGCTGGTCCAGCCAGCCCAGACGCCGCGATATCTGGCGCGCCGCCTCCATGACATGCCTGGCCGTCTCCGCGTCCCGCGCGGGCGCAAGCTGGTCGGCCGGGCCCGACGTGCTGACCGCCGCGATCACCTGGCCGCGGTAGTCCCGGATCGGAGCGCCCACGCAGCGCACGCCCGGCTCGTTCTCCATGTCGTCGACAGCCCATCCCCTCGCGCGCACTTCTTCCACCTGCCCTATGAGCTCCTCGGGGTCTGTGATTGTCCGGGGCGTGCGCGCGTTCATCGGGAGCATCCGCACGAGCCTCATGAGCTCGGCAGGGCTCAGCCCAGAAAGAAGCGCCTTGCCCACCGACGTGGAGTGAAGCGCCGCCCTGCGCCCGATCTGGCTGTACATGCGCATGCTGTTGATGGTTTC
>JBMNNN010000048.1:0-11663 GCA_050942555.1 Christensenellales bacterium
TATCGGCGGCGTATCCACGACCGCTGCCGGGTTACTTTCCAGATACTGGTGCTTCAAAAGGTATCGAAAGAATGTGCGCAGCGCGCACAGCTTGCGCTTTTTGCCCGCGTTCTCGTTGGTGCGTTCCTGGTCGTTCTGATCCCAGTAGAGGTTGAGATACTCGAGAAACATCTCGATATGCACGGGTCGGACGCGCCTGAGATCGTCGAGGGTAATTTCGGCAGGTTTTCTGTCGGCGAACTCTGGATGATTGTCCGCAAGATACGTAAAGAACATTCGCAGATCCCGCGCGTATCCGATGCGCGTCAGTATTCCGGTGCGCGGCTCGATCGCCGTAAAAAACTCAAAGCACAGCGTGGGCAGCTCGACCATGAGCTTCCTGAGCGTTTCGATATTTTTCCGCTGATCCGGCTTTTTCCGGATGGTCTTGACCGAGGGCTTTTTGGCCTGTTTCACGCCTTTCTCACGCCTTTCCCCTTCCAACTATTCGCAAAACCTGCGTTTAGCGAATAGTTTAATCAGCGCTCCCCTTTGTGGATTGCCGCTTCCGTGCGGCTCCTGCAGCTCTGCGCCGGGCGCTGTTCCTCGCCCCAGCAGGCTTGTCCGCGTTCCCTTCTCCATCCTCCGGGTCGGGTTCGGGTTTTGGATGGTGCCTTCTGATTTCGCCGGTCGCCAGTCGGTCGCAGCGGTTGTTGTATTCGTTGTCGGCGTGACCGCGCACTCGGACCCAGCGCACATCGTGGTTTTTTATCGCGATCAGCAGCTGCCGCCAGAGGTCCTGGTTTTCCACCGGGTTCCTGGCTGCCGTTTTCCAGCCGTTCCGCTGCCAGTTATCGATCCAGCCCCGCAGGAACGCATTTGCCAGATACGCGCTGTCGGTGAAAACCGTGACCTGGCAAGGTTCGCGCAGGCAGCGCAGTCCCTGTATAACGGCGAATATCTCCATGCGGTTGTTGGTGGTTTCTCGTACATAGCCGCTTATTTCCTTTTCTCTACCGGCATAAATTAGTATGGCGCCCCAACCTCCGGGTCCGGGATTACCCGAACAGGCGCCGTCCGTATATAGCTGTACTTCCTTCAAATGATTCACAAATGATTCACCTAACATAAAATAGTATCCCGCTAACCGCGTTCAGTCTCATCGCTGCTGATCCACAGATCCATCCCGGAGCCGCGATATTCTCTGGGGCGGACCGAAAACCCGAATTTCCGGTAAAAAGCTTCTTTGCCCTCAGCAGCCATGAGATCGATTTGTACGCCGTATCCGGGCTTCAGCCTGCTTTTCAGATAATCCAAAATCCGCGCCATCATCGCTGTGCCGATACCCTGCCCCTGATACTCCGGCAGTACAACGACATCCTTGATGAGCGCCGCGCAGCCTTCATCCCATATAAGGCGCGCCGTTCCCACCGTACGCTCCCCGTCTTTGGCGGCTATCACAAGCGCGCTGCCCTTCAGGCTAGCAGCCGTCTGCTCGGGATGGAGCGCAGGCCATCCGGCAGAAACTCTGAGAGAATTATAATCCTCTATCGAAATATCTTCCGTATACACAATACCCATATTTCCGCTTCCTTCGTAGCCATGCGGCCGCTTGCTCCGCGCCGCAGCGCAATGCGGCAACTTTTTTCAGCGCAGGCTCCGCGATTTCTCGGCGCAGCGTTCTACCGCTTTCATCACCGCCCCACGGAATCCGGCATTTTCCAGAGCGTATACCGCCTCGATCGTGGTACCGCCCGGCGAGCAGACTGCGTCCTTCAATGCCCCCGGATGGGAGCCGCTCTCCAGCACCATCTTCGCGGCGCCAAGCACCGTCTGGGCGGAAAGCTCGATCGCCGCGGCCCGGGGCAATCCCTGCTTTACGCCGCCGTCGGCCAGCGCCTCGATGAAAAGATATACATACGCCGGGCCGCTGCCCGATACCGCCGTGACCGCGTCGAAATACTTCTCGGGAAGCGTGAGAACCCTCCCCAGCGCGCTGAATATCGAATGGGCATAGGCTGCCTCGCCGTCGCGCAGCGTATGGTCTGCGCTGAGAACCGACATCCCCTCCCCTACCATCGCCGGCGTATTGGGCATGACGCGCAGCAGGCGCGCGCTGCCGCCCAGCCTTTCGCGTATCGCCGTCATGGTCCAGCCCGCGGCGATGGACACGACAGCCTTATCGGCCAGGTGCTGCCGGTTCTCGTCCAGCACGATGCCCAGCACGTCGGGCTTTACGGCCAGCAGGACCATCGGAGAGGCTGCGATGGCCTGCGCGCTGCTTTCAGTGCAGGAAACCGCGTACCGGCGGCTCAGCGTTTCGCGGCGCTCGGAGCTGATATCGCACACGGTAACGGATCCGGGCTCTGCGACGCCCGATTCAAGAATGCCCCGAAGGATGGCCTCGGCCATATTGCCTCCGCCGATCAATGTTAATCGCTCATTTTTCACTGGCCGTTCTCCTTTTTCGTTGACTTTGCATCGGATGTACGCTATAATAAGCTCCGTCCTTCGACGAAGGGGAGTAGCTCAATTGGCAGAGCATCGGTCTCCAAAACCGAGGGTTGCGTGTTCGAGTCGCGTCTCCCCTGCCAGCCCGGTTTGTGACCGGGCTTTTTTATACCCGCACTTCGCCCCGATCGCCCAGGAGGGCGCTGTTTTTCTCGAGTATCGGGCGTATCTCGGTATCCACGAACTCGGCTACCTGTCGGGCGCTTCGCCCGATGAAGCGGCGCGGATCCATGAGCGCGTCCAGTTCCTCGTCGGTAAACGGGAACGCATTGTCCTTTCGGATCCGGTCTATGAGATCGTTGGGCTCCCCCATCTCCTTGACCCGGCGCGCGGCTTCCATCGAATGCACGCGTATGCGCTCGTGAAGCTGCTGGCGGTCTCCTCCCCTTTTCACGGCCTCCATCAGCAGATGCTCCGTGGCCATGAAAGGAAGCTCTTGCGCGATATGGCGGCGGATGACCGGCTCATAGACCACAAGGCCGTCCACCACATTGAGCACGAGATTGAGTATCCCGTCTGCGGCAAGAAACGCCTGCGGGATCGTCAGACGCCGGTTGGCCGAGTCGTCCAGCGTGCGCTCGAACCACTGCGTCGAGGCGGTCATGGCCGGGCTGGATTCGAGCGACATCACGAACCGCGCGAGGGCGCAGATCCGCTCGGTGCGCATCGGGTTGCGCTTATATGCCATCGCGGACGATCCAATCTGCCGCTTTTCAAACGGTTCCTCGATTTCCTTCATGTGCTGCAGTAGGCGGATGTCGCTGGCCATCTTGGACGCGCTCTGTGCGATTGAAGACAGGAGGCTCACGACCTCGTAATCGAGCTTGCGCGGGTAGGTCTGGCCGGTGACCGGGAACACCGAATCGAACCCCATTTTCTGCATCACGCTGCGCTCGAGCTGCTTTACCTTTTCCTCGTCGCCGTCAAAGAGGGCCAGGAAGCTGGCCTGCGTTCCGGTGGTTCCTTTGAGACCTCGCATCCGGATCCGCCCCGCCACATACTCCAATTTCTCATAATCCATCCAGAATTCTTGGAGCCACAGGGACGCGCGTTTGCCGACGGTGGTCAGCTGCGCGGGCTGGAAATGCGTAAAACCCAGCGTGGGAAGCTCCCTGTAACGCATCGCGAAGTCTGAAAGCAATGCCAGCACGTTGACGAGCTTGCCCCGCAGTATTTGAAGTGCGTTTCGCATCGCGATGAGATCGGCATTGTCTCCGACGTAGCAGCTTGTGGCCCCCAGATGGATGATGGGACGGGCCAGCGGGCACTGCTTGCCATAGGCATATATATGGGCCATCACATCGTGGCGCACTACCCGCTCCCGCGCCTCGGCTTCCTCGAAATTGATATCATCGCAGTGGGCTTTCAGCTGCGCGACCTGCTCGGAAGTGATCGGAAGACCCAGCTCCATCTCAGCCTCAGCCAGAGCCACCCAAAGGCGCCTCCATGTGCGAATCTTCTCATAGTCCGAAAAGCAGTACGCCATTTCCCTGCCTGCGTACCTCGTTATGAGAGGATTTTGATAAATATCGCGCATCGCACAGACCACCTTTCGGGATCATCCCGCAGATATTGTATAATAAAACCCCGGCGGATACAAGTTCTAATAGGAAGCGCATATGTCAAGCTATGTACTGGCGCAAAAGCCCAAAAGGGGATTCATTTGATAATAGTTGTTAACCGTAATCATACATGATAGAATAACCCGCAGATTGGAAGAGAACGGGGGTGAAAGCATGGCCCAGCAGAACCTGCAGGAAACGCTCTATGCGGATATTCTGCCCATCGCCCGGAGAATTTCCGCGACAGACAGGTACGCCATCACGATAGGCGGGTCCCGGGGCAAGGGCGTTGCCGACATGCGTTCGGATTACGATTTCCGTATCTACTATGAAACGCGCGTGCACGACAGCCTGTGGAATGCGATCATGGAGGATCTCGAACGGTGTATGCGCAAATGGAGAGAGCAGGGCATCGAAATCGACGGCATATGGCCCCGCAGCATCGACGAGATCGACAGGGAGCTGGACCTGTGGCTGTCGGGTAATGGCTCCGTCACGCCCATCATCTGGAGCGTCTGGGGCTACCACCTGCTCACCGACATATACAACCAGGCCATCGTGGAAGATCCCTGCGGGATCGCACAGGCATGGAAAGAGCGGCTTAGCCGGTATCCCGACGCGCTGCGGGATTCCATCATCGAGCGGCATGGAGCCTCGCTGCGGTACTGGAGAAATGATTTTATCACTTCCATAATAAATCGGTGCGGCGCGATCATGTGTTCATGGCGTCCATCACTGCCAGGCTGGTCCATGATATGATGCAGGTGATCTATGCGCTCAACAGGTTTTACTATCCCGGAGACGGGCTGAATCTCACATACACGCAGGAGTTTGCGCTCAAGCCCGAAAGGCTCAATGAGCGCGTGATCGAATTACTGTACCCTGGCCGGAGCCAGGACTGCACCCGGCGGCAATATGAAAAAGCCATCGCGCTGATCGATGACGTGCTGGCGCTCATCGAAAGCGCCTGATCCGTGCTATAATGATCCCGTCCATATGAAGGTGGGAAAGGCATGAAACGGCGTTCGGATAAACTCATCTTTATCTATATGGCCCTGTATTTTATGATAAACCTGCTTTTTCTTGGCCGGTTTCCTTTCATGCACTCCGACGAATCGTGGCTGGCGGGGCTTACCTGCGCGATGATGGACGAGGGGCCAGCCGCGACCGAGCCTTTTTTTGATCTCATGCCCCGCCACCCCCACGCGATCAAGCTGCTCTTTCATCTTCTGCAAATGCCTTTTATCGCGCTGGGCGGGTACGCGCTCATCCCGGTGCGCCTCTTATCGCTTCTGGCCGGTACGGCGGCTTTGTACTTCATGTATCGGCTTTCCATCACGCTGACGGGCAGCACTGGCCGGGCGCTGCTCATGACGGCTCTATTGTCTGTTGACGTGCAGTTCGTATACGCTGCGCATTTCGCGCGCCAGGAAATCCTGCTGGTAGCCGTCATGCTGGCGGCGCTCGATTTCCTGTACAGGAACGCGAACGGCTGGCGGGCCGCTCACGACAGGATGCTGGGGCTGCTCATGGGGCTTTCGGCGGGCATTCATCCCAACGCGCTGCTGGTCGCTCTTGCCGTGGGCGGCGCATGCGTGTACCTGTGGGCGGTGGAGCGGAAGCTTGGGCCACGGAATCTGCTCCGGTTGGGCGCGGTGTCCGCCGCCTGCGCCGCTCTTTTCGTGGGCGCCAGCTTCCTGATGGATCCCGATTTCATCCGGCACTATTTCGCGTATGGCAGCGAACTGGGAGTGAGCGGGTCGCTGGGCGATAAGCTGACAGGTCTCCTCCCCTACTACCGGAAACTCTTTCACGGCATCAGCGTCACCTACTATACGCCACCCATCCGCATCGCGCTCATCGCGTTTGGAATCGCGGCCGCAGCGTCCCTCGTGGTCTCGGTCTTCCGGCGGCAGGCGCTGCGATTCCTCGTCCCCGCTCTCACGCTGCACGCCGGGATCATGCTCATCGGCCGCTATTCCCAGCCCGCGGTCGTGTTTGTGTTTCCGCTCGGGTATCTTTTGATTCTGGATATTCTCTCGCAGCCAGTCCGCGATAGAAGCCGGGCCGCGCCTGCGGCGTCGCTCGCGGTGTGGGCGCTGCCTGCGATACTCTGCGGCACGATGCTCGTCAATACCGCGCTGGCCGTGCGGCCATACCTTGGCGACGAATATGACAGGTACGAAGCCGCCATATCGCAGGCTGTCCCGGATGGCGCGCGCGCTATGGCCAACCTGAATGCCGCTTTCGCGCTGGGCGCGGAAAATATGCTGGACTACCGGAACCTCTCGTATCTGGACGCAGCCGGGGAAAGCTTCATGGAATACATAAGCCGTAACGGGATCCAATATATCGTGTATCCCGGGGAAATGGACTTCATATACGAAAACCGGCCGGTATGGAATATCGTTTACGGCAACGTATATCCCTATTATCAATCCATGCGGGAGTTCCTCAGCGAGCGCTGTGAGCTGGTCACGCAGTTTGAGTCCCCCTACGCGATGCGGATCATCCGCTATGCGCGGGAGAATGACTGGAGCGTCCGCGTCTACCGCGTCAGGGAGGTGTTGCCATGAAGATACCGTTCAAGCGTCCCTTTTATGATGAAGCTGAGGCGGAGGCGGTGCGCCGCGCGCTGGGCGGCGCGGATTACACCGACAGGGTCAGGGAACGGCTGCAGGACGAGTACGGCGGCAGCGTGTTCCTGACCGCGAGCGGCTCGGCGGCGCTGGATGCGCTTTTTCTGGCGCTGGAGCTTCCGCCGGGCAGCGAAGTCATACTTCCCTCCTTTACATATCCGTCGGCAGCCAATGCGCTGGTACGCTGCGGTCTGCGCCCGGTATTCGCCGACATCGACCCCGACACGCTGACGCTCAGCGCCGACGCCGCCGCCGCCCGGATCACGTCCCGGACGCGGGCGATACTGCCCACGCATTACGGCGGCGCGTCGGCGAACCTGACGCGCCTTGCCAGCCATGAGGGCATACTGCTCATAGAGGACGCGGCCCTGTCCTACGGCGCGCTCTATTGCGGCCGCCCGCTGGGTTCGATCGGCGACGCGGGGATCCTCAGCTTTCACCGCACGAAAAACGTATCGGCGGAGGAAGGCGGGGCTCTTTTCATAGGCCGCGCACAGGACCGACTCGCCGGGCGCATCGAAATGATACTGGACAGCGGCACCGACAGAGGCGCATTCCTGCGCGGCGAGGTGGACGCCTACACGTGGCGGACGCCCGGACTGGGAGGCCGCATGTCCAATGTCCACGCGTCGATACTCGACGCGCAGCTTGACAAGGCTCCGGATATCGCACGCAGGCAGGCCCTGATCGCCCGGCGCTACCGGGAGCTGCTTGCGCCGATCGGCGAGCGGCTGGGCTTTGCGTTGCCCCGGACGCCTGGGTGGAACAGCGACAACCACCATGTATTCTGGCTGCGGTTCGCGGACGGGGAGACCCGCGAGCGCGTGCGAAGGCATCTGCTTGCCCGCGGCATCGATGCGCGCACCCACTACATGCCGCTCCACGAGTCCGAGATGGGCAAAAGGCTGGGATATGCGCCCGATGACCTGCCGATGACGCGGGCGGTGTCGAGATCGTTGCTGCGGCTTCCGATCGACGCCGCGATGGACCCCTCGTGCTGCGACGCGGTAGCCGACGCCATCCGGGAGGCGCTATGAAGCACCCGGGGAGCATCTGCGCCGTCGTGCCGGTCTATAACGGGGAAAGAACGCTGCCCGAGCTGACGGCCCGGCTGTGCGCCGTCCTCAACGGCTGGGAGACGTACCGGATCGTGCTGGTGGACGACAGGAGCACCGACAGGAGCCTGGAGGTCATATCCGCGCTGGTCGGGCAGTATCCCCGCGTCACGGGCATCGCGCTGAAATCCAACAGCGGGCAGCAGTGCGCGATCCTGTGCGGCCTCCGCCACGCGGACGGCGATCTTGTTGTTATCATCGACGACGATCTAGAACAGGCGCCCGAGGACATACCCCGGCTGTACCGGGAGTTGGATAAAGGATTCGACGTGGTGTACGGCGTGCCCGGGAATCCCGGCCGCAGAGGCAGGGGAATCGTCCGGGGCATCGGATCCCGCCTACGGGACGCGCTTTTCCGGTGGATCGCGCCGCTCCCGCCCGGGATACGGGTCGGCAGTTTTCGGATCGTCCGGCGGGAAATCGTCGAGCGGGTGATCCGGGCCGACACCCGCTTTGTCTATCTGTCGATGGAAATACTGCGACATACCCGCAGCGTGGGCAATATCCCGATCGACAGCGCCCGCAGCGCGCCGACCCAGTACAGCCTGCGCAAGCTCGCGCTCCTTCTTGGGCGCATATTTGTGTACTACGCGCCGCTGCGGTGGCTGAGCCGCTTCCGGAGGCGGGGAGACTGCTACGAGATCGCGCGTATACTGAAAGGGAGAAACCAGCCTTGAAAATCATGGCGCTGGGCGGCGGCGGCTGCCAGCTCAACCTGCTCCGCAGGCTCAGACAGCAGAACGATGAGATCATACTGATCGATTATCTGCCCGACTGCCCCGGCCGGGTATACGCGGATATCCATCTGCCGATCAGCACCTTCGACATCCCGGCGGTCATAGAAGCAGCCCGGGAGTATGCCGTCGAGGGCATCGTCACGACCGGCACCGATCAGCCGGTGCTGACGGCTGCGGCTACCGCTGAATCGCTCGGGCTGCCGTTCTACATCGACAGCCCGACCGCGCTGGCGGTGACCAACAAGCGTGTCATGAAGGAGCTCTTTGCCCGACACGGAATACCTACCCTCCCCTACCGCCTGCTGTCTGCCAATTTTCAGGATAGCGATATCGCGGACTTCCCCTTCCCCGCCGTCCTCAAGCCCGTGGACAGCCAGGGACAGCGGGGTGTATTCCGCGTGGAGGGTCCCACAGGCGTCCGCAGCCGCATACGGGACACGCTGTCGCATTCGAGGGAGGAGCGAGCGCTCCTCGAGGCGTATTACGAAAGCGACGAGATCACCGTGAACGGCTGGGCGGATGACGGGCGCGCGACGATCCTGTCCGTCGTGGACCGCGTGACGATGACCCGCGGCGAGCATATCGGCATCTGCCTGTGCCATCATTTCCCGTCGGTGCACATGCAGTCCTTCCGGGACAGCATATACCAGGTGACGGAGTCCATCGTAAGCGCGCTGGGCATACGGAGCGGCCCGCTGTACTTTCAGTACCTGATCGGACAGCAAGGAATCATGGTCAACGAAATCGCGATGCGCATCGGCGGAGCGTACGAGGATATCACGCTGCCCATCATTACAGGGCTGGACCCGCTGGGCATGCTCATCGACTATGTGAAGACCGGATCCTGCGATACGGCCGGGCTCAGGCGGTACAGCCTCCGGGATAACCGGAAGTTCGTATCCACGCAGCTCTTCTTCTGCCATCCGGGCCGCGTCGCGCGGATTACGCCGGTCGGCAGCATCAAATCCCTGCCCGGCGTCCATGATGCGTATTTTGCGGTCCGCGAAGGCGACGTCATCCCGCCCATCGAGGACGCGACGGCGCGCGCCGGGTATTTCATCGTCGAGGGCGGAAGCTTTGCGGAGATGATCGCGCTCGTGAATCATGTATTCAGCCGTATAGAGGTGCTCGACTGGCAGGGACAGGACCTGCTCATGCGGTACGAGGACTATCCCGACAGGTATCGATTCTACCCGGACCGGTAAGCTCAAAAAACCGCGAAGCCGCAAAGGCGCGTGTCGGGCCCGCGGGGCATGCGCGGGAAGCGCTTGAATATAAGATTATTACCTTAAAGAAAAATAGTTTTTGTTCACCGTCAGCAAGCCGTCTTTCTGCATTTTTGAGAGTTCTGCGGACATGGCGCTGCGCTCTACCGAGAGATAGTCGGCTAGCTGCTGCCGGTTAAACGGGATGGAAAATTCTGTTTTGCCCTGTCGTTGCGCTTCCGCCGAAAGATAAGACAGCAGTTTTTCTCTTGTGGTGCGTTTGCTTATATGTGTGAGTTTTTCGTTGGTGCGTAAACTATCCGCCGCGAGGACAGTCAGAAGGTTGCGGATCATTCGGCTATGATGGGAGCAGGCGGTCGGACAGGTATGCAGCACGCGCTGTACATTCAGCCATACTACCCTGCTTTGTGCGTCAGCCACTACGCTTACGTCCATAACCGCTCCGGGAACGCAGGCGTAGGACTCGGCAAATGTCTGGCCCGGCATAATATGGGCACGGATATTTCTATTACCCCAGAAGTCTTCCTGCACAGAGAGAATACTTCCGGTAAGAAGGAGCCCAACTGATTCGGGAGACTCTCCGGGACGAAGTATATATTCATTTTTTTCATACGTCTGCGTTGTCGCGCCCAGGCAGCCAAGCAAAGACGTCATCTCGTCTTTGTCGATGCCGCCGAAGATAGCGGCCCTTTTCAGGACACTCAAAAAATCATTCATAATTCCTCGTATCTGTTGGATTTCCAACCGACATGTTACAATTATTATAGTATAGTGAATCCAGAAAAGTCAAGCCGGGGTCCGGCTAAGAAAGGGGTACCGAATATGATTAGAAAGATCATCCGTATCGACGGGGAGAGATGCAACGGCTGCGGAGCCTGTGTTGACGCCTGCCACGAGGGGGCCATAGGAATGGTAAACGGCAAGGCGAAGCTGCTGCGCGAAGACTACTGCGACGGGCTTGGGGATTGTCTGCCCGCCTGTCCCACCGGGGCGATCACCTTTGAGGTACGGGAAGCCGCCGCTTATGATGAGGCTGCAGTATTGGCAAGCAAAGCGCAAAAGACGAACAGGCAGGGTGAAGCGCTGCCCTGTGGCTGTCCCGGAACACAGTCAAAAAGGATCGTACACAACGAATCTGAATATGGCGATCATGGGAGCAGCGCCGAGAGGCAAAGCCGTCTTTCCCAGTGGCCAGTACAGATCAAGCTCGTACCGGTAAACGCTCCCTATTTCAATGGCGCAAAGCTGCTCATAGCCGCAGACTGCACGGCATATGCCTATGCGAGTTTTCACGAGAGATTCATCAGGAACCATATCGCCCTCATCGGGTGCCCAAAGCTGGACGGCGTAAACTATGCGGAGAAGCTGACCGAGATCATCAGGACAAACGATATCAGAAGCGTTACCATTGTCCGCATGGAAGTGCCCTGCTGCGGAGGGCTTGCAAACGCGGCAAAGACCGCCTTGCAAAACAGCGGTAAATTCATCCCGTGGCAGGTCGTAACCATCTCGACCGACGGAAGGATATTGGAATAAGAAGGCTATAAAGACCAACGGGTATCTTGTTCCCGTCCGTGAATAATCCGCCAGGGATGTACTGGTTATAGGGCAAGTCCGGCGTATTTGGCATGAAGTCGGGCGCGGCAGAGCTGCAGGATGCTGCTTTGACCGGCGGCGCTGACCCGGGCTTGCCCGTGTCTGCCCAGCACTTGCCTGTTTTTGTGTTATTTAAGCGCTTTCATTGATATTTCGCAACTGCTGCCGCCCTGTCTCCCGCGCGGTTAGTGTAAAATAGTTCTGGGTAAATAAGCAGGCATGACTACATATCCCGAAGGGAGCCTCCCGCCCCCGCGGGGGCGGGAGGCTCAAAAAAGGTGCAGGGATCGTCAATCCA
>JBMNNN010000102.1:0-7530 GCA_050942555.1 Christensenellales bacterium
CTTTCATTGATATTTCGCAACTGCTGCCGCCCTGTCTCCCGCGCGCAAAAGTTTGACAGTCACGGGACATGCCGCTATAATAAACTGATACCTGAACCCTCGCTGGATACATGAAGGAGGTTCCCATGGCTCGCGTTATCATCAATAGCGAATTGTGTAAAGGCTGCGGCCTGTGTGTGGTCGCCTGTCCAAAAAAGATGCTGACGCTGGATCGTTCCCATATCAATACAAAAGGATACAATCCGGCTCATCTTATAAAGCCAGAGGCATGCATCGGGTGCGCGATGTGCGCGCGCATGTGCCCGGATGTGTGCATCGAGGTGGAAAAATAGGAGGAGAAACATGGCAAAAGTCCTAATGAAAGGCAACGAAGCGATAGCGGAAGCCGCCATACAGGCCGGATGCCGCTTCTTTTTCGGCTACCCCATCACGCCCCAGAACCAGATCCCCGAATATATGGCCCGTCGGATGCCCGAAGTGGGCGGCTGCTTCCTGCAAGCCGAGTCCGAAATCGCGGCCATCAACATGGTGTACGGCGCGGCCGGTTCCGGAGCGCGCGCGATGACCAGCTCCTCCTCGCCGGGCATCAGCCTCAAGCAGGAAGGGATCTCCTATATCGCCGGAGCAAGGCTTCCCTGCCTCATCGTCAACATGGTACGGGGCGGCCCGGGGCTTGGCAGCATACAGCCCTCGCAGTCCGACTATTTTCAGGCGACGCGTGGCGGCGGTCACGGCGACTATCGCACTGTGGTGCTGGCTCCCTCCACGCTGCAGGAGGCGGTGGAGCTCACGCAGGAGGGATTCGATATCGCCGACCAGTACCGCGTACCGGTGATGCTGCTGGGCGACGGCATGCTGGGACAGATGATGGAGCCCGTAGAGTTCGGCACATACACGCCCCGAAAGCTTCCCGAAAAGACATGGGCGACCACGGGGACCCGGGGAGCGCGTCGGCCAAACATCATTAATTCGCTCTACATCGAGCCTGAGGTGCTTGAAAAAATAAACGAGGAGCTCCAGACCACATACCGGGAGATTGCGGCCAACGAAACCCGCTGCGCGCACCATGCCTGCGACGGCGCGCAGGTGATCGTCGTGGCCTACGGCACCACCGCGCGCATCGTGCGCTCCGCCATCGACATGCTGGCGCAGGAGCGCGGCATACGTGCCGGGATGGTGCGTCCGGTCACGCTGTGGCCCTTCCCCGAGGCAGCCATCGCCAAGGTGGCGGCGCAGCCCTCGGTAAAGGCCGTTCTCGCGGTTGAGATGAGCGCCGGGCAGATGGTAGACGACGTGCGCATCGCCGTGAATGGCGCAAAGCCCGTTCATTTCTACGGGCGCACAGGAGGCGTCGTGCCCATGCCCGGCGAGATAGCCGGTGTGATAGCGAAACTGGCGGGGGGTGACCAGTAATGGCGAAAACCGTTTTTAAGAAAACATCAATGCTGACAGACGTACCCTTTCACTACTGTCCCGGCTGTACGCATGGCATCGTACATCGTCTGGTAGCGGAGACGCTCGAGGAACTGGACGTGGGCGGCCGCGCCATCGGCGTAGCCCCGGTGGGTTGCGCGGTCTTTGCGTATAATTATTTCAACTGCGATATGCACGAAGCCTCGCACGGCCGCGCTCCGGCGGTCGCTACCGGCATTAAGCGGGTGCACCCCGGCAACGTGATATTCACCTATCAGGGCGACGGCGATCTGGCATCGATCGGTGCTGCTGAGATCGTGCACGCTGCGGCCCGCGGGGAGAAGATCACCGTCATATTCATCAACAACGCGATATACGGCATGACCGGCGGCCAGATGGCCCCGACCACGCTTCCCGGGCAGGTGACCACCACGTCGCCGTACGGACGGGATCCGGAGCACTGCGGCTATCCGGTACGCGTATGCGAGATGCTGTCCACACTGGACGGGGCCGCGTACCTCGAGCGGGTATCGGTGCACGATGTTCCCCATGTGCTCGCCGCAAAAAAGGCGATCCGAAAAGCCTTCGAAACACAGATCGCCCGAAAGGGATTCTCGCTGGTGGAAGTGCTGTCCACCTGCTCGACCAACTGGGGCATGACGCCCGTAGAAGCCCTCGACTGGGTACGCGACAATATGATCCCGCGCTATCCGCTGGGCGTATACAAGGAGGCGCAGTGACATGACCGAGCAGATCATCATCGCGGGCTTTGGCGGTCAGGGCGTCATGTCGATGGGACAGATGCTGGCCTATGCCGGTATGCACGAAGACCGCCACGTATCCTGGCTTCCCTCCTACGGCCCCGAAATGCGCGGCGGTACGGCCAACTGCCATGTCGTGCTGTCCGACGAGCCAGTGGCCTCCCCCATCGTCGCCCAGGCCGACGCCGTCATCGCGCTCAACCGTCCTTCTCTTGATAAATATGAAAGCTGCGTCCGTCCCGGAGGAAGGCTGTTCATCAACAGCTCGCTCATCGATCGCGGTGCGAAAAGGGACGATATCGAGGTCTACAAGATACCCGCCAATGAAATCGCGGCCGAGATCGGAAACGCCCGGGTTGCGGGCATGACGATGCTGGGGGCTTATCTGGCGGCCTCGGGCGCGGTTCCCATCGAGTCGGTACTGGAATCGCTCCTCAAGGTACTGGGCGAAAAGAAAGCCAAACTGGTACCCGCCAACCGGCTGGCTCTCGAGCGGGGCGCTGCGCTGGCCGGGCAGAGCAATCGGTAGCGCCGCCGAAAGGAGGCCCCACAGTGAAAGCCCGAGCGACGCAACTCGCGCTGTGCATGATACTGGCGGTCGCCCTTTCCTGCTGCGGCGGCAGCGCAGAGCCCGATCCCCTGGCCACGACCGCGCCAACCCCAATTGTCATCACAGATGCGGCGCAGGCTCCGGCAAACCTGCTCAACCGCTTTTCGCTGGAGCTTTTCCGGCGCATGGACGACGGGCAGAAGAATATTCTCGTATGTACGCAGTCGGTCGGTATATCGCTGGGCATGCTCCGGATCGGCGCGGCGGGAACCACCGCCTCGCAGATGGACGCGGTGCTGGGATTTACGGGGCTTGTGGAAGATGCGCTTCCCGCGCTTTTTCGCAGGCTGAGCGACAACCTCTCCGCAGTTGACGGACTGGATCTTGATCTCATACACGGTCTGTATGTAGGCGAAGGCCCGACCGTCAGGGAAAAGTATATCGAGACCGTGCTGGATACATTCGACGCCCCGGTCACCCTCATCGACTTTACCCAGCCGGTGACGCTGGAGCTCGTCAACGACTGGGTTGGACAGGTTTCGGGCGGAAGGGTCGACCGGCTGTTCGACTCGCTGGACCCCGGGACACGGGTGCTGCTGGTGGACAGCGCGATATTTGCGGGACAGTGGCTCCGTGCCTTCGACAGGCGCACGACAACGCCGCTTCCATTCACGATCGAGGACGGCCACCCGGTCGTCGTATCGGTCATGTACGGACAGGCGGAAATGGCGCGCTATACGGGCGACGATGCGGACTGCCTGTATATGCCGCTCGACGGCGGCGGGGCGGAATTCTGGCTGCTGCTGCCCCCAAAGAACGTGCCGCTTGCTGATTTTGTGGATTCGCTCACCGCCGACGCCCTGTCAGCCTGGCGGGACCAGGCTACGGACGGGCTGTGGAAAGTCATGCTGCCCCGACTGACCCTCACATGGAGCGGCGACCTGAGCGGGGTGCTCTCCGACATGGGCGCGTCAGAGCTGTTCGATGCGCAGAGCGCCGATCTATCGAATATGGGCACCGGGCTTTATTTGAGCCGGGCCCAGCACCGGGCTCAGCTTACTCTGGATGAAACCGGCGCACAGGAAGCGCTGATCAAGAGTCCCGCCCTTTCGCAGGAGGGAAAGGACGACGCGATTTTCACGGCAACGCGTCCCTTTGCGTTCCTTGTGGTCGGGCAGCCATCGGGAACGATCCTGTTCGCAGGAACGCTGCACAATCCGCTCCCGGGCACATAACCTGCCACTATCCTGAAAGGAATGTGATCTCGTGAACTCCGTCTTGACTGCCATTGAGAAACTGCTGGCATTCGGGCTGTGCTACGCGCTGATCGAACCGCTGGATGTTCCCCACGTCCGCAACGCGCTGCTGGACGCGTTATCGCTGAGCGAGACCACCGCGACAGGCACCGTACCGCAGACAGAAGGTCCGGTTCCCGAAACGGCTACACCCATCTTGCGTCCGCTGCTCGACTATGCGGTCAGCCACGGCCTCATCGAGGACACCGTTACCGCACGCACGCTGCTGGACACACGGCTCATGGGTTGCCTTATGCCCCGTCCATCGGAGATCGCAGCGCGTTTCGAAGCGCTGCGCAACCATGACGGCATAGCGGCTGCTACCGACTGGTTCTATGACATCAATCGCCGCAGCAACTATATTCGGGTAGACGACGTGGCGCGCAGTCTCGAGTGGCCTTACGAGTCGGGCCGCTACGGACGGCTGAAAATCACGATCAACCTTTCCAAGCCCGAAAAGGATCCACGGGAAATCGCGCAGCTCAGGACGCTGCCCCGCTCAGCATATCCCGCCTGCCCACTGTGTCTGGACAACGTGGGCTACGCTGGCCGCCTTGATCACCCGGCACGGCAGACCCTCCGGGTACTTCCCCTGACCCTGAATAGAGAAAGCTGGTTCTTCCAGTACTCCCCGTATGTGTACTACGATCACCATTGCATCGTATTCAAGCGCGAGCATACGCCGATGCATATCGATCGGAACACGTTTATCAGGCTTCTTGAGTTCACCGAGCAGTTTCCGCATTATTTCATCGGATCCAACGCAGGTCTGCCGATAGTGGGCGGCTCGATATTGAACCACGACCATTTCCAGGGCGGAGCCAGCGAGCTCCCGATGGCCCGCGCGGCGATCGACCAGCCGCTCGTCCCGCCGTCTGCCTTTCCGGGAACGGCGGCAATCCTGCGCTGGCCCATGTCGGTGGTGCGGCTCGGCTGCGACGATCCCGAGGCGCTCGTCGAGGCAGGCGACCGGCTGCTCGCAGCGTGGCAAGATTACAGCGATCCCGGGCGCGACATCATTGCCCGGAGTCCCGACGGCACGCTCCACAACGCGGTCACGCCCATCGTCCGCCGCCGCGCAGGCCGCTTCGAGTTGGATCTGGTACTGCGCAATAACAGGACCAGCGCCGAGCATCCGATGGGCATCTTCCACCCGCACGCAGAGCTGCACCACATCAAGAAGGAAAATATCGGCCTCATCGAGGCGATGGGGTTGTTTATCCTCCCGGGACGGCTGGAAAACGAGTTGGCTGGTCTTTCCGACGTGCTCACCAGCCACGCGCCTCTCGACGAGCGTACGCTGGAACAGCCCGACCATCCACTGTGCAAGCACCTTCCGTGGCTGCGCGCGATGGTTTCGGAGTACGGGACATCCCTGTCGCAGACCGAGGCCGCCGTACTGCTTCGCAGGGAAGTGGGCCGCCTGTGCGTGGAAATTCTCCGCGACGCCGGTGTTTTCAAGGACACCCTTGACGGCCGGGAGGGATTTCTCCACTTCCTGGAATCGGCGGGATACGTAGCCATGAGATAGCCCGCTGATTCTCTCTATCGGGAGGGTTCAGGCGGCGCATGGGGTATATACTGTGTTCTCTTCATATGCCGCCTCAGTTTTCGTGTGGTGGACGGCGTCGCCCGGTGAAAAATTTATAAAAATATAGTGTTTTAGTAACGTCTTTATATGGTACAATAAAAGAAACTCTGCGTGCGTCGTCCCGTATTGGCAACCGATACGGCGGGTATAATAGAAGCGAATGGAATTGCGCTGAAGATGGGAGGAGCGGTCATGAAATACTTTACACGGTTTGTTCCCTATTTACTGATGATGGGTCTTCTCATTACCAGCTGCGCTGCGCCGGCCGGTCCGGCTACGATGGATCCGGATTTTATCGAGCCTACTTTTACATTCGACCGGGTACACGGCGATATATACCACTATGACAGCTCTCTTGGGAAAGTCACGTGGCGCGAGGAGGGCGGCAAGGGTCTCATCACGGTGAAGGGCGTTGATTTTGCCGAGGTCCGTGGCGATGAGGCCCAGTTTTCGTTCCCCGGCGGACGGACGATGTCAGCCAGGATAGGCCGGGACGGATCTGTGGAGACGGTGTCCGTGGCGTCGGGCGTCGTGGTGGGCACCGACGACCACGAGAGCATCGTGCTGGCGGTCAGCGTAGCCCGCGACGCGCTGAGCAGGGCGAGGCGTGTTTCGCTGCGCAACGCGCTGTGGATGCTTTTCCTGCTGGTACTTGGCGTGGCGCTCTTTCTGCTGACGCCCCAGGTGCTCGCCTTCGCCGATCGCTTTACCCGCTCCTCGCGCAGCGGCGACCGGCGCGCCAATATACTGCTGAGAGCCGGCGGTCTGCTGCTGGCCATCATACCGATCCTGGTGCTGGTGGCGACGGGAGGCAAGTTCCGGTAAAGGTGATGATCATCGTACCCAGGCGGACGCCGACGCGTCCGCTTTTGCTTATGCGGGATTAATATGCACCACGCAGTCGGCGATCTCCCGGTGGGATCGGAGCGCCGCCTTAATTTTACCGGCTATGACGTGGCTCTCATTTACGGTCATACCGCCGGGTACCGACACCTTGACGATGAGTATATACCGGGCTCCGGTAGGTTTGGCCAGTATCGTATCGATATGATCCACACCCGGTATCTCCAGCACATGGGATTCGAGGTGCGAGCGAAACACGTCGTCGATCCCCTGTGTATCCATAAGCACCCGAAAAGCCGGTACCAGTATTCGCACTCCGGTAATGCCAATCCATAGAGCGATGAGTATGCCGAATACGCCATCGAGGAAGAAGAGGCCGACGAGACTTCCCAGCGCGGCTGTCAGCGTCCCCAGCGATACGAAGCAGTCATTGCGGTGATCCTCCATGTTCGCGCGGATGAGCAGGCTTTCGGTCTGCGCGTATTTACGGCGGGTATAGAAAAAGAGGTAGGCCTTCATAGCGATGGTGCCTACCGCGACAGCGGGAAGCCATGCTGAATAACGGGTCACTTCCCCGGCGACGAGCGCGATGACGGCGCTGCGCACCATGGCCACAGCGCCCACCAGCATCGAGAGACCGATGATGAACGAGAATATGAATTCCGACTTGCCGTGTCCGAACGGATGATCCCTGTCTTCGGGCATTCCGGCGACGCGGCTTCCGATATACGTCATGAGCGAAGAAAAAACATCCCCGGTGCTGTTTATCGCATCGGCGAGCATGGCTTGACTGCCTGTTATAATACCGGCTGCGGCTTTCACTGCCAGCAGCGCGAGATTGCCCGCGATGCCGACCAAGGCCACCCGGCGTCCGGGTTCATCCGTCCGCATGGGCGTACCTCCCCTGGCGCAGGATTGATTTTGTCGTCATCGCCATTATAGCATGGATTATCTCCGAGTCAAAGCAACGAAGCACATACGATCGTGTCAAGTTGTTCTGGGTAAAAGATCAGGCAGAAGCAACAGTATCACGAACGGAACCCAAAGCCTTGAGTAGCATCCTTGTTCCGTCAAGCC
>JBMNNN010000203.1:0-3453 GCA_050942555.1 Christensenellales bacterium
CTGCTGCACCCGCAGTTCGATGAGAAGGCCCTGAAGAAGGCCGCTCCGGTGGCAAAAGGACTGCCCGCTTCGCCCGGCGCGGCGTGCGGCCAGGTATGCTTCACCGCCGAGGACGCCGTGGCTGCCAAGGCTGCGGGACGCAAGACCGTGCTGGTCCGCCAGGAAACCTCTCCTGAAGATATCGAGGGCATGTACGCCGCCGAGGGCATACTGACCGCGCGGGGCGGAATGACCTCCCACGCCGCCGTGGTGGCCCGGGGCATGGGCGCGTGCTGCGTGGCCGGCTGCGGCGATATCAAGATCGACGAGGAGGCCCGGTGTTTCCGCGTCGGAGACCGGGTAGTCCGCGAGGGAGACTTCATATCGCTGAACGGAAACACCGGCAACGTATACCTTGATGCCATTCCCACCGTGGAGGCGCAGATGACCGGCGACTTCGCGACGCTGATGGAATGGGCCGACCAGGTGCGCCGCCTGAAGGTGCGCACCAACGCCGACAAGCCGCAAGACGCCGCTGTGGCCGTTTCTTTCGGAGCCGAGGGCATCGGTCTGACGCGCACGGAGCATATGTTCTTCGACGAGGACCGGATACCGGCGATGCGCGAGATGATCCTATCCAAGAACGAGGCGCAGCGCCGCAAAGCGCTCATGAAGCTCCTGCCGATGCAGAAGGCCGACTTCAAGGGCATATACAAGGCGATGGGATCGCTGCCTGTGACGATCCGGTTCCTGGATCCGCCGCTGCACGAGTTCCTGCCCAAGGAGGACGACGAAATCCGCGAGCTGGCCGCCGAAATGGGCATCCCGTTCGACGAGCTCAAAGGCGTGGTGGAGAGCCTGCACGAGTTTAACCCGATGCTGGGCCACCGCGGCTGCCGCCTGACGGTTACCTATCCCGAAATCGCCGAGATGCAGACCCGCGCCGTCATCGAAGCCGCCATCGAGGTCATGCAGGAGGAAGGCATCACCGTCGTGCCCGAAATCATGATCCCGCTGGTGGGCGAGGTCAGGGAGCTGCGGTATGTGAAGGACATCGTGGTGCGTACCGCCCAGACCGTCATACAGGAAAAGGGCGTCACGCTCGACTACCACGTGGGCACGATGATCGAGATACCGCGCGCCGCGCTGACCGCCGACGAGATCGCCGAGGAGGCCGAGTTCTTCTCATTCGGCACCAACGACCTGACGCAGATGACGTTCGGGTTCTCCCGCGACGACGCGGGCGTATTCCTCGAAGATTACTACGCGAAGAAGATATTCGAGCAGGATCCCTTCGCCCGGGTCGATCAGAAGGGCGTGGGCAAGCTCATGCAAACAGCCGTCGAACTGGGCCGCAAAACGCGCCCCGGCATCAAGCTGGGCATATGCGGCGAGCACGGCGGCGACCCCAGCTCGGTGGCGTTCTGCCACAGGATCGGCCTCGACTACGTATCCTGTTCGCCCTTCCGGGTGCCCATCGCACGGCTGGCCGCCGCACAGGCCGCGATCGAGGAAAAAGCGGGCAAATAAACGCATGCACTCTCAGGGCGGCGCGAAGCCGCCCTTTTTTCTGCCAAATCGTGTTTGCAGGAAATACGGGGAATATGTCGAATTTACATACCGACGCCGCCGGAAATTGCATGCCGTGGGCCGGGTCGGCAGAAAGGACTGTAAATGGCATTTTTCCCCGAAAGCCTGATTGACGAAGTGCGGGACCGAAACGACATCGTCGAGGTCGTATCCCAGTATGTAAGCCTTCGCCAGAAGGGAAACCGGCACTGGGGGCTGTGCCCGTTCCATCAGGAAAAAACGCCGTCATTCAGCGTCAACGCTGCTGAGCAGTTTTATTATTGCTTCGGATGCCACGCGGGCGGGAACGTATTTCAGTTCATACAGGCCATCGAGCGGTGCAGCTTTGCCGAGAGCGTACAGATGCTGGCCGAGCGGGCGCATATCACGCTGCCCGAGGGCAGGGGAAAAGAGCGGCCAAACGGGCGCAGAGAGCATATGGACAAGCTCTACGCCGCCGGCCGCGAGGCGGCCCGGTTTTTCCACGAGCAGCTTATGTCGCCCGGGGGAGAAGCGGCCAGGGCATATCTGACCGGGCGAGGTCTGACGCCGGGCATCATCCGGGCGTTCGGTCTGGGGTATGCGCCCGACCGCTGGGACGGACTTCTCACGGCGCTGCGCGGGCAGGGCATAGAGGACGGGATCATGGCGGAGTTCGGCCTCGTCCGCGAGAATGAGGGACGGTACTACGACGCGTTTCGCAACCGCGTGATGTTTCCCATCATCGACAGCCGCGGCCGGGTGATCGGTTTCGGAGGCAGAGTGCTGGACGACAGCCTTCCCAAATACATGAACTCCCCCGAGACCCCGGTATTCAATAAGCGCAGGAGCCTGTACGGAATACACGCGCTCAAAAAGCTGGGGACAATCGACCGCATCATGATCGTCGAAGGCTATATGGACCTCATATCGCTCTACCAGGCGGGCTTTCGCACGGTCGTGGCATCGCTGGGAACGGCCCTCACACAGGAGCAGGCCCGCATACTGCGGCGCTACTGCCCCGACATCATCATCGCCTACGACGCCGACGCAGCCGGACAGAACGCGACGCTCCGGGGCATGCGGATACTGGAGGAAGCGGGATTGCGGGTGCGCGTGGCCACGCTGACCGACGGAAAGGACCCCGACGACTTCGTCCGCCGCCATGGGCTGGCCGGGATCGAGGACCTCATCGGACAGGCCCAGCCGCTCAATGCGTATCATATGGACCGGATCCGGCAAGAGTTTAATCTGGATCGGCCCGACGAGCGCGTCCGGTATGTATCGACGTGCTGCCGGGAGGTGCTCAGCCGGATATTGAGCCCCGTCGAACGCAATCAGTACGTCAAAATGCTCCATATGCAGACGGGCGTCGACGAAAGCGCGATCGAGGAGGAAATCGCGCTGGAACGAATGAATATTGATAGAAAGCGAAGGAATAGGACTGGAAATTCAAGGAATAATAATGCGGAACCCAGCGAGAAAGGCCTGCTCCCCGGTATGAGCCGGGCGGTCGCTGCAGCCGAGCGCGCGCTCATCCGCTATACGCTTACCGGAAAGGAAGCAGCGGAGCGCGTGTTCGGAACGCTGGCGCCCGACGCGTTCGCCGATCCTGTTCTCGGGAAAGCCGCACGGATCATCAGCGAGCAGTGGGCCGCGGGCCGAAAACCCGCTCTGGCCGCTATACTGAGCCGCTTCGAGCCCGACGAGAGCGCGCTGCTCGCCGGAGCGGTTGGAGCCGTCGAAGAAGCAGGAGAGCACAGGAACGAGCTCTACGTAGCCCAGTGTATCGATCAGGTCATCATCCATAAAATGAAGACGCGGCTGGATGCGCTGACCGAGCGCATACGCACCGAAACCGACGACGACAAAAAAACGAGTTTAAAAAAGGAATTTGATGAATTGACAGTGAATTATCATAAAATG
>JBMNNN010000204.1:0-3421 GCA_050942555.1 Christensenellales bacterium
GGCTGCAAGGAGGCGACGCTGGTCATCAGCGGGCGAGGGGCGTTCCGCCTCCTCAAGCACGAAAGCGGCGCGCACCGCGTGCAGCGGGTTCCCGAGACCGAGTCGGGAGGCCGCATCCACACGTCGGCCGCGACGGTCGCGGTGCTTCCGGAGGCCGAGGAAGTGGAGCTTGAAATAAATCCCGCCGACCTGCGGATCGACACATTTCGCTCCAGCGGCGCGGGCGGCCAGCATGTCAACAAAACCGACTCGGCCATCCGCATCACGCATCTGCCCACCGGGCTGGTGGTTACCTGCCAGGATGAAAAGTCGCAGATAAAAAACAAGGCCAAGGCGCTGCGCGTGCTGCGCTCCCGGCTCTATGACAAGCTGCGGGCGGACATGGACGCAGAGTACGCCGCGGTACGCCGCAACCAGGTGGGAAGCGGCGACCGCTCCGAGCGCATCCGCACATACAATTTCCCGCAGGGGCGGGTCACCGACCACCGGATCGGCGTGACGCTGTACAAGCTGGATGAATTCATGCAGGGCGACCTGGACCCGATCATCGAGCCGCTGCTGCTCGCCGAGCGGACCCAGCGTATTGAGCGGGAAGGATGAGCGCAGGGCGGGAATCCTGCCGGTTCTTCAGCGCAGGCCCAGCATGGTCCGCGCCCGCTCGACGCCCAGCCGGGGACTTGTGAGCACCGGCTTTTGTATGCGCGAAAGCTCGGACAGGAGCGCTACCATACTACCCTGCGCCAGCACCACCACGTCGCTGCCGGGCGCGCCCGCTTCGATCGCCTCCAGTACGAGGCGATTGTGCTTTTCCCTGTTCTTTTCGCGCGTGAGCGCATCGAAGGCTCCGCCCACAAGGCACGGCGCGATATCGACGGACTTGCCCTTCGCCCGCGCGGCGGCCTCGATAAGGCGGCAGCTGGGGCCAAGCGTCGTGGACACGGTCGCCACGACCAGTATGCGCCGGGCCATATCGACGACTTTTTCCGCCATCGCCTGATCGATTTTCAGCATGGGGGTCGTGACGAGCCGCGCTGCGACATCGAACGCCTCGCCCACCGAGGAGCATTGATTGAAAATAAGATCCGCGCCCATCTGCGCGGCTTCGACCGCGTAGGCGCAGATGCGGCGGGTCACCGCCGGGGTGACTCCCCCGTTTTCCATTACCTCGGGCAGCAGGCTGTCGTCGACGATGTTGACGATGCGCGCTTCGGGGATGATCTCGGTAAAGAGCGCTCCCAGGTCGGCGATGGACACGAAGCTCGTGTGGATAACCGCAATTTTTTTCATGGCTCAGTCCTCCTTATCCGCTGTGTTCTCCGTATTTGCGCCGATGGCGCGGATCGTGATTTCCCATACGCCGGGGATCGCTTCTTCGACCGTGCAGCGCATACCGTTTGCGGCGCAGTACTCCTCCACCGATACGACGGTGCAGCTATGGTCGGTGATGAGTATCGCGGTCCTGCCGGATTGTATCTCGGAGCGAAACCGCTTCAGCCTGAGAAGCGGAACGGGACAAATTTCGCCCAGCCCGTCGATGCGGATGGGTTCCGACTGCGCGCCGTTTTTTTTCGCCATGCGTACAGGTCCCCCTCGGCTTTCTTCCCGGCTATTATAGCATACTTCCGGGATGGAAGTCATTGTTACAGCGGCGGCAGCTCAAGGATGAGAAAAAACGCCGGTCGAGAGCCGGCGTGATCCGGAAATGATACGATATACCATCGACCCGATATCAGTCAGCCAAACATCGAGCATTTCGGTGCACTCTAATCCAGAACAGCTGCGGCGACCATCGCGGCGTAATTGCCCAGGGGCACGAAAGACGGAATACTATTGCCTGAGCCCAGCGCGTACCCTGTCCCGCCGGTGCGAGAGGCTGCATCCCCTCGATATATAAATCATGATGCTTCCACCTATAGGGAAACATTGATGAAAAGGGCCTGCAGGCAATTGTATATGGTTCGGCGCTGTTTTAGCTGCGCGAACGTTTCCCCTTGTCGGAAACCGGCAAAACTGCTACAATGGAGCCCGTGAGCCGGGGGGCTTGTGCCTTCCCGGCCGTTCGGCGTTTCAGTTAGGAGGATGGCGATGTTTGACAGGGCGCTGCTCACGCCGCTGCGCGCAAGCGGAGCATGGCAGAGGCTGGAGCGGGATCTGGCGGCGGGAAGGCTGCCTGCTGCGGCGCTGGAAATGCCCGACGGGCTCAAGGGGCTTTTCCTGTGGGCGCTGCATGCGCATCTGGGCCGTCCGGTGCTGGCCGTCGTGTCGGGCGACGTACAGGCCGCGCGCCTCGCAGAGGATACGGCGCTCATCAGCGGGCTGCCGGTCCGCGTGTTCGCGTCCCGGCCGCTGACGCTCGGCCAGGCGACAGCGGCCAGCCGCGATCTGATCGGGCGGCGCATCGCCACGCTGGGCGCGGCGATGATGGGCGAGGCTGCGGTAACGGTCGCTTCGGTCGACGCGCTGCTGCCGCCGCTGCCTCCGGCCGATATATTCCGCGCTTCGTGCGTGACGCTCGAGGTCGGGCAGCGGCAGTCGATGGAGGATCTTTTGAGCCGGCTTTCCTGGTCGGGCTACGTCCGGGAGGTTCGCGTCGAGGGCCCGGGCCAGTTCGCGGTACGCGGAGGGATCGTCGACGTGTATCCGGTGACCGACGAGGACGCGGTGCGCGTCGAGTTCTTCGGGGACGAGATCGACAGCATCCGCCGTTTCGACGCCGATACGCAGCGCTCGTCGGATCCGGTGTCCCGGATTACGCTGTGGCCCGCTACCGAGTCGCCGCTCGACGCGCCTGCGCTGGAGCGGGGGGTCGCCAGGCTCAGGCAGGAGCTTGCCGGGGCGCTGCGGCATTTGTCGCGCCCGTCGGCGGAGCAGCCGGTACCCGGGTTTGGCATGGTGCGGGCCGAGGATCCGGCCCGGAGGCTCCAGCACTGGGTCGGGCAGGTGATCGAGAACCTCGCGACCGGAAAACGCGCCGAGGGGATCGAGGACCTGCTGCCCTGCTTTTACGAGCAGACCTGCTCGCTGGCAGACTATCTGGTCAGCCCGGTCATCGTGGCCGATGAAACCGGCCGCTGCCTTGAGCGGTACGAGAACCTGATGAGCGAGTTCTGCGCGGTCTACGCGCAGCTAAGAGAGTACGGGCGCGCGCTCGCCGTCCAGGCGCAGCTGCCGGTATCGTTTCCGGATCTGCTCCATGGCTGGGAGAAAAAGACGCTGATCGTGCTGCAGCAGGTCCGGCGCGAAACCGACATCACGCCGCGCTCGGTGCTGCGGTTTCCCGGCCGGGCGGTCAGTGTATACCGGGGACAGTTTGAGCTGCTGCGCGCCGACGTCGCGCGCTGGCGCAGGGAAGGGCTGCGCGTGGCGCTGCTGGCGGGCGGCGAGCGCCGCGCGATCCGGATGATGGAGACACTGACCGATT
>JBMNNN010000205.1:0-3410 GCA_050942555.1 Christensenellales bacterium
CTGCGCGCCCTCCAGCTCCAGCGTGACGCTGAACCGCGTGACCTTGTTGACCGATACGCCGATGGGGTCGATCCGGGTGACGCTGGCTGTGAACTCCCTGCCGGGCACCGCGTCCAGCGTGACGGACGCCGTCTGTCCGACCGAGATTTTCGATATGTCCAGCTCGTCTACGTCGACTGTGAGCATGAGCTTGCTGCGGCTCTGCACGGTGAAAAGCGGCGCGCCGGGCTGGAGCGTCTTGCCGGGCGTCAGCGAAAGGGCGGTAACGATGCCGCCGATGGGCGCGGTGACGACGCATTCCTCGAGCTCGGCCCTCGCCTCAGCCAGTTCTTCCGTGAGGTCGGCCCGGGCGTCGAGCTGCGCGGTCAGCTCCGCCGAGGGGATGGTCCCCTTCCTCCGCAGCAGGCTCGCGTTTTTCGAGACCCTGTCGCCCGGCTCGACGTAGACCGCGTCGACCGTGCCGCAGGATTCCACGACGGGCAGCGGCATATTCACAGCGAGCGTCCCCTCGCCCAGCGTGTTGCCCTCGCTGTCCTGCACCGTGACGGGCGTATCGGCCGCGTAGCCGTCGTCCTCCAGGGTCACGGTGATGAAGCTGCCGCCGCTGTCCACCGCAGCGATCACGCCGTCTTTGGGTTCGCCGTCCACCAGCACGCGCACCGGCTGTCCCGGGCTGTACGCATCGGGATTGGGCACGTCGATCTCGGTCTTCATGCGTCCATCTACCGACAGCAGGAGCAGCGCGCCGCTGCGCGCGACGATCGCGTCGACATCGTCTCCGACCGCCGCGTACACCTCCTTGACCACGCCCGCCGCCGGTGCGCGGACGATCGCGGAGCCTTCGGTGAAGCGCAGCGTGCGGATCACCGTATCGATTTCCCGTATCTGCTTTTCGAGCGCGTCGATGCGATCCCGCACGCTCTGGCTGTCAAGAACGGCGATGGTCTCTCCCTCGAGCACCTCGTCGCTCTCCTCGACCATCACCACATCCACCGATCGGGCCGCGTCGGCGTATACGGTTGCGGTATCCGCCGACTTGACCGCGCCCGAGGCCTGGACGATCAGCTCCAGCCTTCCGCGCGTGACCTCCACTACATCGTAGCCCGCCGACAGCATCGCTTCCCGCTGGTTTCGGTAACGGATCGCGAGAGCCGCCAGTCCTGCCACGACCATGACGATCACCGCCAGAGCGATGAGCCCGACCCGTTTTCTCCTGATTTTTCCACTCATGAACGCTTACCTTCCAAAAACCCTTCCGCACAGGAGGCAAACTCCGAAGGAATCCTCCTGTAGTATGATTATTTACCCATCCTTATAATACTAGCCGATCCGGACGCGCCGGTAAAGGGAAGGAATACAAATTGTCCCGGCAGGCGTTCCAACTGTCGGGATGCCGGGCGAAATCGCCGCTGCGCCGGGCACAGAAAAGGCCGCCCGACCGGACGGCCTTTTCATTAAATCGTACAATCGGACTATTTGTATAAAGGTCCGTACGCGGCGCAGGCTCTGTAGTCGGCGCCCTCGGGGTCTCCGGTCCCGAAAGCGGCCCATGCCGACGGGCGGTATATCGCCGACGGCTCGACGTTGTGCATACACACCGGTATGCGCAGCATCGACGCCAGCGTGATGAGGTCGGCGCCGATATGACCATAGCTGAACGCACCGTGGTTGGCGCCCCAGTTGGCCATGACCGAGTACACGTCGGTAAACGCACCCTTTCCGGTCGTTCGCGGAGCAAACCATGTGGTAGGCCAGGTGTAGTCGGTGCGCCTGTCCAGTATCTCATGAACCTCGGGCGGAAGCTCGGCGGTCACGCCCTCCGCGATCTGGAGCACCGGCCCCAGCCCCTTGACGATGTTAAGCCGCGTCATCGTGATGGGCATGCCGCCGCGGGTCGCAAAGCGCGTCGAGAACCCGCCTCCCCGGAAATACCCGAGATTTCCGTAGCAGAATTCGGTCGCTTTCAGGCATTCCGCCGCTTCGTCAGACGTGACCTGCCACCAGGGCTTAATGACGGGCTTGCCGTTCTCGGACTGCCGTCCGGTGCCGTCCAGCGCCGCGGAGCCTGAGTTGATCAGATGAATAAGCCCTCCGGCCGCCGCTCCCTCAGGCCGGTAACCCGTGACGCGCTCGATGGCCTGCGGGCTCCAGTAGGTGCGCACGTCCGCGAATACCTGCGCCGTTCCGGTCAGCAGATGCCCCATCAGCATCGCTATGCCGTTGAGGTGGTCGTTCTCGGTGGCGACGATATAGGGCTGGCGGATGCCGTTCCAGTCGAAGCTCGAATTGAGCAGCGTTTCCATGAAATCGCCGTTGGGCAGGTAGTCCGTCCACTGGCGCTGTCCCTGGAATCCGGCAGCCAGCGCGTTGTGCCCGGCGGCTTCCTCGGCATAGCCCATCGCATCAAGCTTCGGGTTGCCCACCATCAGATCGCGGCCTATCATCGCCATCTTGACGACGGTCTCCCATACCTGCCGCTTGCGCTCGGGGCTGTGCCGCTGTCCGGGCGGATTCGGGTCAAAGCCCTCACGCATGTATTCCCCGACCCACCGGATAGCCCGCTCGTATTCTTCCGGATCGTATATGCCCTCCTCGATGCGGCGCGAGATCTCGCACATGTCCACGCTCTCGGAGCGCATGCCCAAATATTCCTCGAGCAGCTCGGGGCTTACGATGGAACCCGCGATGCCCATCGACGTGCTGCCGATTGACAGATAGCTCTTGCCCCGCATCCAGGCCATCGCAAGTCCCGCCCGCGCGAAGCGCAGCATCTTGTCCCTGACGTCGTCCGGGATCCGATAGTCGCCCGCATCCTGCACATCCCGTCCGTAGATCGAGAAGGCAGGAAGTCCCTTCTGGTTATGGGCGGCCAGCACCGCGGCCAGATACACCGCTCCGGGCCGCTCCGTACCATTAAATCCCCACACGGCCTTGGGCGTGTATGGATTCATGTCCATCGTTTCGGAGCCGTAGCACCAGCATGGGGTCACCGTAAGGCTCACTCCCACGCCCTCCCGCTCGAACTTCTCGGCGCAGGCCGCCGCCTCGGCCACCCCGCCGATTGTCGTGTCGGCGATGACGCATTCGACCTTCATGCCGTTTGGATGGGTCACGTTCTGGCTGATAAGCTGTGCCGCCGCGCGCGCCAACCCCATCGTCTGGTCTTCCAGCGATTCGCGGACGCCCTTCCTGCGTCCGTCGATGACGGGACGGATCCCGACCTTGGGCGGGGCGCCCGGGAAACGATACACCTTTTCATTCATCGGTAACTGCATATTTACTTATCCTCCTTCGAATTGATATTTTCCCGGCGATTTAATACAACCCTTTCTATTATTGGACAAACGCGCCGATTCTCCTTCAAGAATCGGTTAATTATTCCAGCCAATCGGTCTATATCTTCCGCGCCG
>JBMNNN010000206.1:0-3405 GCA_050942555.1 Christensenellales bacterium
TGTCCCCGCAAGCGCCTGCCGCAGCTCCGTTTCGAATAGATCGAAAGATCGCGCTATCTGTCCGCCCGCGACCAGGCACTCGACCTCATACTGCTCGAGCACAGGCCGCAGTATCTCGCCCAGCATCGCGCCGGTCTGCGCGAACACGCGCCGCGCCGCCGCGTCTCCAGCCCTCGCCCGCTCCGCGATGTCCACAACGTCCACGGTCTGCCCGCCGGGGACCTCGGCGGCGTAGCGCGCGATGATTCCCCGGCGCGCTACATAGTCCTCGGCGATGCCGTCCCGGTAGGGCTGCTTATACAGGCTTACGCCGGGCCCGCCCTGCGGGTTTTTGAGTATCGTGCCGCCCACGCACAGCGAGAACCCGAGCCCCGTGCCCAGCATCACCGCGGCCACGTTCCGGTACCGGCTGATGCGCGGCTCCATGAGGAGCCCGAGCATATAGGCGGTCGAGTCGTGCACGAAGCAAACCGGCACGTCGCCCAGCCCGTCGGTCAGCCACGGCCGGACGGAAATGCCCTTGATCGCCGCGTATTTGTGCTCCATCATATAGCGGCCGCCCTCGTAGTCGAAGGGCCCCGGCGTACTGACGCCCACGCCTACGACGCGCAGGCCAGCTCCGGCCGCCTTTTTTGCGATATCCCGCGCCAGACCGCGGAAGCTTGCCTCGATCTCCGGCGCGGTACCGGCCGAGTCTACGCGCGTCTCCCCGGGCTCTCCGATAAATTCGCCCGCCGGCGTAAGCAGCGCCGATTTGAGAAACGTGCCGCCCACGTCCACGGCGGCGCAGCAATCACCTTGTGTCATGCTCGTAGCCCTGCTTGAGCAGCGTCTTGTGGACGACGACCGGTCCATCGCTTTCGTTTATGATTTCATAGCGTCCAAACGAAGCGGGCACCACGACGATGTCGAGGTAGCGCTGTACGAAGAATCGCGAGGGATCCGTCAGCGAGCGTATCACGACCCGCTCGCCGTCCACCAGCGTGAGTACGTGAAAGCGGTCGCGGGTGTCGTCCTCGATCCGCCGCTCAAAGCGCAGGTTGCGCAGCGAGAAGTACAGTAGATCGTGCTCGCCGACGATGACCTCCTCCCAGCCGTCGCCCTTGCGGACGCTGCGGGGCTCGTGCGCGATGTTGTCGCGGACCCAGCCTGCGCGGCGCTCCCGCCGCAGCACCCTGTCGCCGTGGTATGTATGGATGGGCCGGGGGATCCCATCCAGATCGGCGCGCAGGTAATCGTACATCTTAAATGTATACGAGCCGATCGTCAGGCTGCCGATTTCCAGCACCACCTGGTTGCGCCCCGACGAGTGGATCGTGCCCCCCGGTATCATGACCTGGGTGCCGGGCTTTGAGGGCACGAAGTTCAGATACCGCTCGTAGTCGACGGGCTCATTGTTTTGCTCGGAGCGGCGCGCGTCGGCGATAAACTGCTCTATGTCGGCGTCTTCCTTAAATCCAAGATAGGTCTTGGCGCCCTGACCGGTCACTACGACATAGTAGCTCTCGTCCTGGCGGCCCAGCTCATTGAAGTTGGCTACCGCGTAGTCGCCGCCCGGATGCACCTGGATGGACATGTTACCGCTCGAGTGCCATGTATCGTCGTAGTTAAACCGGACCGGAAAGTAGCCCCCGAATTTTTTCACACACTGGGCGCCCATCAGCGCCTCGCCGCGCGCCTGCACGAACGTGAAGTACGGAAACTCGGTCTGCACCCCGTTTTGCCGGGTCACGACCGATACCTCCATCGGTATCATATCGAATACCCACGCGCAGTTTTTCATCGTATCGGGCAGACCGCGTATCTTTTTAAAATAGTAGCCGCCCCAGACTCCTTCCAGGTATACGGGCTTGCAGCGCAGCGGCTGGCTGACCAGCGCATCAAAGATCGCGTTGACGGTTTCGATGGGCATGAGCTGCAGGTTATCCGAGTCGTCGCCACTTAAATAGTAGTCGATATGGCCACCGCGCAGGAGCTGGCCGCGGAGATGGTAGGACACCTCGAAGTCCACATAGTAGCACCGGCGCATCGCCAGCTTAAACGGGCGGGCAGTCCGGTCCCCGAGGTTGCGGACACGGCCGCCGCGTACGTTGAGCGTGATCGTAAGGGGCGTCACATCGATGAACATTTTGATATCCGCGTGCGCCCGCAGCGCAGGAATGAGCGCTCCGTTCCCGTATACGATGAGCACGCCGCTGCCGTTTTTCCCGAACGACTGCATCCGTCCGGCCAGGCCGTCGATCGCGTCGCCGCGCATCAGGCCCTCGTATCCGCCCTCGTACAGCCTGCCGAAGAGAAGCACCGGATCCTTCTCAAGATCCTCGGGCAGGAACTCACTGAGCTGCTCCTCGAGCGCGTCGGCGTCCTTATAGAGACATTCGGCGCTGACGCTCGTGACCGGAATACCGGCGGTCGAGAGCGCCTGCTCGAGTGCGGTGACCCACTCTATAAACGGGGCGCTGATCGCGCCGTCGATGCCGACAACCGCGCGCTTCATACCCGACAGCCGGGCCGCGACCGCCTTTGCCGCAGCCACGTTGCCCTTGGTGATGGCTTTCGTGTACCGCTCGTCTACGTTGAGCTCGTTGACGGCGTTCGGGTCATGATAGGGAAACGGATTGAACATAAAACTCATATTGATATAGCTCCCATCCTACGAAATTTCGATAAAGTCGAATCCGAGCATCTCGGCCAGGCTCCGTATCTGCGGCACATAGTCGCCGGGAGCCAGCCCGTAGTGCTGGGTTACGCCTACGCGCACCAGCCGGTCGAACAGCTGCTCGCTGGTGCCCGCCAGGGGGCGCAGCAGGCCGTGCGAATAGCTGGTGATGAAGTGCTTTGTCGCAAGCGCTTCCACGCGGGTTACGACGAACTTGAAGCGCTCGGGCCCCTGTGAGCAGTGCAGCATCGTCTTAAGTCCCGGCGGAATCACATACCACGCGAACGGCGCTCCGGCATGCTTGTATCCGCTCTTGGCAAAGCGCACGTCCCGCGCGATCTGCACGCTACCCTCCGGGTCGGTGTAGTCGTTGGGGCCTGCGTGGCCGGCGGCGAAGCATTCGCCGGCGTGGTCTATATGGAAGGGCTCGATGAAGTTCACCGGCCGCCCCGCAAGCAGCTTGAGCACGTAGGTGGCGACGCCGCCGCCGATATCGCCCTCGGGCACGACGGTGACGGGCGGGCCGCCGGGACAGGGCGTAAAGCCCGGCCGAAGCCCCACGTGGCGGAAAAGCACCGGGTCGATGTCGTTGAGCACCAGCAGATCCACGCCCGCAGCCGCGGCCATGCGCTCCAGCGCGATCGAGGCGCGCATCGACGCCTCGAACTTCTCAAAATCGACGTCGGGCAGCACCGCGTATTTCTGCGCCAGCGCGTCGCAGGCAGCGCGTGCCTCCTCGGGCGCGA
>JBMNNN010000207.1:0-3380 GCA_050942555.1 Christensenellales bacterium
CAGCCTGATCTGTAGTCAGGGGTCCGGGTCCAGCACATACGGATTTTGATCAATATGGTTCTTGTCCCTTCGCTTTCGTATGTGCTGGACACTTTCGCGCTGAAAGCGGCATCCATTAAACCTATATAATTGCTGTGAAAAGTGCCATAAAAAAGAAAGTCTATAAAACTGCTCAAATAGTCTATAGAAGGTTAATGCTTGTAAGTAAATGCTTTCGCCCTTATATGCATATTTCTAAAGCAAAAGCGGTCAGCGCAGCTTTCCCAGCCGAGCAGTCCGCGGGCCAGCCGCGGTCGAACGTACCCAAAAACACATTTTTCTTTCATATTTTGTTATCGAATATGTAATTTAAAATCCCGTCCGGATGCGCTATAATACATGCTGTATGAATACTGGAGACAAAACCATGAAAGAAAACAGGAAAAAAACCGGTATACTCTGGATGGTCATAGCGGACGTGCTGATCACAGGGCTCAGCCTGATCGTGTTCGCGCTGTTCCATCATGTGCTTCCGCAGGCGCAGACCGGCGAGGTCATATTGCTTCCGACGCTGGCGCCCACGCCCGCCGTTACCGCATCGCCCGCGCCCACGCTGCACGCGACGCCCACCGCGCAGGCTACGGCGACAGGCCCCGCGCCCTCCCCGACGCCCGAACCGGGCATGTGGGGAGAGAAGTTCGCGGGCCACTTTGCGTCCGGCGATGTGATCGTGACGGAGAATAGCTATCAGAGCCGCGATATTCATATCACAGTCGACCGCGTGCAGGAGGACGGCGTCACATACTATGTCGCCGATATATACCTGCGCAATCTGGACGCGCTGCGGACCGCGTTTGCGGGCGGCGAATACGGAAAGGGAAACGATAGAGCGCACAAGATCGCCGAGCAGTACGGCGCGATCCTCGCGATATCGGGCGACTACTACGGTTCGCGGCGTGACGGCGTCGTCATCCGCAACGGCGTGCTCTACCGCGACGATCCCTTCGCCGACGTGCTGATACTTTACAACGACGGCACAATGCAGACGTACACCGAGAAGGAATTCGACATGGGCCCGATACTGGAAAGCGGAGCCTGGCAGGGGTGGTCCTTCGGCCCGATGCTGCTCACCGACGGGCAGCCCATGACGAGGTTCAACAGCAACCTGACCCCGGCCAACCCGCGCGCCGCGATCGGCTACTACGAGCCGGGCCATTATTGCTTCGTGCTGGTGGACGGCCGTCAGCCCGGGTACTCGACGGGCATGACGCTAAAGCAGCTCTCCCAGCTTTTCTACGATCTGGGCTGCACGGTGGCCTACAATCTGGACGGCGGCCAGTCGGCGGAGATGACGTTCATGGGCGAGCTGATCAATCAGCCCTATAAAGGCGGCCGCGAGGTCAGCGACATCATATATATCGTCGAGCGGGAGGTCGAGCCATGAAGTTCGTGCGCAGGGCAGCGCCCCATATAAGCCTCATCATATCGGCTATGATGCTGACCTTCCTCATACTGGACCGCTTCAACGACGCGATGGGATTTCTGCGGGGGAACCAGTTTAAGTTGCTGCTGCTCCTCTTTGTCGCCGCGTCGGCGCTCACATCGGTGCTGCTCATTATCAGGGATTACCGCGACTCCGAATAAACCCGCACGGGCGCGTTTTTCGCCCGCCTTTACTATTTGCGCCTCCGCCCCCGTATACATAGACGAGTATGTATGCGGGGGCGGTCATGCGAAACCGGTCATTCCTCATTAATTTTATCACTCTGACGGCGACGGCGCTGCTGCTGCGGGTCATCGGCATATATTTGAGCGCGCTGCTGTCCCGGCATATCGGCGCGGAAGGCCTGGGCCTGTATCAGCTCATCTTTTCGGTCTATATATTCGCGTCGGCGCTTTCGTCGTCGGGCTTCAGCCAGGCCGTCAGCCGGATGGCGGCCGAGGCGGTCGAGTCGGGAAAGCCGGGCCACCTTCCCGCCATCGTCAGGCAATCCTGTGCGTTGGGCGTCGCGATTAGCGCTGTCGTGGCGGCGGCGCTGATCGCATCGTCCGAGCCGATCGCCGCGCGGTTTCTCGGGGACGGACGCGCCGCGCAGCCGCTTCGGATCATGGCGGCGAGCCTGCCCTTTGTGGCCGTTTCGGCATGCCTGCGGGGATATTTTGTGGGACTTCGCCAGGCGCCGAAGTCGGCCGGCGCGTCACTTTTTGAGCAGTTGTTCAGGCTGGCCGTCACGATAGTCCTTCTCAGGGCGGCGGCTCCGCACGGCATAGGACGCGCCTGCAACGCCGTTGTGCTGGCATCGACGCTCGCCGAGGCGGCTTCCTTCCTTTTCGCGTACGCGCTTTACCGGCGCGACCGGAAAAAGCGGCGCGCGCCGTCCTCGCCCGCTCCCCCGCGGATGCTGGGGCGCATCGCCGCGATCGCGCTTCCGATGGCCGCGAGCGCCACGCTTCGCACGGGGCTGCGCACCGCCGAGAGCCTGCTCATCCCCGCAGGACTCAAGCGCTCGGGGCTTCACTCGGGAACGGCGCTGACGCAGTACGGCGTTCTGAGCGGCATGGTGATGCCGGTGCTGTTCTTTCCGGCTTCGCTGCTGATGGCGGTCTCGATGCTGATGGTGCCCGAGGTAGCCCGGGCCGCGGCGGCGGGCAGCCGGCGCCGGGTCGACGCGATCGCGTCGCGCGCCGTGCAGGTGACGCTTCTCATGTCGCTGCTCGTTGCGGCGGTTTTCGCCGTTTTCTCGGAAGAGCTGACCATGGCCCTGTACGGAAACCGCGCCGCTGGCCGCGTGCTGCGGATGCTCTCTCCGCTCGTGCCGCTCCTCTACCTCGACCATGTCGTGGACGCGATGCTCATCGGCATGAATGAGCAGATGAAGACGCTCCAGTATAATACCGCGGACTCGGCGCTGCGCCTTGCGATGATCGTGACGCTCACGCCGCTTATGGGCATGAACGGGTACATCGCGACGCTGTTCGTGAGCACGATCTTTAACGCCGGGCTGAGCATCCGGAGGCTGCTGCGCGTGTCGGGGCTGACCATACGCGCTGCCGACTGGGTCATAAAGCCCCTGCTGGCGGCGCTTTTATCGGCCGTATTGGCGTCACTTTTCTTTCGGATGGCGTTTCCCGGGCTGACCGGATCGGGCGCGATCGCCGCGGCCCAGGCGGCGCTGACAGCGCTTCTCTACGCAGGGCTGCTGGCGGTTTCCGGGTGCGTGGGCCGCGCGGATATCGCGTGGATGGCCGGTTTTTTCAAAAGAGCCGGTGCCGATCGCTAGGAATCCCTGACGGTTACGCGGCGGTTCAGCGCCCAGCTCAGTCCCCACAGTACGGCCGCCACAGCGAGCGAGAGACCCGCTCCGGCGTAAGGATTACTGGCTGTATCAATGACCCAAGTG
>JBMNNN010000208.1:0-3361 GCA_050942555.1 Christensenellales bacterium
CCGATATTTCCTCGTCCAGCGCATCGCGGAGGCCCGCCGCCGGGAGTATGCCGTCGAAGTATTTCCGCGTCATGGCCGACGTGCGGTGAACCAGATTCCCCAGATCGTTTGCCAGATCCGAGTTGATCCGGGTAATGAGCGAGCGGTGCGTAAAGTCGCCATCGGCGGCAAAGGGCATTTCGCGCAGCAGGAAGTAACGGATCGCGTCCAGCCCATAGCGGTTGACCAGCGTCACGGGATCCACCACGTTCCCCTTGGACTTGCTCATCTTTTCCCCGTCGGCGGTCCACCAACCGTGGCCGATGACCTGATGGGGAAGGGGCAGACCCAGCGCATGGAGCATGATCGGCCATATGATCGTATGGAAGCGAATGATGTCCTTCCCGACCAGATGTATGTCCGCGGGCCAGTATTTCCGGTACAGGCTGTCGTCATCGCTGCCATAGCCCAGCGCTGTGATATAGTTGGACAGCGCATCGATCCACACGTATATGACATGGTCGGGATCGAAAGGCACCGGCACGCCCCATGTGAACGTCGTGCGGGACACGCAGAGATCCTCGAGGCCCGGCTCTATGAAATTGCGGATCATCTCGTTGGCGCGCGAGGCTGGAACGATAAAATCGGGATGGCTTTTGATATAGTCGAGCAGCCAGTCCTGGTATTTGGACATGCGGAAGAAATACGCTTCTTCGCTGGTCTTTTCCACCGCGCGGCTGCAGTCAGGGCATTTGCCGTCCCTGAGCTGGGAATCGGTCCAGAAGCTTTCGCAGGGGGTGCAGTACCAGCCTTCGTATGTGCCCTTGTAGATGTCGCCCTGGCGGTAGAGCTGCTCGAATATCCGCTGAACTACCCGCTCATGGGCCGGATCGGTGGTGCGGATGAATCCGTCGTAGCTCACCTGCATGAGCGACCACAGCTTGAGTATGCCCTCGACGATTTTATCGACATACTCTTTGGGCGTAGCGCCGTTCTCCGCGGCGATGCGCTGTATTTTCTGGCCGTGCTCGTCGGTACCGGTGAGGAAATATACATCGTATCCCCGCAAACGCTTGTACCGCGCCATCGCATCGGCATATACCGTGCAGTATGTGTTCCCGATGTGCAGCTTGTCGCTGGGATAATAGATCGGCGTCGTAATATAAAACGTCGGTTTGGTCATTTCTCTCAATCCTTCCTGCTCTTATAAATAAAAACCCCGCCCGTACAGGGGCGAGGATTGTCGCGGTACCACCCTGATTGCCCCGATAAAGGGCATCTCACGCTGCGGCCATTACCGCAGTCCTGCTGTCACGGGCAGAACCCGCCGCCGACTCAAATCTTCGCCAGCGGGGCTCAGGGGCCATGTTCAAACGCGCGTCCCGACCGGCTTTCACCACTGTCCGGCTCTCTGCGCGTGGCTGCCGCGTTCTACTCTTCCCGTCATCGCCTTCTTATAGGAGAGATTATACCCTGCACATCGATTTTGTGTCAAGAATAAAGCGTATTTTGATCGTGTCGAGTTGTTGTGGGAGGAAAGCCCGGCATCAGCTTGCCTGATTCCGCCGTACCGGCGATCTGGTTTTCACTATTTGAGCATATAGCTGTTATTCAGAATCATCGTATGATAAAGGAACAGCACATCCTGCCCCTCATGAAAATCGATATAGTCCCCGAGCATATCGGTTCGCAAATAGCGAAGGTCTACGAGCGTGATCTTCGCGTATCCCTTCAGGAGCAGCGGTGCGATGCTGCTCCCGAACGAATCCCTGAAAAGGATAAGCTCCCTGTCGGTACTGGCGCCCGGGTTTATGATGGTCAGCAGCGACTTTGCGCCCGACAGGAAAATATCATAGGAGTCGATGGTGCCGAACTTCTCCTCGCTGTATACGCTGCCCACCGTCCCGTCGATATGGTCGTATACAGACGCGTTCTCCAGCATGTCATTCGTCAGGTATACCAATGTGTCGGGCTCCAGCTTCAGCGCCGCCTGACCGTAGTAGGAGCCATAATACGGGTACAGCGTTTTTTCGGTATAGGAAACATTACGGGAGTGCGCTTCATTCCCCAATTCCCTGAGCAGCAGATCCGCCAGATGCGGTATCCGCTCCTGGCTCCAGTGAAGATCGGTCCGGTAGTAGTCGTCGATATCCACCGCATGAAACAGATCGATATACCCGATATTCCGCACATGCTGCCGCATCAGCGCGATCAGCCGCTCATAGTCGAGCGAAAGGTACCCGTTTTTCTCCGCAGCAAAATAGTTCTTGTCGGGGATGATGGCAAAACTTGCGTTCATACCTTGCAGGTACTTCTCATACACCTCATTGAGCTTATCCGCCGCGTTTTTTATCGCCGCCTCTCTGAGCGGATATTCAATCTTGTGAATATTGCCATCGACAATGTATATTCCGTTATTGTCTTTCTGGCTAAAAACCCGCAGACTAAAGAAAGCTTTTAATCCCCGGAGATTCTCCCTCAATACAAATTGATCCAGAAAATACTTTTCATACTTCTCAAAGAGCTCTCCGCTTAATAACTCCTCCGAGTCAAAGGAAGGAATCCCCGACAGGAAACGCCGCTCGCTAAAGGAGACAGCGGTATCGGGCACGAGTATATTGGCCGCCATAAAACCGATCAAAATCACGCCGAAGCACAGGGTTATTGTTTTGTTATTGAAGCTGTCGCTCATTTTCACCACCGCTTGAAACCGTTCTCTACTCCGCCGTCCTCATTCTCAGAACCTGAAATACAGGAACGGATTGAAGGAGCCGTCTATCAGATACCCCGTCGCGACCAGCAAAAGCAGCACCAGCACCGCGTGCTGCAGAAGATTCGTCACTGCCCTCCCCTTTTTGCAGGAGGCAATCTTACGCGCGAGCGCGGAGGGCAGCGGGGTTGCGGCGAAGGCCGACGCCAACATTACACCCGCGTAGCTTCGGGCATAGTACAGCGTTTCCGCGTTCCACGCAGGGATATCGACGAGTCCGAACATCCCCCTGAAGCTGTCGATGCTCTCGCCCAGCGTATTCGAATTAAAGAGCACAAAGCTCAGCATGACAAAAAGCACCACATAAAGATGGCCGGCAATCCTCGGCAGTTTATTAAGAACGCTTTTCAAAAAATATTTTTCAGCCACAAGAAACAGCCCGAAATAGAGACCCCACAGTATGAAATTCCATTGCGCGCCGTGCCACAGGCCCGTAAGGAGCCAAACCGCGATGATATTGCGAATCCATTTGGCCCTGCTCACCCTGTTTCCGCCCATCGGAATATACACATAATCCCTGAACCATGTTCCCAGAGAGATGTGCCACCTTCTCCAGAATTCGGTGATCGTCCGGGAGATATAGGGATAGTTAAAATTCTCTAGAAATCGGAA
>JBMNNN010000022.1:0-18536 GCA_050942555.1 Christensenellales bacterium
GGAGGACTTCGAAATGACTCGATACGATTTACTAAATATCCTTTATAAATCTATTATATACCGCCCTACCTGATTATGTCAATTTGAGTCCCTGTCAGAAACTACGCCCTGTCTTCCTGCTCCCGCTCCTTTCTTAATCCCTCTTTGTATGATAAAATAGGTGCAAATATATTCGTCAGGAGATCAAATGGAGCATACGACAGACAACCGGATCGTCGGACTTTTTTCGGGCGGCTCCGTTTCCGACGCGCAGCGGAAAAATCCGCTTCACCTGGCCTATGTGGGCGACGCCGTGCACAGCCTGTATGTGCGCGCGCGGCTCGCGGAAAGCTATGACTGCCCGAGCGGGCGACTGCACGCGCTGGCCGTCCGGCATCTGAGCGCCCAGGGACAGTCGGCGGCGCTGGCCGCGCTGATGCCCGCGCTCAGCGACGAGGAGCTGCGGCTCGTGCGCCGGGGACGAAACGCCCGGCCCGCCAACATGCCCCGCCGCGCGCGCGTGTCGGACTACCACAGCGCGACGGCGTTCGAGGCGCTCATCGGTTACCTGTACCTTACCAACTCCGGCCCGCGGCTGCTGGAGCTGTTGGATCGGGCGTATACGTTCTCCGACGCGCAAAGGAGGGCTGCAGATGCCGGCTGTTAAATCCCAAGTGGAGCTGCTGCGCTATACAGCTCAGCCCGAGGAGATCGTGGCGATGGGCGCGCGGCTGTGCTACTCGGACGCCGATATCGAAACCCTAAGGCAGGGCGTTTCTCGCCGGGACCAGGGCCGATATATCGAGAAGCTGGTGGATATGGGGCACCTGTCCCCCATCGAGCACGCTTCGTTCACGTTCGGCATCGAGGGCGTATCCCGCAGCCTGCTGGCCCAGATCACGCGGCACCGTATCGCGAGCTTTTCGGTCAAGTCCCAGCGTTATGTGGGCGCGGTCGGAAAGGGAGGCGACACGTTCAACTACGTCGTGCCCGCAGGCGTCAAGGCGCTGGGGCCCGAGGCCGTCGCCCGGTTCGAGCGCCAGATGCGCACGATACAGGGCTGGTACGACGAATGGGTAAAGGAAATGGGCGGAGGCGGCGAAAAGACGTTCGAAGACGCGCGGTTCGTGCTGCCCAACGCCGCCGAAACCAAGATGATCGTGACGATGAACGCGCGGGAGCTTCATCACTTCTTTTCGCTGCGCTGCTGCAACCGCGCCCAGTGGGAGATCCGCGAGGTGGCCTGGACCATGCTGGGGCTTGCGAAGAAGGCGGCCCCGAATCTCTTCAGGAACGCAGGCCCGGGCTGCGTGGCAGGAGCCTGCACCGAGGGAGCGATGAGCTGCGGCCGCGCGGACGAGGTTTTGGAGCGCATGAGGAGAGACTTCCCGGATTAAGGAGGGCCAGCACACTATGAAGAACGACCGCCCGAAACGGCCCCGGGCAGGTATGGCGTCAAAGTCCGCGGGAGCGCGCGGCAGGTCCCCGCGGGGAGCGAAGCCCGACGCCGCCGGAGCCCGATCGCGGACGCCGATATCCTCATCGCGTCCCAGAAAGCCCGCGTACAATGACGCGCAGCCGCCCGGCTCCTTTGCCGAACGCCGTCCCGACGAGGCGCCCGGGTACGCTGATGACACCTGGGCAGACGACGACGCGGTCTACCAGCTCGAGGGCAAAAACCCGGTCTGGGAGGCGCTCAAGGCGGGCCAGGCGATCGACAAGCTGATCATCGACTCGGCGCTGGACGATGCGTCGATCGCCGGTATACTGGGCGCAGCCCGGCGCATGAAGGTGCACATCGAGCGTGCGCCCCGCCCGAAGCTCGATGCGCTGGCGCGCACGGGCTTTCACCAGGGTCTTATCGCGATGCTTCCCGCCGCCAGCTATATACCGCTGGACGAGCTCCTTGATCAGGCTTTCGTCACCCGGCCCGACCCGGTATTCGTGCTGCTGGACGAGATGCAGGACCCCCACAATGTGGGCGCGATCATCCGCTCGGCCGAGTGCGCGGGCGCGTCGGGTGTCATACTCACCGAACGCCGCTCCGCGGGCCTTACCGCGACCGTGGCCCGCTCCTCCGCGGGCGCTGTGGCGCATATCCCGATCTGCCGCGTGACCAATCTGGTGGCCGCGATCGACGCGATGAAGCTGCGCGGCGTCTGGGTGCGCGGCGCCGATATGGATGCGCCGCCCTGCTATAACGAGCGGCTTACCGGGCCGCTGGCGCTCGTCATAGGCAACGAGGCGGTGGGGCTGCGGCGGCTGGTGCGGGAGCGGTGCGACAGCCTCATCGGGATACCGATGCGCGGCAGGACCGGCTCATTAAACGCGTCGGTCGCGGCCGGAGTGCTGCTGTTCGAGGCGGTTCGCCAGCGGATGCGGGAGGAAATGATATGAACTGCGGATGCCCCGAGTGCGGCACGCTGACGGTGCACACCGAGCGGGGCCGCGGCGGCATGTGCGTATGCCCGGCCTGCGGGTGGAGCTGCAGCGACTGCCTTGGCCTGCGAAACGACCCCGCGCGCATGATCGACCGGGATACCGCCCGTGCGATGAAGAGGAGCGCATGCGAAGGACAGCATGAGACCGGAACATCCGGATAATACGCCAACGGCGGGAACGGAGAAAGACGACATGAACCACCACTATGAAGACAGCCTGATGAAGCTGGAGGGCGTTGCGGGGCCCCATACGATTTCCGATATCGACATATATATGGGAAGCGGCATACTGGAAAACGCGCCCGCGTATATCCGGAAAAGGGATCTGGGCAGCAGCTGCCTGCTCATCGCCGACGACAATACGATGAAGGCCGCGGGCGCGGCGCTCGAGGCCGCGCTGGGCGCGCACGGATTTACGGTGCGGCGCTGTGTCCTTGCCCACGCGGCGCGGATCGAGGCCGACGAGCGCTCGTCGGGCGATGTGCTGATGGCATGCGAGCCCGAGCCCGACTTCCTGATCGCGTGCGGATCGGGCGTCATCAACGACGTGACGCGGTTTATCGCCCACTCGATCGGCAAACCGTTCGTCAGTGTGGGTACCGCCGCCTCGATGGACGGCTACATATCGGTCATCGCCCCGATGATATACCGCAACAAAAAGGTCCACCGGCACGGCTCCGCGCCCCGGGTGCTGGTGCTCGATACCCGGATCCTCCGCGCCGCGCCCTACGAGATGATCGTTGCGGGCTTTGGCGACGTGCTGGGCAAGTATATCGCGAAGGCCGACTGGCTGCTGTCCCGGATCGTGAACGGCGAAGCCGTCGACGAAAACGCCGTAGGGCTCATCACGCAGGCCCTCGAAAACCTCGTCTCCCATGTGGACGATATCAAAAACCTGACCGAGAAGGGACTTGCCGCGGTCATCGAGGGACTCATTCTCGCGGGCATCACGATCTTTACGATCGGCCATACCCGGGCGGTCGCCTCGGTCGAGCACAACCAGGGCCATATATGGGAGACGCGGATGCTGGAATCCGGCAGGCCCTACGCGCTGCACGGCATATCGGTAGGCTGCTCGACGGGCTATTATCTGCGCATGTACGACTATTTCCGGGGGCTCGATATCCGGGCGCTCGACCGGGACGCTGCGCGCAGCGCGATACTCGATTACGAAAAGATACGGCAGGACGCGCTCTCGTGTTTTGGCGAGGAATTCCTCGCGGTCATCGAGGCCGAGAATCCGGTCTTCCGCGTCACCCGAAGCGAATTCGAACGGCAGTATGACGCGCTCACCACGAACTGGGAGCGGATACTGCGCACGCTGTCGTTCCTGCCCGGCTGGGACGACTACCGGCGGCTCTATGCGAAGCTTGCGTATCCGATCGACGCCGAGGCGATCGGAATACCGCCGGAGCTGCTCACCTATACGCTGCGGTACGCGCACCTGTACCGCGATCGCTACTCGGTCGTGGACGCGCTGCATATACTCGGGGCGGCGCATATGGCCGCCGACGGCACGCTGGCGGATTACCGGAAGCTCCGCGATGGAGATTCATGCGCGGGCAACGGATCTGACGGGTTACTTTGACGCGGGCGGCCTGCACGATAATAGGGCAGCAGACCCAAAACGCACTTCGCGGAGGCAGGAGCAATGAAAATCATCATCGTGGGCGACGGCAAGGTCGGATTCACCGTATCGGAGAACCTTTCCCGCGAAGGGCACGATGTCACGATCATCGACAACAGGGACGATGTGCTGCAAAAGTCCATCGAGTCGCAGGATATCATCGCCATTAAGGGGAACGGCGCGAGCTACGCGGTGCTGAAAAAGGCCGGGATCGAAAGCGCCGATCTCCTGATCGCCGCCACATCGATGGATGAGGTCAATATGGTCTGCTGCCTCGTGGGCAAAAGGCTGGGCGCAAAGCATACGATCGCCAGGATCAGAAACCCCGAATATATCGAACAGATGATCATGATGGAAGAGGAACTCGGATTGAGCATGATCGTCAATCCCGAGCTGGCCGCCGCCGAGGAAATAGCCCGTCTCGTGAGCTTCCCGTCGGCGATCAGCATCGGTTCGTTTGTCGAGGGCAATGTCTATCTGGTGGAAATCAGGGTGCACAGGGACAATCCGATGGTGGGCAAGTCGGTATCGATCGTCCACGGTAAATACGCGTCGGATGTGCTCATCTGCACCGTTATGAGGGGCGCGAAAGCGTATATCCCGAAGGGCGACTTTATAATCAAAGAGGACGACCATCTCTTTATCGTCGGAAACTACCACCAGATCGACTCGTACCTGGCCTCGCTCGGCCAGAGAGACAGGAAAGTCCGCTCCGCGATGATCGTGGGGGGCGGGCTCATCACCTATTATCTGGGCAAAAAACTGATGGAGCGCGGCATAAAGGTAACCATCATAGAGAAACTGGAAAGCAAGTGCGAACAGATGTATGAGGCGCTCCCCGGCGCGCTCATCATACATGGGGACGGAACCGACAAGGCGCTGCTCGATTCGGAGGGGATGGAGAACTACGACGCTTTTATCGCTCTTACCGATATCGACGAAGAAAACCTCATCATATCGATGTACGGGGCGTATAAAGAAGTCGGGAAAGTAATCACGAAGATCAATCGGCTCGAATACTCGGACATGATCAGGAAAGCCGGCATTGATCGGGTGATCAGCCCGAAGACCACCGCGGCCAATCAGATCGTACGATATGTCCGCCATATTCACAGCAGACAGAACGGGCCCATCGAGACGCTGTACCGAATCGCGGACGATCAGGTCGAGGTATTGGAGTTCATGGCGATCTCGTCGACACTGTACCTCGGGGTGCCAATTATGGAATTGCCGCTCAAAAAGGATATCCTGCTGGCCGCCATCGTACGGGACGGAAGCATCATCATACCCAGGGGCAAGGACAGGATGCTCGAGGGCGACATCATCATTCTCGTCACCACGGCCATGCGGCATCTGGACAATCTGAACGCGATATTTCAATAGAGGTACAGCCTATGAACTTCCAGGCAATCAGAAACATATGCGGTCAGGTGCTCAAATTCGAGGCCGGATTTATGACGCTGTCCCTTCTCGTCGCATTGCTGTACCGGGAATACCGGTCCGCGGCCGTATTTGCCGGGGTGATCGTCGTGATGGCGGCGCTCAGTTTGCTGCTGACGCGCAGGAAACCGGAGAGCAGCGCGTTTTTTGCCAGGGAAGGCGTGATCACCGTATCGCTTTCGTGGGTGATTATATCGCTTTTCGGCGCGATGCCGTTTCTTCTAAGCGGCACGATACCCTCTTTTATCGACAGCCTGTTTGAGTCGGTATCGGGATTCACCACAACGGGCGCGACCATACTCGCCGATGTGGAGAGCGTGGACAGGAGCATGCTGTTCTGGCGGAGCTTTACCCACTGGATCGGCGGAATGGGCGTGCTCATGTTCGTCGTGGCGATTCTGCCCATGGCCGGCGCCGACCCGCTGCATATGATGCGGGCCGAAAGCCCCGGGCCCATGAAGGAAAAACTGGTGCCAAAGGCGCGGCAGACCGCGAAAATCCTCTATTCTATATACATCGGCATGACGCTGCTGCAGATCATACTGCTGCTGGCCGGCGGCATGCCGCTGTTCGACAGCGTCGTCCATACGCTGGCAACGGCGGGAACCGGCGGCTTCTCGATCAAAAACGCATCGATCGGCGCGTACCGAAGCGCCTACATCGATGCCGTGATCACGATATTCATGATCCTTTTCGGCATAAACTTCAGCGCGTATTTCCTGCTGCTGACCCGGCAGTTCAAAAGATTCCTGACCCAAGAGGAGCTCAGGTGGTACATCGGGATACTGCTCGTCGCGATGCTCATCATTACCGTCAACTTAACCGGTACCGTTTACCAGACCGCGACCGAAAGCTTCCGGTACGCCTCGTTCCAGGTCGCCTCGCTGATGACGACCACCGGATACGCGACCGCAAACTATGACAATTGGCCGACGCTGAGCAAATGGATACTCATGCTCATTATGTACATCGGAGCGTGCGCCGGCTCGACAGGCGGAGGAATCAAGGTGTCGCGCATCATTATCATATTGAAGACGCTTAAAAGACAGGCACTGCGGATCATACATCCCAGGGCCGTTTCGCTGGTCAAGCTGGACGGCATACCCGTCGACGAGAGCGTAAGCTACGGAACGAGCGTATTTATTATCGCGATCGTCCTTATATCGGCGGTGTCGGCGCTCATCGTTTCGATCGACGGGTTCGACATGGAGACCTCGGCTTCGGCGGTCGTGGCCTGCATCAACAACGTCGGGCCGGGTCTTGGCATGGTATCGCCGGCGGGCAACTTCTCGTCGTTCTCGCCGCTCAGCAAGATCGTGCTGTCCCTCGACATGCTCATCGGCAGGCTGGAGGTATATCCGATCCTTCTGCTGCTGTCTCCCGCCATCTGGAGCAAAAGATTGGTCATATAGTGTTCTGCTACCCAATCATCCGGACGACGGCGCTGAAAACCCGGCTTATGAGCAGCACCGATATCGCGCCGGTCACCATGCCCTGCCTCTGCATTCGCGTCACCGGATCCCGGAAAAGGAGCGCCGTAAAGAGCACCGAGAAGACCATGATGCCGCCGCTGAGGATCGGATACAGCACAGAGCTGTCCATCACGCCCGACAGGTGCAGGGTGAAAACCTGATAGACGCTCAGGCTGACGGCGCACAGCACCGTCGGTATGGCGCAGCCGCGCGTGATGCGCAGCGTCGGCCGCTCGCCCCGGACGAAGCGTCCATGAAGAACCATCGCGGCCGAAACGGCAAACGACACGATAAACGAAATGACAAGAAACGCGGGCAGATCGTCCCTGTGCGGCCCCATCTGGTGCACCTTCTGGATGATGCTGACCATGCCCGCTATCGCGAACGTCGTCAGGCACATCAGAAACCATTTCATATGGACCGCGCTGCTTTTCCGGGGGTTGGCCAGCATATAGAGCGACAGGAAGAGGAGCAGGATCCCGGCTCCCTTTTCGACGGATAGATCCTCGTTCCAGAAGATGATTCCCACCAATATCGGTATGACGTTTGAGAAGGCGTTGATGAGCACCGCGATCGAAGCGGGTCCGGTGGATATCTCGCGCGCGTAGAGTATCTGAAAAAGCGCGCTGATCGCGCCGTAGAGCACGCTGAGCATCACCGTGTAGAGCGAGGGCGCCGTCAGCCGGTTCGCGAGGACAGGCGCAACGATCACGGCCATGAGCGCGAACAGCGCCGCTGTAAAGAGATGCGCGTCCAGGATCGTTTTTACATACTTGCGGCTTACATAGCTGTGGAATATCGTCTTGAGCACCCCGCCGCTTACGGCCAGCCAGAGAAGTCCGTACTGCATGTTTTCCTCTTTCGGGGCTGTGCGGGCATATCCCGCCACCGTCCGTATCAGCCCGGGTCGTTCCTGTTAAGCGGGTTCGTGGCCGCCCGACACCAGCGTGATCCTTCCGTCGCTCATGCGGTACACAGCGTCCATCCTGGGCAGTATCGCCATATCGTGGGTCGCGATGATCACGCAGCAGCGCTCCTCGTGCGCCAGTGCGACCAGCAGGTCGATGATTTTGTCGCCGTTCTCGGTATCAAGGTTCCCCGTGGGCTCGTCGGCCAGTATCAGCCTGCGGTCCATCGTCAGAGCCCGGGCGATCGCGACGCGCTGCTGCTCGCCCCCGCTGAGCATACCCGGGAAACGATCCAATGCCGTTTCAGGCAGAGCTACCCTTGCCGCCAGCTCGCGGGCCATATCCCGGGCGACGTTCCCGCCCAGTCCCAGGAGCTCCATCGGATACATGATATTTTCCATCACCGTGAGCAGCGGAAAAAGTCGGAAGTTCTGGTAGACAAGCGCCGCACACTCACGCCGGTATTTGTTAAGATCCATGCGCGATGTGGGGACGCCCTCGAAGAGCACCTCGCCCGATTGCGGGATATCCAGCCCCGCCAACAGCGAAAGCAGCGTGCTCTTGCCGCTGCCGGATTTCCCGACGATCGCGTATGCTTTCCCCCGCTCGAACGCGCAGTTGACGCCGGTGATCGCGTCCACGCGCTGAAAGCGGTTCGTATAGCTGTATGATGCGTCCCGAATCTCGATAAAACCCATCGTCAACCCCCTTAGTCCTCCTGGGAAAGAATGCGCAGCACCGCCGCCCTGCCCATGACGCGGATGGACAGCGAGCAGCCCACGATATAGAAGACGGCAAATCCGGCGGCAAGGAATATATAAAGCGCGTCCGACGGCCGGGCATAGAGCGTCCAGGCCGCAAGTCCGAGCGCGCAGCCCAGGAGGCACAGGATGCACTGCTCGTAGAAAAACGAAAGGAACGCGCACGACGGTTCAGCCCCGAGCCCGCGCATCGTCGCGAACTCCTTCCTGCGGCTCACGCTGATGAGATAGGAGACGATAAAGCCGATCGCGCCCACCAGTATATACAGGAAAGGATACAGTATCCGGATGTAGCGGATCTGCTGCATTAGCGTGCTCACCGCGGCCAGCAGGTTTTTGTCCCCGAATACGACAAAGGAGCGGATCTGTCCGGGGCGGTTCACCTGCGAATATCCCCGCTCGCTCAGATAGGTCTTCAAATCGTCAAGCCGCTCCGCGCTGGCTACCGTGAAAACGGCGCTGTCCAGCGTATACGGGAAAAGCTTCTCCCGTGCCGCAACAGGATCGCCGGTGAGGATCGAGGGGTCGATATACGCGCCCAGCTGGCAGTATATGTTGTCCTTACTCCCCTGCTTGACGTAGCTTCCGACGACTCGTAAATCCAAATGGTTGTAGCGGTACATATTTCCTGTCGCTGTCGCGACACGTATCGTATCGCCCAGCCGGACACCAGTCTCTTCCATTAGCGACGTGGAAACCATGCAGCCCGGCTTGTCTTCCACGCTGTCCGCGAGAAACGACGCGTCATATCCGCTCAGGAACTCGGTGATGATCGTATCGCTGTAGTAGAATTCCGGCGACTTGGCAAGGTCGTTGGTGAGTATGACCGCCGGCCCACGGAGGATCTCGTTGTACAGCGTCTCGGCGGCGAACGACGACCCGGGTACCTCAAGCAGCGCGACGAACTGCGGCTCCCCGTCCACGACCGACCGCCCCAGATAGCGGCTCGGAACGCTCTTTGTGACGCTGAGCTCGCCGATATAGCCAGACGCGTATATTTCGTTGAGCTGAAATGCCTCCACCGTTAGAGCGCCCACCTGCTTTCCATTGACGTCGGTAAAGTAGCCGGTGACGACGTTCCCATCGTACACCTGGCGGAGCTTTGCGTCGTACGACGCGGAGGTGTTCGCAAGATGGCCCAGAAAGACCACGATGGCGAGGGACACCGCGGGTACGACGGCGCTGCGCGACCCGCCGCGCCGGATGGACAGCAGGCAGTACTTCATGGGCCCGCCGGGCAGCCGCGACGATCGCGCGGCCCGGCGCGGGCCCCGGGGGCGGCGCCGCCGGGTCTGTCTGCGCACGAATGAGCCAGCCGTGTACAGCAGGCAGAACATGAGCGCGGCAGCCACCACGGCCAGCGCGGCGTATACGAACAGCGAGAGGGCGGGGCGCGGCGAGAAGGGGACCGCCATGTCCATCGTCAGATTGGTGATGCTGAAGCGCCGGTCGACGTCCAGGTACCCTTTCGCGATCAGCCTTACGAGGCTCGCCACGAGCCCCGACAGCGAATACCCGGCGGCCGACCCCGCAGCCGCTCCGGCTAGCGCGATCAGGCCGCTGCTGTACAGAAAATACAGAAAGACCCGCGGTTTTCCCGTGCCCAGCGCCATCATAATATGGGAAACCTCGCGCTGCCTGTACACGAACAGGAAACCGAACATCACGAGCACCGCCAGCGCGGCAAACCCGGACGCCACCGTCATGATGACCACCACGCGCAGTATGTCCTCAAACGGTCCGCGCACCGACGAATAGCCCTGATCATATATCGTCAGGCGCACCCTGTCCCCGAGAAGCGGCTCGATGTCGCGGTAGAAGTGGTCTGCCGTATCATTGTCAAGAACAGCCTGCCCCAGCGTATACCCGATCTGGTTTACCGACAGGTCGATATCCTCGCTTTTGGGAATAAACAGATAATGGTTCATACTGGTAAGCTGGTTGGTAATGCCGACGATCCGGAAGCGCTTTTCATAGGTGAAACCCGTTTCAGCCCGGTATGTCTCATAGATGGGCTTGTCCGGTCCGACCGCTATGGACAGCGTGATTTCGTCTCCAATCCACACGCCGCACTGCCGGGCGAGCAGCCGAGTGACGACGCATACAGGAGCGCTGTCCGCATATTCCCCGGGCGTGAAGCCCCGGCCCTCTGTGATATACAGCTGCCGCTGGTGGAACGGCAGTATCGAATCCAGTTCCGAGGTCGCGAATACCGATACGCTGCTATTGAGTACCCGGTAGGTCTGGGCCATCGCGACATATGGGCTCTCCGGATCGATCGCGTAGCCCCCGTCCGCGCTCGATATATCGATAACCCCCGGGATCTGCGCGCCGTCCGCGCCCCTGAACCCGGCAATCCGGAAATGCGGATAGGAGCTTCTGGCATAGTAAAACTCGCCGTGCAGTATATAGCTGCGGCCGCTTTCCAGCGTATAGCCGCCCTCGTCGATGTACACCGACTTACCGCTCATATCGGTATAGGAGTACAGGCACTCGCTGATGATGGCGCTGGTCATCCCCGCACTGGGGTTGGGACTTACACTCCCCACGACGATGACCGCGAACTGTTTATACGGGACCATCGCGTCCGTGCGGGTGAGGCCGTCCACATACCCCAACGCGCGCGCCGACGTATCCCAGGAGCGGACGCTCTCGTGGCCGGCAATTGCCGCATGGTCAAACAGCCGGGCGGCCTCGCGCAGCCCCTCGTCGTCGACGGTCTCGTCGGGGTAGTCGACGCCCATATATTCAAAAAGCCCGATCGTCCGGTAGCTGGCGTTGCACAGCGCCAGGTACTGCCCGACCGCCGCCCACAGATACAGGCCCAGGCTCAGCACCATAGTCAGCGCCAGTATCAGTGAAAAAAAGAGCGCGGACTTGCCCCGGGACCGGATGACGCTTTTTATGCTGGTTCGAAATATCATAGATATACACGATCCATGTGCGATTTCTTGCGTACAAAGAGGATAGTAACATTATATTCAGCGTGCGTCAATCATTTCATTTCCGGCAGATCGTGTCAGTACGCACTCCCAAATCGCGGCGGGGCAGATATCCAAAAATATTTGCGCGCCGGGCGGGAACAAGCCCCGTCGGGCGCGACGGACCCGATAAAATGCTGCGCTCCGGCGCCGTCGGGCAACCATGAAGAAAGCCCGATGGCGCAGTTTCACTGCCGGGTATTTACGCTTCAGGAAACGACGGTGTTTCCGAACACGCAGTTAATCTCGACCTCGATGGGATCGTCCCCTTCCCGCGAATAAGAGCGGTCGCCGAATACCACCGAGCCGCCCTCGGGCAGTACAACCTGTCCGAACGCCGAGGTCGCCCTGACCCGGACGGGCCCTTCGGGCAGCAGTACCCGGGCGGAGCTGAACACGACATTCACCTCGATCCGGCGCGGAAGGCGATCCCGGTCGCGAAGATCCACGGTAGCGCTGCTGAAGACCAGGTTGCAGTCGCCATCCTCGTCGACCGAAACCGTGCCCGAGCCGAATATCATATTCTCCCTGCCTGGAACCTCGCTCGTGCGAAGGCTGCCGGTCAGCATGCTGATTCCCAGCAGGATGATGAACAGGCCGAATATAATTGACCCAACTTTCAGGTTCAGGCGGCCGAAATGGTTTATAAGCATGACCAATCCTGCAAGAATCAACAGGACGGCCCAAAAAAGTACGTTAAATGGCTTCATAATTGTTCCTCCCTCGCAGGAATCGGTGAAAACGCATCGAATATTCATATATTCTATTATAGAGGTGAGCTGCATGTTTGGCAAGCTTGAAACGATAGCCCAAAGCACGTCCGAGCTGGGCGAAGGCCCGCTATGGGACAGCGTTCACAAAACCCTTTTTTATGTGGACATTCGCGGAAAAGCAATCCGATCCATTGAATACTCCTCCGGTATCACCAAAGACATACCGCTGCCCCAGCAGGTTGGCGCGATTACGCTCGATAAGGATGGCGGACTGGTCGCGGCGCTGGAGGATGGTATTTACTTTGTCGACGAAGACGGTACGGTGCAAATCGCCCACGAGGAAGTCCCTCTCAAGGGTAGCCGCTTCAACGATGGCAAGACCGGACCCGACGGAAGCTTCTACGTCGGTCGGATGGACGAAGGCGGCAAGGCCGCTTTTTACCGGCTGGATCCCGACGGAACGCTCACGGAGCTCTTTGACGGCGTAGGCACATCCAACGGCCTGGACTGGAGCCTCGACGAAAAGACGCTCTACTATGTCGATACGGCGACGGCCAGGATCGACGCGTTCGACTTCAACCGGGGCGAGGGCACGCTCATAAACCGCCGGACGGTCATGCCGATACCGGCTGAAATGGGGCTTCCCGACGGTATGACGCTGGACTGCCAGGGAATGCTGTGGCTGGCGCTCTGGGGCGGGCATAAGGTCGTGCGGATCGATCCGGGCGCGAAAGCGGTGCTGGAGACCATTCCGCTCCCGGTCGCGCAGGTGTCCTGCTGCGCATTCGCGGGCGATGATCTGCGCGATCTGATCATCACGACCGCCCGCGTCGGCCAGAAAGACCCGCAGGCCGGATCGGTGTTCCGCATCCGCGTGGACGTACCCGGACGGCTCCCCTACCGGTTCGGTTAGCTGGTAGCGCTGTCCGCGCCCGGCACGGCGGGCACGTCCACCACGCGCCCTTCCCCGCGCCGCAGCGCCTCCGCGAACGCCGCGACGCTCTCGAGCGGCCGGTCGAACGCCATGCCGACCGAAAGATCGGCGACCTGATGGTAATCGGATCCGCCGACCTCAATAAGCCGGTGGAGACGGCAGTATTCGAGAGCCATTTCGTTGTTGTTCTGCTGGCGCGGATTCCCGTTGCGGACCTCAACGCCGTCCAGATACCGGGCCGGCGCGGCTTTGCCGTAGGGCCGGAACGGATGCGCCTGCACGAGCAGTATATTTTCGCTGCGGGCCAGTCGGCTGAGCGCCGGCAGCCCCATCACCGCGAGCGTCGGATTGCGGTACAGGAAAGCCTCGTCGATTCCGTAGAGAAGGTAGTCTTCCCGCGTATCCGGGAACGCGATCTCAACGCCCAGCCAGACCGCAAGCCCGATCGCTTCGCCGGCCTGCCGCGCACTTCTGTATCCCGAAAGCCATGCGTCTATCTGCCGACTCCAGCAGTCACCGTATGGGGCCAGGATATCCTTGCGCATATGATCGGTCACGATGACCGCGTCAAAGCCCGCTCTGCGGTACTGCGCCACCGCGTCCTGGGCGGATACCTTCCCGCAGGGACTTACTTGGGCAGTATGCATATGAGTCTCCAACAAAAATGCCATGCTTCCTCCTGTCGATGTTGACATTTCCCCCGGTAACCTGTACTATTCTAGCGTATGTATATCCTAAAAACAACCGGACAAGCGAACCAAAATGAGGTGGCTATGAATCCCATCATACTCATACCAGCCTATAATCCCGATGAGATGCTCCTTTCCGCGATCGAGGGCATGAAAAAATCGGGATTTGATCGGTTTGTGCTGGTCGACGACGGCAGCCGGCCCGACTGCCGCCCGGTATTCGAAGCAGCCCTCGCGCTGGGCGGATGCGAGCTCGTCCGCCACGCGATCAACCTGGGTAAAGGCCGGGCGCTCAAGACCGGCTTTAACTACATACTCGACCGTTATCCCGACGCGTCGGGGGCCATTTCGGTGGACGCCGACGGCCAGCACCCGCCCAAGGCGGTGCGCAGCGTGGCCCAGGCGATGGCGCGCCATCCCGGCGCGCTAGTTCTGGGGGTGCGGCAATTTTTCAAGGGAAAAAACGTACCGCTTCCCAACCTCATGGGCAACACGATCACCCGCGCCGTATTCTGGCTGCTGACCGGTCTCTCCTTCGGCGATACGCAGTGCGGTCTGCGCGGTTACCCGCGCAACGTCATGAAGGCGTTTCTTCCGGTCCAGGGAGACCGCTTCGAGTATGAGAACGTGATGCTGCTGCACGTACGCAGCGCGCGCATCGATGTGGCCGAGGTGGCCATGGACGCCGTCTATATCGGAGAAAATACGTCCAGCCACTTCAACCGCGTGGCCGACTCGATCCGCATCTATTCCCACCTCATCGGGTATGCGGCGGTGCCCCTGACGATGGCGCTTGTGTCCCTGCTTCTCTTCCGCGAGATACGGATGCCCGCGCCCGGCTGGTGGGCCGGGACGGAAGCCCTGTGGGCCGCGGCGGCATGCGCGCTGTCCACGCTCGCGGGATGGGCGATCATGCTCATGTGGCTGCCCGGCGCGAAGTTATGGGCGGGGCTTGGGTCGGGCATCGCGTCGGCCGCCGTCCACGGCACGCTTTTCGCGCTGCTGCACGCGCTGGCCGGATGGGGCTCCACCGGCTCCTGGTGGCTGGCGGGCCTGCCCGCAGCCGTGCTGTCCTACCGGCTCTGGCTGTATATCCGGTACGGGAAGAAGCCTCGCAGGTACACGCAGGAATAAGAAGCTATTCGCCCCGACAGGCATACTGTTTTACAAAAGCGCCGCCCCGGATCGGGGCGGCGCGATGCGTTCTGCCGCTACCCGGGCAGCCTGCGCGCCCGGTCGAACGGGTCGTGAATCCCGCGGCTGAAAGGCCGCACCATGTACCTGAGCGAATGCCTTCCCGGCTCCAGCCTGTACCGGCGCAGGGGCAGCGGCCCGCAGGAATTGCTCCCCAGCCCGCCCTGCGCGAAGTCGATATTCACGCACACGAAATCCCGCTCCTTGAGCTCGTGGGCATGCTCCGCCGCGTCCTGATCCTCGTCGGTGTAGTTGTGTGCGGTAAACGAGAAGCCGTCAAGGCCGCAGAACTGGATCCCCAGCCCCAGCACATCGTGGAAAGCCACGAACTGCGTGTCCTGGTGCGCGCCGTTCTCCTGAGGCCGCACATACTCCTCGTGCAGGTCCGACACCTCCCCGCCAAATAGCCCGATGAATGCCGATTCTTTTTTATCGGCGTAGTTTTCATGGGGGCCGCGCCCATAGTAGAGCACCCGGTCGAGCGCCCCCGTAAGCAGCCAGCGGCTGCCCAGGCGGGGCAGATGCGGCATCGGGCCCGATGTCGCCTGGCGCGGCACATCGAAATCGTATTCGACGAGCAGCGACCCGTCCCCGTAGACGGTATAGGTCGTCCGCGTCACGCACACAGGCCGCGTGGAGGCCGGGGCGCTTACGATTTCGGCGGTAAACCGCACGACCGAGGGCGACGGCTGCTCCCACCCGCAGGAGGCTACGCGGTGCCCCAGGCTGTCAAGGCCCACGGCCCGCCACTCCTTTTCCATCATGCGGGCGTCGTTGTCGGTGGGGGCGCGCCAGAGGCTGGGCCGCGGTCCGGCGTCGATGAGCGGCATGTCCTGGTACTCGTATGCGGTCAGCGTTCCCAGCCGCATATCAAAACACAGCGCAACCTCCTCGCCCCATACCAGCACCTCGCTGTCCTCGGTCTCTACCGACAGCGAGGGCAGCGCTTTCTTCTCCCGTCCGGGCGGGCAGGTGGCCACCACAAGCTGCTCGGAGGCCACCTGAAAGCCCATCGGCGCCCACAGCGTATCGGCACGCTGCGTGAACACGAAATTGAGCCGCCAGTCTCCCTCGGGCTGGGCGGGCGGGAGCGGGAGCGTGTACTCCCACGTTTCCCCGGGCCCAATTTCCAGCAGGCCCAGGTTGCCCGAAGCCACTTCGTGCCCGTCGCGGGTCAGCTGCCATATGCCGTTAAGATCCGTCAGATCGGTATGGAAACGTCGGTTCATGATCGAGACCCTGCCCGCGGCCAGATCGATCGCCGACACGGCGACCGGCTGGATTACCTTCGCGTACTCTATAAGCCCGCTGTGGGGCTTCCGCTCGGGCGACATCAACCCGTCGATACAGAATGCGCCGTCGTTGGGTTTGTCTCCGAAATCGCCGCCGTAGGCGAAATGCCGCTTGCCGTCCTCCTCGACCAGTATGCCGTGGTCGACCCACTCCCAGGCGCATCCGCCTATGAGCCGGGGATACCGCCATATCATATCCCAGTACTCCCGGATATTTCCCGGGGAGTTGCCCATCGCGTGGATGTACTCGCACATGAAGAACGGGCGTCCGTCTGCCGTATTCTGGCCCTCCTCCTCCAGCGAAAGCCTTTTTTGCTCCCCGCGTTCCTCACGGTTCAGCGTGGGATACATGACGCTGACCACATCGACCTCGGGCGCGTCATAAGCCCCCTCGTAGTGTATGAACCGGGTATCGTCCAGCGCGCGTACCGCGCGGATCATCGCCTTGTGGTTGCTTCCGTAGCCTGATTCGTTGCCCATCGACCAGAATAGGATCGACGGATGGTTCCGGTCCCGGTACACCATGCGCTCGGCCCGATCCACGAATGCCTTCTCCCAGGCAGGGTCGGAGCTCAGCGCGAAGCTGCTTATACTATCTCCATGGCTCTCCAGATCCGCTTCGTCCACGACATACAGGCCATATCGGTCGCATAGATCGAGGAAGCGCGGGTCGGGCGGATAGTGGGATGTGCGCACGCAGTTGAAGTTGCAGCGTTTCATCATCGCCACGTCTTTTTCCAGCACTTCCAGCGGCACGCTGTGGCCCAGCTTGTAGTGCGTATCATGGTGGTTGGCCCCCATCAGCTTGACAGGCACGCCGTTCACCAGCAGCTCCGCGCCCCGGATCTCCACGACGCGGAACCCCACGTCCACCCGGTAGAAGGTGATCGGGCGGTTCCTCCGGTCTACCAGCGTAATGATGAGCGGATAGAGCGCGGGCGTCTCCGCGGTCCACTTTTTCGGCGACTTCACCGCGAAGCTGTGCTCGAACATCGTCTCGCCGTCGTCAGGCAGATCCATGCGCAGCGTATCCTCGCACACGGGATTCCACGCGCTATCGAAAAGCTCCAGGCGGACGCCGGCCGCGCGGCCATCGCCGTGGCTGCGGATGCTGCCCTGTACGCGCAGCGTCGCGTCCCTGTACTCGGCGTCCAAACCGGTGCGCACAAACACGTCCCGCAGCCGGTCGGGCTCCTCGCTCGTAAGATATACGTCCCGGAATATGCCCGACAGCCGCCACATGTCCTGATCCTCGAGATAGGTTCCGTCGGACCACTTGTATACGCACACGGCGATCAGGTTCGCGCCGGGCTCAACGAGGTCGGTGATGTCAAACTCCGCGGGCATGTGGGGCACTTTCGAAAACCCTACCTCCTCGCCGTTGACCCAGAGGTCAAAGCAGGAATTGACCCCCTCGAATGTGAGCAGCACCCGGCGGCCCGACCATGCTTCGGGCAGCACGAATTCCTTGCGGTAGCAGCCCACCGGATTGTTATCGGGCACATAGGGCGGATCGTAGGGGATCGGGTAGCGAATGTTTGTATAATGCGGTTTATCGTACCCCAGCATCTGCCAGTTGCACGGTACCGGGATCATATCCCATTCGGCGGCCAAGAAATCGGGCGATTCGAAACCCTCGGGTACCAGGGAGGGATTTGCGGCGTAATGGAAACGCCACCAGCCATTGAGCTGACGGTAATACTCCGAGGAACCCCGCGCGCCGGTGCAGGCCGATTCGAGGCTGTGATACGGGAACAGCGTAGCCCGTGGAGCCTCTCGTCCAACACCGGTCACGGCAGGGTTCATGTAGCGGCACGACGTGTTCATCGGGATTCCTCCTCCTTCGTAATATCCGGCATCGGCTGTACGCTTTTCATTATAGCCGCACCGCGCGGTAAACACAATGCGCCCGCCCGCATCGCCCTTATTAAAATACCGTTCCCCTGATGTTTCACGATCCGGTACTCAACATCGAAATGGTGACATTTTAAAAGCACTAAAATCAAGTCGATGTTTAGTGCCGGACCCAGCGGAGCGTTACCTAATCTTAGAACCCGAACAAGCCAAAAACAATCAAGAAATTCGGCGGGAGCAGGCCCCCGCCC